>CAZEOK010000057.1:0-12601 GCA_964513745.1 uncultured bacterium
CACGGGCACCTTCTCGCCGGGCCGAATCCGGAGCCGGTCCCCGACCTGCACGTGTCCGAGGGGGATGTCGGCTTCCTCGCCGTTATCGAGCACTTTCCTGGCGGTCTTGGGCGCGAGCCCGAGCAGGGCCTTGATCGCGGCGCCCGTCCTGCTGCGCGCCCGCAGCTCCAGGACCTGGCCGAGCAGGATCAGCGTGACGATCACCGCGGCCGCCTCAAAGTAGCCGGGCACCATGCCCTCGGCAGTGCGCATGGACGCCGGGAAGAGCCCCGGGAAAAAGACGGCCACCAAGCTATAGAGATAAGCCACGGAAACGCCGAGCGCGATCAGCGTGAACATGTTGAGACTGCGGTTCGCGACCGATTGAACCCCCCGGACGGAAAAGGGCCACCCGGCCCACAGAACGACCGGCGTCGCCAGAAGGAGTTCCAGCCACATCAAAATGCCCGGCCCCGCGACGGAGTCGAGGCGCCGCCCTCCGGGAAGGAAATCGCGCATGGCAATGAGCACCAGAGGCGTCGTAAGCACTGCCCCGGCGACAAAGCGCCGGCGCATATTCACGTATTCCGCGTTCTCGTCGCCCCCATCCGCGGTCGCGGTACGCAGCTCCAGGGCCATTCCGCACTTTGGGCAGGTGCCGGGCTGGGTCCGCACCACTTCCGGGTGCATCGGACAGACGTACTCGCTCCCCATCGCGGTGGGCGCCGGTTCTTTCGGTTCGAGTGCCATGCCACACTTGGGGCAAGTCCCGGGTGCAAACCGCAGTATTTCCGGATGCATCGGGCAGACATATTCAGTCTGCACGGTCGGGGCGGCCGACACCTTCAACACCAGTGCCATGCCGCATTTCGGGCACGTACCGGGGCCATCCCGGATAACCTCCGGATGCATCGGACAGGAGTAGAGGCTCGTCTTCATCCCACCGCCGACCATCATTTAAGCGCAAAGGAGAACTCATCCACAAGCGTCTTCTCCCCGAGATCGGCCTTCATCTTGATACCATAGGTACCTTTCACCGGCATGGCGACATCGGCCCCGTATCCTCCCTGCATCCCCATTGTCAGCGTCTTCTGTACGCTTCCATCGGGCGCGGTGATCTGGAAGCCCACCTTCGCCGGGGCGGGGTTCTTCCCGTCGGCGCCTCCGATGTACAGCAGCAGATGATGCGTGGCCTTGCCCGATCGATCCATTCCAGGCATGTCCATCCCCTCCATGCCCTTCATCAGGAGGTTCCGTTCCTTCCAGTCCAGAAGGTGGTAGTGAAGAGAGAAACCTTCCAGCTTCGCCTCGCGGATCATCGCCCCGTGGATGATGGGCTGTGCGGCGCTTGATAAAGCGACTGGAGCCAACAGACCGGCGACGACGATCCCGCAGCAGAGGTGCCATATCGTTTTGGTCATTTGCAATCTCCTCCTTTGTGCAGTCTCCTTCGAGCGGTCCTCATTCCTTATCCCTTCGACATTGCCAGATGTGTGAAATGCGGAAGGAAGGGCGGTGTCTGGGCGGCGTACCGCGTATATGCCTCTCCGAATTCCTTGAGTGCCTCGCGCTCTTCCCTCTTCGCCAGCCGCACGTACATCAGAACCAAGACGGGGAACATCAAGAGCGTCGGCAGGGTCGGCCATTGCAGAAGAAAGCCGAACATGATCAACACAAAGGCCGCGTACTGCGGGTGACGAAGGCGTGCGTAGGGGCCGGTCGTCGCCAAGAGGTGCTCCCGTTGTGCTTTGAAGAGCACCCGCCAGGCTGCCGAGAGCAGCACGAACCCGCCAAAGATGAAGGCACTGCTGAGCAGGTGGAGGGGATCGAAGTGGGGGTTGCCCTTCATCCTTAGCAAGGTGTGCCAGAGGTGGCCGGAATCGTGCGAGAGCAGGTCCAGGCCGGGGAAGCGACTGCCCAGCCAGCCGGAGAGCAGATAGATCGTCAGAGGAAAACCATACATTTCCGTGAAAAGCGCGACGATGAAGGCCGAGAAGGCACTGAAGGAGCGCCAGTCCCGTCCGGTCGCCGGGTGCGTGAAACTGAAAGCGAAGATGATGAAGACTAGGGAGTTGATGATCACCAGCGACCAGAGGCCGTAGGAGGGCATGTCGTTCATGGGCCGTCCCCCGTGCCACCATGGCCATGGTGATCATCTTTCGCGGTTCCTTCCTCATGCCTCCCGTGGCCGCCATGCCCGAAGAAATGAAGAAAAGGGCAGAGCAGGAGAAGAACATACGGGAGTGCGCCCAGGACGTGGGCGCGATGCTCCGTGAACAGAAAGAAAGCGGCGATGCCGAGAAAACCAAGGAGCGCGAGGCCGGTCCGGGAGCGCCAGAACCCCGGGTTAGTGATGCTGCTCATGTTCGGAACCGGGCTGCGGAGCAGCCCCCTTCTGCGGCGAAGCGGGTGTCGCCTGCGTAGGAGCCGGGCTGCTCTCGACCGCCCCTTGGAGCCTCTCCAGTTGCTCCTTGCTGAGGACGCCTTTCACGGCCTCGGCGGCCCTGAGATGAGCGAGGCTGACTTTCGTGCGCATCGCCTCGATCTCCTTGAGCTTCGCCTCGACCTTGCTGAAGTCCACTTTCTCGCCAGCGAGCAGGTCCGCCAGTTCCAGCTCGGCGACCTTTAATGAGGCAAGGGTGAGGATTGCCTCCTTCTGGAAGGGGCGCAGCCCCGCTCTCAATCTCTCCGACTGCTCGTCCGACAGCGCGAGTGCCTTGCGCATCTGGGCCATGTCCATCTGGCCTTTCATCATGCCCTCGGCCATCATCATGCAGCCGCGCGTCTTGCCGGGCATCATCCCGTCCATCATCGTCGGCATCATGGAACCCATCATCTCGGGTCCCATCATCCCACCCGGCATCATGCGACCGCCCATCATGTCTTTACCCTGACCCATCATCCCCTGACCCATCATGCCGGTGTTCATCCCGGAGGCCGGCATTTGCGGTTTTGCCTCTTGCTGGGCTGGCGCCGAGGAGGGTGCGCCGCCTCCGCTCATCCCGCCGCCCACCATCTGTGCCGAGGTCACACCAGGCGTCACCGTCAGAACAACGAGCGCGACAAGCAAGTACCGTTTCATAGCCATCCTCCTTGTGTTTAGGGTAGTCTCCGACCCTTACGATCCGAGAATGTCCTTGCTCTTCTCCTCGAACTCCGCTTTGTCGATCTCTCCCTTGGCGTAGCGGCGCTTCAGGATTTCGAGAGGACTCTCGGGTGCGGCGACGGGAGATCCGCCACCGGTTCGGGAGAGGACTCCCCTGACAAGCGCCACAATCCCGGCGATGACGAGGATCCAGAAGAGCAGCATGAGAATTCCCCCCAACCAGTGACCTCCCCAGCCAGGCATGTCACAACCCCAACCCATCATGACGACCTCCCGTCTCCGAATGTCAGCGCCCAGAAAAACAGCACCTGCACTTTCGCCCTGAACCGAGGAACCGGGTGGTTCAGAACGAGCCCTATGACTCCATTTCTAGAGGCTCGATAAAGATACGCTCCCTGTCGACGAACCGCCAGCGATGCTGCGCCTGTTGGTCAAATCGGATTATTTGCGGCGTTGGGCTCCTCCCGCCTTGCATCTGACCCCTTCTCGGCGACATCTCCGTTCCAAACGGGGAACGGGGGCTCCCCAACCTCTCGAACTTGACGGAAACGCGCGGCCCGAGTCGATCGGGAGCGGACTGTTTCGACGCACCAAGGCAGCGGGGCCGGGCTAGAACGAGATCCCGGCGGAGAGGCTCGCGTACCAGCCGCTCGGGTCGTAATCGTGCCCGAGCGCCCGCCGCACCGAGTCGGCCGACACCGCCCCCGAGCGGCTGTAGCGCAGGTCGCCGATGAGGGAGAGCGGCCCGAAACTGACCTCCACCCCGCCGCCGGCGTGGGCTTCGACCACCACGGTCGAATCGCTGCTCGTGCCCTCGAAGTCGTTGTTGAACGCTATGCCGACATACTCGATGCCGCCCCCCGCGAGCAGGTAGGGGCTCACGACGGGGAGGAACGAGAGCACCGCGGAGGCCCGCACGGGTATCACCGTTGCCTCAAGGTCGCCCGAACGGATCAGCTCGCGCCGGTAATCGGCCGAAACCTCGAGGTTGAGAGGGCCGGGAATGTCAAAGCGGGCGAAGACACCGAGAGCGGGCACCGGGTTGTCCGCGTCCCCGCCGGTAAAGTACCCGAGCCGGATCCCTGGGTCCTGGCCTGCAAACGCCGGCGGCGCAGCCCCGCCAATGAGCACCAGCGCCAGCAATCCCGCAACCAGACCCCCGCCTCGTGTGTGAATCATCTCGGCACGACCCGACCGCGTCACCGTCTTCATCAAGCCTCCCTTCCCTGGCTCGCCGCGCGCGCGCCCATGGGCTTTCCACGGGCATTGTCGCGCGACTGTTCCGCCATGACAAGGCTCTCCGCCTTCCGGCACCGTGGTTGCCCGAATTGCCTTGCGTTCGCCGGCTCCATGCCCATAATCGTCCGGGGCGGAGGGGGTGGAGATGTTTTTTTTTCTCACCGAATTGTTCGAGAAGCAGGTGCGGGACGTTCGCGACCGCAGCCTGCTCGGGCAACCGGTCGACCTGGTCGCCAACGCCGAGGAGCTCTATCCCGCCGTCACCGGTTTCATGGTCAGCCACGGCCGGCGCCCGGCGTTCTACCTGCCCTGGTCGCAGGTCGCGTCGATAGAGCAGGGCGAGATTCTCGTACGGCGGGCTCCGGAGCAGCCTGAGGCGGCCCATCCACCCGAAGGTGCTCTCTTCGTGCGCCGGCACATCCTCGACCGGCAGATCATCGACACCTTCGGCGCCCGCGTGGTGCGCGTCAATGACCTGCACCTGCTGCGCATAGAAGACGGCCTGCGCCTGATCCACGTCGACGTCGGGGCGAGCGGCCTCTTCCGCCGCCTCGGCTGGCTCCCCGTCGTAAACGCCCTGGCACGCTGGCTTTTTGACTACCAGCTGCGCGACCACCTCATCGCCTGGAAGTTCGTGCAGCCCCTCGGCCACTTCGGCCGCGACGGCGCGCGCCAGGTCCTGCGGCTCTCGACCAGCCACCAGCCTCTGGCGCAGCTGCACCCGGCGGAGCTGGCCGAGGTCCTCGAGGATCTCGACATGCACAAGCGCCAGGCGCTCTTTGGCTCGCTCACCCCCGAAGTCGCCGCCGACGCGCTCGAGCAGATGGACACCGAGACGCAGGTCGACCTGATCGAGGGGATGGGCGAGGAGCACGCCACGCGCGTCGTGGAGGAGATGGCTGCCGACGAGGCGGCCGACCTGCTGAGCGAGCTCGAGGACGAAAAGGCCGAGACCATCCTCGAGGGGATGGAGGCGGAGCGCTCGGAGGAGGTCCGCGAGCTGCTGACCCATGAGGAGGACACCGCGGGCGGCATCATGACCACAGACTTCATCGCGCTCAAGACCGGCTACTCGGTCGACCAGACGATCGCGGTGCTCCGGCAGGAGGCGCGCGAGGCCGAGAACATCTACTACCTCTATGTGCTCGACGAGCTCGGGCACCTGGTCGGCGTCGTCACGCTGCGCAGCCTCATCGTGTCCAGCCCGGAGCGCCTCCTCGCCGACCTGATGAGCACCCGCGTAATCTCCGTCACGACCGGCGAGGACAAGAGCGCCGCCGCCGAGCTGTTCGCGAAATACCGCTTCCGCGCCCTCCCCGTCGTGGACGACAGCGGCGTCATGAAGGGCATCATCACCATCGACGACGTCCTCGAGGACGTGGCCCCGGAGCTCAGCCGGTGAGCGCCGCGCGCCCCCTGCTGCCGCGCCCGCCGGCGGCCGCGCGCTCCTGGCTGCAGGCGCGCTGGAAGGGGCTGCTGATCTTCCTCTCCGTCGTCGGGCCGGGAATCATCACCGCGAACGTCGACAATGACGCCGGCGGCATCACGACGTACTCGCTCGCCGGCGCGCACTTCGGCCAGACCCTGCTTTGGTCGCTCGTGCCGATCGCCTTCGCCCTCGTGCTGGTGCAGGAGATGACCTCGCGCCTCGGCGTGGTGACCGGCCAGGGGCTCGCCGACCTGATCCGGGAGCGCTTCGGCGTGCGGATCACCTTCTACCTGATGCTCTGCCTCGTCGTGACCAACTTCGGGAACGCGGTTGCCGAGTTCGCCGGGGTCGCGTCGGCGATGGAGATCTTCGGGGTCGGCCGCCACTGGGCGGTCCCGGTCGCGGCGTTCTTCGTCTGGTGGCTCGTGGTCAAGGGGACCTACAACACGGTCGAGAAGATCTTCCTCGGCGCCTGCGTCTTCTACGTGGCCTACATCGTGGCCGGCGTCAAGGTCGCGCCGAACTGGACGGGGCTCCTGCGCGAGGTCGCCCGCCCGCAGGGGACGCTCTCGACCGAGTACCTGGTGATGCTCACCGCGCTGGTCGGCACGACGATCGCGCCGTGGATGCAGTTCTACCAGCAGGCCTCGATCGTCGAGAAGGGCGTCCGGATCGAGGAATACCGCTACTCGCGCTGGGACGTGATCCTCGGCTCGATCATGGTGACGGTCGTGGCCTTTTTCATCATGGTCACCTGCGCGGAGACACTCCACCGCAACGGCGTGCGCATCGAGACCGCCAAGGACGCGGCGCTAGCGCTGGCACCCATTGCGGGGAAATACAACGCCTATCTCTTCGCCTTCGGCCTGCTGAACGCCAGCCTCTTCGCCGCCTCGATCCTGCCGCTCTCGACGGCCTACACCGTCTGCGAGGGCATGGGCTGGGAAGTCGGCGTGGACCGCAAGTTCGCGGAGGCGCCGCAGTTCTACGGGCTGTACTCGCTGATCATCCTCGCGGCCGCGGGCACGATCCTGCTGCCGGGGATGCCGCTGATCAAGATCATGTTCCTCTCCCAGGTGCTCAACGGCCTGGTGCTGCCGTTCATCCTGATCTTCATGCTCGTGCTGGTGAACGACCGGGAATTGATGGGCGAGTACGCCAACGGCCGCTGGGCGAATATCGCGGGGATCGCCGTCGTCGCCCTGCTGATCCTCCTCAGCCTCTTTCTGGTGGCCTCGCCCCTGTTCTCGTAAGCCCGGGGCGTTCAGGAGACTGATCCGCCCTGGCTGCGGTGCGGGGGGCTACTCGTCGACGTAGTGGATGGTGCGGAGCTTGACGACGAGGTAGGTGCGCGTCGCGGTCGGGGTGCGGATGACGACCTCGTCGTTCTCCTGCTTCCCGACGAGCGCCTGGCCGACGGGCGAACCAGCCGAGATCAGCCCCTGCGGCGCGTCGACCTCCTCGGGCAGCACCAGGCGGTAGACTTTCTCCTCGCCGGTGTCGGCATCTTCGAGCGTCACCGTGCTCCCGAAGCCGGCCCGGTCTTTCGGGATACTCGCCAGATTGACGAGGGCCAAGCCGGAGAGGCGCAGCTTGAGCTGCGTGATGCGCGCGTTGACGAACTCCTGCCGCTGCTTGGCCGCACGGTACTCGGCGTTGTCGGAGAGATCGCCTTGCGCCGCAGCCTCGCGGATGAGTCGGGGCAGCGTGATGCGGAATTCGCGGTCCAGTGCCTCGACCTCGGCTTCGAGTTTCTTGACGATGGGCAGGTCGGCCATGATCGGCGTTGATTGTAGTGTCGCCATCGCGGCGCTGTCAACAACCGACTGCGCCCCGTCACCCGCCGTATGGCCGCCGGGATTCCGGAGGCACTGAATCCCGGCCGCTGGACTGCATCCTGTGTGGCATAATGCGCCGCCATGAACAGTCCGACGACCACCAACGGGGCGCGCACGCCCGGCAGGGCGTACGACCCAGTCCTTGCCGATATCAACAACACCCCCATCCGATTCGCCGAGCGGGCATGAGCGAGCAGGCGCGGCGCGACAGAGGCAGCGGGGTGGACAACAGGGGCTCGGGTCTGCTTCGCCAGCATCACACCGAACCGGGGACTCCGGTGCTGCCAGCGCTCCCACCCGGTTGGCGATTTTCCCGCAGCGCCGCCGCCGTATTGCTGGTTGGTTGGTCGCTTTTCTGCACGCCCGCCCGCCTTGCCGCCGAGCCATGCAGCGAGTGCCACGATAAAAAGGACATCGGCGGCGGCTCCCGCAGCGTTCACCCGCCGTTCGACGAAGACGACTGCACCTCCTGCCACGTCGACCATGGCGACGACGGGCGCCTTGTGCTCTCCGCCTCCGGCAACGAACTCTGCGAAGGCTGCCACGACAGCGGCGACACCGGATTCCTGAAAGCCCACCATGACATACGCGGCCCGAAGGTCCGGTGCATTTCCTGCCATGACCCGCATCGCTCAGCCGAGGAGCACTTGCTGCTTCCCAACCGCCACCGACCGCTCGCCTTCGGCCGGTGCGACCCGTGCCACCGCTACGACGGCAAGCTGCTCAAGCCGGTGGGTGAGTTGTGCGCCGGCTGCCATGGCGGGGAGGAGTTCGCGCGCAGGATCACCCATGCTCCCGTCAAGCATGGCGGTTGCCTGGCCTGCCACGACCCGCACGCCTCGCGCCGGCCCTCGCTGCTCAAGGCGCGTTACGCGCCCGGACGCCTGATCGGTTCTGAGGGCGACGTCGCCCTCTGTCTCGGTTGTCACGACCGTAAGAATTTCTTTACCGAAACGGCGGAGTCCACCCTCTTTCGCTCGGGCGGGGCAAACCTCCATGCTCTACACCTCGGCGGGTCGGCCCCGTCGCGAGCCGGCGAGGCGCGCCAGGCCCTCTCCTGCCGCAACTGCCACGAGGTGCACACGTCCGAGGAGCCGCGGCTCGTGCGACGAGAGCTCGACTGCGGTGGAGTCCCCTGCCTGAAGCTGGAATACCGGCGCACGGACAGAGGCGGACAGTGCCTCTCGGGATGCCACGCGCCCCAAGCATACGCGTTCACGGGCGCAGGGGAGCCTGCTTCCCCTCCGGCCCCGGCGCCCTCGGTCACTCCGCCGCACACGAGATCCGCCCTGCCCGAGCAGAGCCCCCTCGAGCGGAGCATCAACAAGCGCTGCGTCGCCTGCCACGAGAAGGAGGTGAAGCGCTTCGCCAAGGGTCGCATCCACGCCCCGGTGCGCGCCGGCGCCTGCAGCTTCTGCCATCTCGATCACGGCCCGGAAAACCGGCTGATCCTCCTTGGCCGCGAGGACCGCGTCTGCGCCCGCTGCCACGATCTCGGGACGGAGGTCTCCCGGACGGCCCATGGTGGCTTCGCCCTCGAGGGCAGCCGCTGTACCGAGTGCCACGATCCGCACGGCGGGGAGGCCGCAAGCTTCGTCTACGAGCAGCGCCACCCGCCTTTTGCCGAGGGAGACTGCGGCTCCTGCCACGGCGAGCCAGCCGCCGGGTGGAAGATCGCCGCGAGCACATCCAAGGTCTGCCGGCAGTGCCACGATGAGATCGGCAGCGAGCGGCACCCGCACACTGCGATCGCCGCCAAGGGCTGTCTCGGCTGCCACCGCGCCCACGCCGCCCGCGAGAAGTCGCTGGTGCGCGCACCCCGCCCAGCGCTCTGCTTCACCTGCCACCCGCGCCGGCGCTTTGCGCAGGAGACGGTCCACGACCCGGTGCGCGAGGGCGACTGCGACGCTTGTCACCCGGTGCACGGCGCGGCCAACGAACGGCTGCTGGCTCGCACCTTCCCGATCGAGCAGTACCTCTCCTTCAGCCCCGAGCGTTACGGCCTCTGTCTGGAGTGCCACGACGAGGGCGCGCTCACCGACCCGAACCGCGGCGGCGACACCGGATTTGCTGACGGGACGAGGAACCTGCACGCGTTGCACCTGCGCGATCGGGTGTCGCGCTCGGAACTCGGGACGCGCGTGCAGCCCGGCGTCACCTGCAGGAACTGCCACGATCCGCACGCGACGGAGAACCCCCGGCTGATCCGGCGCGTGCTGGATTGCAACGGGGTCCCGTGTCTCCAGATCGAGTTCCACAAGATCGGCAGCGGCGGCAAATGCCTCGGCGGCTGCCACATCAGCCAGTCCTATCTCTCGAAGTAGCCCGGCGCAGGGCGCTGTCACGCCTGAGGTGTCACGCCTTGTGGCAGCCCCGGCAGACACGGTCGTTGAATGCACGCAGCAACCGGGTCTCGCTCGAGGCATGCGGGAGGTGGCAATGCACGCAGCCGTTCGCCTCCGGTTGAGAGTCGCCATCCCCGGTTCCGGGCTCGGCCGGGGTGGCACCGTGATGCGTACCCTTCGGTTCCTTGTGGCACCCCAGGCAAACCCTGCCGCCCGCCTCCCTCTTGAGCAAGTGGGATGCAACGCCCCCGTGCAGATCGTGGCAGGCCCCGCACGCCCCCTCCTTCACCGGAGCATGACGCGAGCGTATCCCCGGGCCCTCGAGCGCGGCGAAGAACTCCCCGTGGCAGGGGCGGCAGGGCTGCGGCATCGGGGACTTGAGCAATGCCGGGTTCGCCGCGTTGTGGTGGCGGTGGCAAAGACGACATTTGCCCTCGGCGACCGGTTTGTGCGGCACTGGCCACGGTGCCCCCCCGGGAGCCTGCAGGCTGGCCGTGTGGCAGGACGGGCAAAGCTCGACCTGCGGCCGGCGCAGCAGCGCGGCGCTCTCCGAGAAATGCGGGTCGTGACAGTCGCCGCAGCGACCCTCGAGAACCGCGCGGTGCGCCGAAACCGGCTTGAGTAGCATGGCTTTGCGCATGGGGCGGTGACATTCGAGGCAGTTTCTGCCCCCGGGTTCCCGAACCAGGTTCGGCGCATCGGCGTTGTGGCTGCGATGGCACGCGCTGCAGTCGCCGTCCCGAAACGGCGGGTGCACCTCGGCCGGGGGCGCGGCGCGAGCGGCCAGGTCCAGCCGGCGATGACAATCCAGGCAGAGGGGGCGGTAGACCGGGCCGACCAGCGCCGACCGGTCGCGGTGGCAGGCGTCGCACTCCCCTTCCGCGAAGGGGGTGTGCTCCTGGACCCGCAGCAGCTTGCCCCGCTTGGCCTGGTGCGGCTGGTGGCAGACCGTGCAGCGCGAACGATCGATGGCGACGCCGCGGTGCGCGGCCGCCAGGCGCGGATTGCCCCCATGGCAGCCGAGACAGATCGTTGCCACGTCGGCTGACAGCGGCGACTCGTGGAAGCTGTGGCAGAGAAAGCATTTGCCCTCGGCGACGAAAGAATGTGTGAACAGTGCTTCGCCGCGGTAATCGTGGCAGTCGGTGCACAAAGAGCGGCTGGAATCCATGATCAGGTGCGGCTGGGTCGGCCGGTGCAGATCGTGGCACTTGGCGCAGACATAGATCGAGAATCCCTTGGCCTCGTGAAAGCTGCGCGTCCTGCCTTCATGGCACCCCTGGCAGAGCCGACCCGCCGGCTGGCGGAGCATGTGCTGGTTCGCCGAGGAGTGCGGCTCGTGGCAGCGTCCGCACTGGCCCTCCGGAATCATCGGGTGGGGCTGCAGGGCCGCGGGAGTCCCCGCGGGAGGCAGCACGTCGCTGTGACAATCGGTGCAGAGGGCGGTTGCCGGCCGGATGAGCAGCTTCGGCTGGGCCGATGCGTGCACCGCGTGGCAGAGGCGACAGTCGCCGAGGTTCATCGGGCCGTGCACGAAACGGTCGGTTGTCAACCGCTCGGTGACGGCGGCATGGCAGTCGGCACAGCGCGGGGGCTTTTTCGATGGCAGGCCTTTCCTGGGGGAGGCGTGGGGATCGTGACACTCAAGGCACCTGCCGGAGCGAACCGGCGCGTGCACGGAGACCCAGGCGACGCCGAGGCGGCCGCGGGTGAGGTCGCCGTGGCACCACCCGCAGATCTCCTCGCGCTCGCCGGAGAGGGTGAATTTCCCCGACTCATCGATCTGGTGACACTCTCGGCAGCCGTCGTCGAGGCCGAAGTGCCCGAAAATCCGCTGGTAGTCCCCCGGCGGTTTTGCCGAATCCGAGGCGAGCCAGACCAAACGCACAACTGACCCGATCCGTATCCTGTTCAATCCGTCGTCGAGGCTGACTTCCTCCGCGAAAAACCGATCGCGCACCGCGGCGCTCTGGGGCTTGCCGTCGTTGAGGATGATCTCGATCTCCTCGACGCCCGGGGTGCGCACATAGCCTTCGATGGGCAGGTCTGGCTTCTCGACCAGCGTGCGGTCGGGAGGGTAGGCGACGACCAGGTCCACCGTTTCCTGGCCATCGGCGGGCCCCGCGCCGCCGGCGAGTCCGGCCGCGAGGAGACAGCAGCCGAAGACAACGCCGCGCGCGACCCTCACTGTCGACCCTGCTCCGTCCGCCCCTTTTTCTCGACCCCGGTCTTCTTCTCGATCGCCTCACCCTGAATACGCGCCTCGCAGGTCGGGCAGATGCTCTGGAGCGCGGGTTTGCCGCAGATGATGCACGGCCGCTGCGACGGCTGTGACTTCTTGATCAGAGCCATCAGGTCACATCCTCCGTGGTCTGGGCTGGCGGCGATATCCATCCCCAGCGAACGACTCCCCCGCTCGGGGAAGGAAAACCGTTCCTCCGAGCGGAAGAAATCCTGTTTTCTGGAGTACAATGTAGCACAAGACATCCAGGGGGGAGCCA
Organism: uncultured bacterium; assembly: GCA_964513745.1. Taxonomy (GTDB): domain Bacteria; phylum JAUVQV01; class JAUVQV01; order JAUVQV01; family DATDCY01; genus DATDCY01. The sequence goes on from CAZEOK010000057.1 coordinate 12,438, forward strand.
TGGAAAAGCCACCCGGTGTTCGGCCCACTCTGCATCCGCCGCTCGTTCGCGCGATGCTCCGGCCGGCGATCTACCCCCACGGTCCATCCAGCGTGCGACTTATTCAAACGCACATCTCCTGGGTCTTCATCGCCGGCGAACGCGTCTACAAGGTCAAGAAGCCT
>CAZEOK010000057.1:12611-19091 GCA_964513745.1 uncultured bacterium
CCCCGACAACCCGCATCATCACGCATCGAACCCGCGAGGAGTCATGCCCAAAAAGCGCAAAATCCCCCAAGCGACCGACGACGACGCTTACGACGGGTGGGACCCGGTGGAGTTGAACCGGCGCCTCGCACCGGGACTATACCTCGGCGTCGTGCCGATCTACTGCAGGCCGCCGACCCCGTCGAGGCTGCGGGACGCGGCCGCTGACGGGGACTTCTCCCTCCGCCCCCCCGGACGCGTGGTCGAACACGCCGTCGTGATGCGATTGTTGCCACAGAAGCGGCTGCTGACCGAGATGCTGTCACGACGCACGGCGGCGGCGGCCGATCTGCGCAGCGTCGCCCGCCGCATCGCCGCCTTTCATGCCGCGGCAGCCGCGGCAGCCCCGCGCTGGCGCCGGGTCGCGGTGCTTGCCGAGAATCTGCGCGAGAACTTCCGCCAAACCGTCCCCTTCCTCGGGAAGACCGTGAGCAACAGCGATTATCTGCTTGTCTGGGACTACAACCACGACTTCCTCGAGCGCCGGCGCCCGCTGTTGGAGCGCCGGGCGCGCGGCGGGCGGATCCGCGACGGCCACGGAGACCTGCACGCGGAGCATGTCTGTATCGATCGCGGCAGCGTGATGATCTACGACTGCATCGAGTTCTCCGACCGCTTGCGCGTGTGCGACGTGGCCGCCGACATCGCTTTTCTCTACATGGATCTGCTCCACCACCGGCGCCCGGACCTGGCTTCCGTCCTGATGAGCGAGTACCTGCGGCGCACCGGCGACTGGGAGGTCCGGCTGCTTGTTCCCTTCTACGGCTGCTACCGCGCGGTAGTGCGCGAGAAGGTCGAAAGCCTCCGACTCGCCGACCCGGGCATCACCGCCTCCGGCAAGCGGGCGGCGGCACGCCGCGCCGAGAGCTACTTCCGGCTCGCGCGCGATCTGGCGCGGCGCGACGCGCGCCCACGACTCGTCCTCGTCGGCGGGTTGCCGGGCAGCGGTAAAAGCACCGTTGCGCGCGCGTTTGCCGAGCGCGTCGGCGCGGACCGCATCTGCTCCGACGAGCTGCGCAAGGAACTGGCGGGGGCTCATCCGGGCGAACGGCTAGCAGCCGCCGTCGGCGCCGGGATCTACGGCCCGCCGATGTCCGAGTTGACCTACCGGGAATTGCTCGTTCAGGCCGAGCGTCAATTGCGCGCCGGGCGAAGCGTGATCCTCGATGCGACCTTCAGCCGCGCAACCGACCGGCGGCGGGCGGCAGCGCTGGCGCGGGCCGCTGGCGGGGTGCTCGTCGCCGCGCAGTGCCGGTGTCCAGCACGCGTCGCGCGGCAGCGCCTCGCCGCGCGCTCGCACCCTGCCTACGCGGGACCGTCGGATGCCGGTTGGGAGGTCTACCGCTCGATGCGGCGCTCATTCGACCCCTGGCCAGATGCCGTCCGGGTGGAGACGACACTGCCGCTGGAGCAGTGTCTGGCAAAGATCGCGGAGCGCGCCTATCCGCTCTGACGGAGCATTCTGAGACACCAATCAACCATCGCGGGACTTGCGGCTTTGGGGTGGCGCTGGACGGGGGTGCGAAGCGACAGGACCCCGCAGTCCGCACGGGGACGCTCGATCAGGCCGGCGGGGCCTGCTTCTTCATCGCCAGCCGGTAGATCCGCCGGTGATCCGCGTCGAGCACGTGGAACACCACGCCGGGCAGGACGATCTCCTCCCCCGGGAAGGGAACCCGCCCGAGATGATTCACGAGCAGGCCGCTGAGCGTCTGGAACTCCTCGTCGGGCAGCGCGAGGCCGGCCTTCGCGTTGAGGTCGTCCAGGGCGATCTGGCCGCTGACCGTTGCCGACCCGTCGCGCCGGGCAGCGAGCAGCGCCACGTCGCGATCCTCGTCGACGATCTCCCCGACAATCTCCCCGAGCACGTCCTCGAGCGTCACGATGCCCGCGGTCCCGCCGTACTCGTCGACCACGATCGCCATGCGCTCGTTGCGCGCGCGGAACTCGCGAAACAGCGTGCTCACCCGCATCGAATCGGGAATGAACAGGGGGGGGCGCACGAACCGCTCGATGCCCTCGGCCTCGCCGCGGCGCCAGGCCAACAGAAAATCGCGAGCCTGCAGAACGCCGTCGATGTGGTCCTTCGACCCGCGGTAGACGGGTATGCGCGAGTGGCCGCTCTCGATCACGAGGTCGATCGTCTCCTCCCGCGGCAGATCGAGATCGAGGCTCAGGATGTCGACGCGCGAAACCATGACCTGGCCAGCGGTGAGCGTGCCGAACTCCACGACGCTGTGGATCATCTCCTGCTCGTCCTTGCCGATGCTCCCCTCCTCGCGCCCGAGAACCGCCATCGTCTTGATGTCCTCGGATATCGTCTCCCCGGCATCCCGCCGGCCCCCGCCGAGGAGCCAGAGCAGCGCCCGCGGCGCCAGGGAGAGGACCTTGATCAGCGGGGTGGCGATGCGCGCGACGAGATCGAGGGGCTGCGCCACCGCGAGGGCGACCGGCTCGGCGAAGCTTGCCGCAAGCACCTTCGGAGTGATCTCCGCGAAGAGCAGCAGGATGACGGTGACCGCCACCGTTGCCGCGAGCACCGGGTGCCCCGGTGCGAACTCGATCGCGAGTGCGGTTCCTGCCGCCGAGGCCGCCGTGTTCGCGAGGTTGTTGCCGATGAGCAGCGTGCTGAGCAGCCGGTCGGGATTTTCGGTCAGCCGCTCGACGACCGCCCCGACGCGCGGGTGCCGCCCCTTGAGCCGGCGCAGGCGCACCTTGCCAAGCGAGACCAGGGAGGTCTCGGCGGCGTTGAAGAACGCGGAGAGCGCGAGACAGACCACGAGTCCGGCAACGTAGATCCCTGTTTTATTTTCCATAGCGTGGATAATAGCGGAATGGATCATCCACCACACCGTCCGAGGGTGTCAAGTTTCCTCGGAGAGGCCGGGGTGGGGACCAGCACGCGCCCCCATCACCGATCATCGCAGCTTTGACATCCCCCGGTGGCGATGCTAGCATCCCGGCTTGCGTCATGATCATGACAGCTGACAGCCGCCCCGCGCGGGGGATCCTCGGACCAGTGAGGTTCGTTTTTATTGTTTTTTCACTGTTTTTTCCTCTTCTCGCTGCATGTCACCGCGGTGGCGGCGGGGAGGCCGGCTCGACCCTGACGATCGCCGGATCGACCTCCGTACAACCTTTTGCCGAGAAGCTCGCCGAAACCTACATGACCGCTCACGCGGGACTCGCTATTAACGTCCAGGGCGGCGGCTCGACGGCCGGGGTGCGCGCGGCCGAGACCGGTGCGGCCCAGATCGGCATGTCCTCGCGCCACCTCAAGGACACCGAGGAGTCGCTCCATCAGGTCACGATCGCCCTTGATGGTATCGCGATCATCGCCAATGCCTCGAACCCTGTCGCCGGGCTCTCGCGCGCGGAGATCGCCGCGATCTTCGCCGGGGAGATCCCGCGCTGGAGCCTGGTGGGCGGGCCCGATCGCCCGATCCATTTCGTCACCCGCGAGGAGGGCTCGGGCACCCGCGGCGCGTTCGAGGAAATGGTCATGGGGAAAAAGGAGATCGCGCCCCGGGCCCTCGTCCAGGACTCCAACGGCGCGGTGAGAGAGATCGTCGCGAGCGACCCGGACGCGCTCGGCTACATCTCGCTCGGCCTGGTGGACCAGCGGGTGCGCGCACTGCCGGTGGACGGGGTGCTCCCGACCCGCGAGACAATCGTCGCCAAGCGGTATGCGGTGGTCCGCCCCTTCCTCTTCCTGACCCGCGAGACGCCGACCGGGGCAGCGCGCGCGTTCATCGACTACGTCCTCGGGCCCGAGGGCCAGCGCCTGCTCGGCCTCGAAGGCCTGATCCCCGGGGTGCAGCCGTGAACGTGAAGCGCCGCGGCGAGGGGGCGATCGAGCTGTCGCTGACGCTGATCGCCGTCTCCTCGATCGCGATCCTCTTCATCATCACCATCTTCATCTTCAAGGAAGGTCTGCCGTTCATCATCGAGGTCGGCCCGGGGAAGATGCTCGGCACGCTCGACTGGGCGCCGACCAAGGGGAAATTCGGGCTGCTGCCGATGATCGTCGGCTCGCTGCTGGCCACCGGGGGGGCGCTGCTGCTCGGCGTCCCGCTCGGGCTCTCCTGCGCGATCTTCCTCGTGGAGTTCTCCAAGCCGCGCGTGCGCCGGATCCTCAAGCCCGCGATCGAGCTGCTCGCCGGCATCCCCTCGGTCGTCTACGGCTTCCTCGGCGTGGTCTTCCTCGTGCCGCTGATCCGAACTTTTCTCGGCGGCCCCGGGCTCTCGCTGCTCGCCGGAGCCCTCATCCTCGGGGTGATGATCCTGCCGACGGTGATCAGCATCTCGATCGACGCGCTCGAGGCGGTGCCGCGCTCCTATCGTGAAGGTTCTCTCGCGCTCGGGGCGACCACGGCGCAGACGGTGCAACACGTGGTCCTGCCCGCGGCCCGCTCCGGGATCGTCACCGCCGTGATCCTCGGCATGGGCCGCGCGATCGGCGAGACGATGGCCGTGATCATGGTCACCGGCAACGCGCTCGACCTGCCCGGCTCCCCGCTCGACCCGATCCGGACGCTGACCTCCAACATCGCCCTGGAACTCGGCTACGCCTCGGGCAAGCACCAGCAGGCGCTGTTCGCCACCGGGGTCATCCTCTTCGTGATGATCATGATACTCAACCTCGCCGCGACGGCGACTTCCCGGAGGCGCGCGCGATGAGGCGGCTGATCCACCCGGATTTCGCACAGCGGATCATCAAGGCGCTGCTGGTCCTGGTGACGGCCCTCACCCTCTCGATCCTGATTTTCATCATCACCTACCTGCTGCTCAAGGGGCTGCCCGTGTTCAGCTGGGAGTTCTTCACCGGGCACGCGATCGACATGGGCCGGGCCGGCGGCATCTTCCCCTTTATCGTCAGCACGGTCTTCCTCTCGGTCGTGGCGCTCGCGATCGCCACCCCGCTCGGCGTCGGCACGGCGATCTATCTCACCGAATACACGCGCGAGGGCCGGCTGACGCGCATCATCCGCTTCGCCGCGGAGTGCCTCGCCGGCGTCCCCTCGATCATCCTCGGGCTCTTCGGCTTCGTGACCTTCGTGCTCTACCTGCAGCTCGGCTGGTCGATCATCTCCGGCGGGCTGACGATGGCGATCATGGTGCTGCCGACGATCATCCGCACCAGCGAGGAGGCGATCCTCGCGGTGCCGCACGCCCAGCGCGAGGTCAGCTACTCGCTCGGCGGCACGCGCTGGCAGACGGTGACGCGCGTCGTGCTCCCCGGGGCGCTGCCGGGAATCGTCACCGGGATCATGCTCAGCATCGGCCGCTGTATCGGCGAAACGGCCGCCGTGATCTTCACCGCGGGCTCGAGCCTGATGCCCCCGACAACGCTCCTCGACTCCGGGCGCACGCTCGGCGTGCACTTCTACATCCTGGCCCGGGAGGGGATCTCCGCCGAGATGGCATACGGCACGGCCGCGGTGCTGATGATCTCGATCCTGACGATCAACGTCACGGCCTACGGGCTGATGCACCGGATGATGCGGAGGTTCTCGTGAGCGTCGAGGAGCGCAGCGCCGGCAACGGGGCGAAGGTGCGCATCGAAGCCTTCAGCTTCTTCTACCCGGGGGGTCAGGCGGCGCTGCGGGACATCACCCTGGCGATCGCCGGCAACAGCATCCTCGGCATCGTCGGCCCCTCCTCGAGCGGCAAGAGCACGCTGCTGCGCTGTCTCAACCGGATGACGGACCTGCTGCACGGGACGCGCCGCGAAGGACGAATCCTGCTCGACGGCGAGGACATCCACGGTCCGCGGGTCGAGCCGCCGGACCTGCGCCGGCGCGTCGGCATGGTCTTCGACACGCCGGTGCCGCTGCCGCGCAGCATCTACGACAACATCGCCTACGGACCGCGGTTGCACGGGATCGACGAGCGCTCGCGCCTCGACGAGCTCGTGGAGTCCTCGCTCAAGGCGGCGATACTCTGGGACGAGGTCAAGGACCGGCTCGACGCCTCGGCGCTGCGCCTCTCGGGGGGCCAGCAGCAACGCCTGTGCATCGCGCGGACCATCGCGCTCGACCCCGAGGTGATCCTGCTCGACGAGCCCTGTTCCGGGCTCGACCCGATCTCGACGCTCAAGATCGAGGAGGCGCTCTCCGAGCTCAAGGAGCGCTTCACGATCGTGCTGGTGACCAACAACACCAAGCAGGCTGCGCGCGTCTCCGACGAGGTGGCCTACTTCCTGATGGGCGAGCTGGTCGAGCACGGGCCGGCGCAGCAGATGTTCACCGTGCCACGGGACCGGCGCACCGACGACTACATCTCCGGGAGGTTCGGCTAGGCCATGGCGGGCGAGGGCAAGGTCGACGTGCGGTCGCTCAACCTCTACTACGGGGCGTTTCACGCTCTGCAGGACGTGAGCCTGACCATCCCGGCGCACCGGATCACGGCCTTCATCGGCCCCTCCGGCTGCGGCAAGAC
>CAZEOK010000058.1:0-18539 GCA_964513745.1 uncultured bacterium
GGCGGACCGCAGGGAGCACGCTGGAGGTCCGCAGCGTCAGGACCCCGCAGCCCGCGCGAAGACTGACGGGGCCAGTCACCCTTCCCATATCCGTTCCGTGAGTTTTCAGCATCTTTGCCAGCCCTTATGTTTGCCACTTGACTACTGTACTTATTAACAGTATATTGTGCCCAGTATAGTACGAACAGTCATCATGGACACGGAAGGCGGGAAGCCATGGCGAAGGGGCTGACAAAGCGGCAGGAAGAAATCCTCGATTTCATCGTGGGGCGGGTGCGCGACGAAGGCTTCCCCCCGACGCTCAAGGAGATCGCGGAGTGCTTCGGCCTCGCCTCGCCGAACGCCGCGCGCGACCATGTGCTGGCGCTCGAGCGCAAGGGGTTTCTCAAGCGCACGGGCGAGAAGTCGCGGGCGCTCAGTCTCTCCCCGTCGCTGCGCGCCGCCGCGCCGGCCGCGCCCCAGGGGTGGCCGCTCCTCGGCGCGGTCCCCGCCGGGACACCGATGCTCGCCGAGGAGAACTTCGAGGGCTATGTCGACCTCAACGAACTGTTCGGGCGCGGGGACGGGACGTTCCTGCTCAAGGTGCGGGGCGAGAGCATGATCGGCGCCGGCATCAACGACGGCGACCTCGTCGTGGTGCGCCACCAGGAGCAGATCGCCTCGGGCGAAATCGGCGTGGCCTTCATCGGCGGCGAGGCCACCGTGAAGCGGCTTTTTCACGAGCAGGGGAGCTGGCGCCTGCAGCCGGAGAACCCGGCGCTGGACCCGATCCGGGTCTGGGACGGGGACCCGGAGTTCCGTGTCGCGGGAAAGGTCATCGGCGTTGTCCGGAGATTTTAGGACGGGAGGGGACACCATGAGCAGCACGCGCACCGACGAGTTCTGCACGATCGAGAGGACATCCGGCCGCATCCGCCTGGTGATTCGGCACGAGCCGGCGCTGCTGCCGGGCGCGCTCACCCCCCGGCGGGAAGGCTCCCGCGTCCTGCGCGGGTTCGCGCGGGAGGTCGCCTCCCGTCTCAACGAGGCCCGTTCCGGCAAACGGTGAAACCGGGACAGATCTGTTTCCCGCAAAAATAAATCTGTCCCGATTTTCGGCGTCGCCATGCTCCGCTGGATCGCGCACCTCGACATGGACTGTTTCTTCGTGTCGGTGGAACGACTGCTCGACCCGTCGCTCGTCGGCAAGCCGGTGGCCGTCGGCGGCGATCCGGGCGGCCGGGGCGTCGTCGCCTCGGCATCGTACGAGGCGCGACGCTACGGCGTGCGCTCGGCGATGGCATCGAGGCGCGCGAAGGAACTCTGCCCGCCGCTGATCTTCGCGCCCGGCCACCACAAGCTCTACGGCGAGTACCACGACAAGGTGCGAACGATCCTCGAGCGCTACGCCCCCGGCGTCCAGGCCGCGTCGATCGACGAGTTCTACCTCGATTTCTCCGGCTGCAACCTGATCTACGACGGGGTCTTCCCGCTGCTGCGGCGCATCCGCGCTGAAATTGACGCCGAGCTCGGGCTGCCGTCGTCCGCCGGCCTGGCCGCGAACAAGCTGGCGGCGAAGATCGGCTCGCGTCTCGCCAAGCCGGCCGGCGTGATGTGGATCGTCCACGGCGCCGAGGCCGACGTGCTCGCGCCGCTGCCGGCGCGCGCGATCCCCGGCGTCGGCCCGGTCACCGGCGTGGCGCTCGAGCGTCTCGGCGTGACTCGCACCGGGCACCTGGCCTCGATCCCTTCGACTGTCCTCGCTGCGGCACTCGGCACCTTCGGCCCGGAGCTGGCCCGCAAGGCGCGCGGCGAGTCCGACTCCCCGGTCGAAGAGGGCGGCGAGCGCAAGAGCGTCGGCCACGAGACCACCTTCGAGCAGGACACCGCCGACCCCGTCGTCCTCGAAGGCACGCTGTGCCGCCTCGTCGAGAAGGCCGCGCACCGGCTGCGCAAGGCCGGGATGAAGGCCGGCGGCGTCACCGTCAAGGTGCGCTACTCGGACTTTCGCACCGTGACGCGCAGCCGCGCGCTCTCCCCGCCCTCGGACCGCGACGGCGAACTGCTCGCCGCGGCGCGCGAGCTGATGTTCGGCGCGGTCGGCCGGCGCGTGCGCGTGCGCCTGATCGGCATCGCGCTCGAGCGCCTGCGCCTCTCGGGCGAGCAGCTCGGCCTCTTCACCGCGACGCGCGACGCCCGCCTCGCGGCGCTCTTCCCGGCGGTCGACCGCGTCCGCGCCAAGTACGGCTTCGACGCGCTGGAGCTGGCGACGGCGGGATTGCTTTCACCACCCGGAGCCTCTAGGCTTCCCGAAGCGGCGGTCTCTGTCGCGATGTCAGCAGGGAACAACCGCGCCGTACGCACCGGCACCGGGGGGCAGGCATGGACTACCAGAAGGAATCCGACGCCAGGATCGTCATCGACGACCTGCTGCGCAAAGCCGGCTGGGACCCGGTCGACAAGTCCATGGTAGAAACCGAGGAACAACACCGGGGTCCCGACCCGATTCTGCTGACAGTGTCTGCAGAATCTCCCTTGGCGCAGATTGCCATCCGCTTCCCCCTCCCTTGGTCCGCCTACGTTCGCCTGCTCGCCGTCAAGAACGAGCACGCACGCAGCTCCTATGAAACCGAAGCCCTCCGCGGCGGCTGGTCGGTGCGGCAACTCGATCGCCAGATCGACAGTCAGTTCTACGATCGGACCACCCTCTCGAAGATGGCCTCATCCGTCACCTCGAGACATTCCTCATGGAGTTAGGCTCGGATTTCGCGTTCATCGGCCGCCTGAAGTGCCTGGTCATCGTCGATCTGAAGCTCGGCAAGTTCACCCACGCCGACGCCGGGCAAATGCACATGTATCTCAACTACGCCCGCGAGCACTGGACGCGCCCCGACGCTACCTCCCCCACGCGTTCACCGGGCAAGGCGTCGCCATGCTCTCCAGTGTCCTGTGCAGGACGGAAAGCAGCAATGAAGATATCCGGTGCTCGAGCGGAGGAATGATGGATAAGCCCTCGCGGGACAAGCTGAAGTGGCGGCTCATCCAGAATCACCTCAAGTACTCCAAGGACGAATTGGAGCTCTTCAAGGGCAATCCCCGCAATGAAGCCGTTCTCGACAAGGGGCGCGATCTCCAGAACAAGCGCATCATCATCGAGGTCGTCGAAGCCCACGGCTGCAACAGTCAGCATCAGGTCGGCGACAAGTTCATCTTCGACGGTGCCGGCAATCTGCTCACAAAACACAACCCAGAGAAGATCTGCGTCTTTGCGCTGAACGCCGCCAGCGAGTTGTTCTATGCCGGCGTCGATCCCAATCAAATGAAGTTCCGCCGGTCCGGCTCCGTGCTTCGATGTTGGCGTTCAGTGCGGCGGGTGGGGGCAGGTTGTCGTAGAGCTGTCGATGGCGGAAAAGGTCTAACGGTTCACTAAAATGGGAAAAGGGAGAGCGTGATGACCGGAAAAGAGTTCCTGAATTCCCTGGCAAAGGGAAAGGCGGACATTCTCCAACAGCTTCTTGGCATTCTCGGTCAAACAGGTTCGGACTACTGCCTGATCGGTGGCCTTGCCGTCAATGCCTATGTCGAGCCGGTCGTGAGCCTTGATGTGGACATTGTGGTCGCTGTGGGCAATGTCCCGGCGGTAGCCAAGGCCGCCAGAGAGCTGCAGATGAAGGTTGAGGAGTTTCCCCATAGCGTTAACATCACCGGTGCAGAGTCAGACCTCCGGATTCAAGTGCAGACCGATCCCCGCTATCAGGCCTTCATCCCGAGCGCGACGGTGGCAGAGATCCTCGGATACCAGATGAAGGTGGCATCGCTGGACAATGTATTACAGGGCAAGGTGTGGGCCTACATGGATGACACGCGCAGGAGAAGCAAGAGGCAGAAGGATCTCGCCGACATTTCCCGAATCATCGAGTCCTATCCGGAGTTGGCGACGAAGATCCCGCAGAAGGTGAAGGATCGGTTGCAGGAGACATAGGACGCAACATGAATCGGTCACGGGTCAAACTGGGTGAGCTGTCGGAGAACCTTCAGAGCGATTTGGTTGCCCGGCGGTCCACCGGTCCCGTGCGTCGGGGTCCTGTCGCTGCACCCCCGTTCTCGCGAGTGGTCCAGCCTTCCGCCAGAGACAGATGTCTCCTTCGTGCCGATGGCTTCCACAATTCTGTTGTGTCTGACGGTTTGGCCCAGGCAATGCACAGTTAGTCTGCAAGGGAGGACATCCCATGAAGAAAATTGATCTCAAAAAGGAGTTGACGTCGCTCTATCAGCCGTCAGCCAAGGCGGTAGCGCTGGTCGACGTTCCAACCATGAACTATCTGATGATCGACGGCAAGGGCGACCCCAACACCTCGAAAGCCTACGCCGAGGCCATCGAGACCTTGTTTGCCGTCGCGTACACCGTGAAGTTCATGGTCAAGAAGTCGCAGGAGATCGACTACGGGGTGATGCCGTTTGAGAGTCTCTGGTGGGCCGACGACATGGCCGCGTTCGCGACCGGGGACAAGTCGGAATGGAAGTGGACCGCGATGATCATGCAGCCATCGTTCGTCACCGCGACGATCGTCACAGCAGCCATCGCCGACGTGAAAAAAAAGAAGACCCCCCCGGCCATTGCGAAACTTCGCTTTGAACCCCTGTCCGAGGGGATCTGCGCGCAGACGCTTCACATCGGCCCGTTCTCGGAGGAGGGACCGACGATCGAGAAGGTGCACGAGTTCATACGCGGCCGCGGTACGCTGGTCGGGAAACACCACGAAATCTACCTGAGCGACATCAGAAAGGCCGCGCCGGCGAAGTGGAAAACCATCGTCAGACAGCCGCTGGCCGGCTAGCTCAAAACCGGATCGTTCGAACTCCCGTGAGGCACGGACCTCCCCGGGTACGGTGAGCATCAAGGAGGTGGGGCAGTGACCGAGATACCGTTCTTCCAGGTCGACGCTTTCTCGAAGGAATTATTCTCCGGGAACCCGGCCGGCGTATGCCTGCTCGAGCGCTGGCTCGGCGACGCCGTTCTCCAGGCGATCGCCGCGGAGAACAACCTCCCGGAGACAGCCTTCCTCGTCAAAGGGGAAGAGCGGTACGAGCTCCGCTGGTTCACCCCGGAAGTCGAAGTCGACCTGTGCGGCCACGCCACCTTGGCCAGCGGGCACGTCATCTTCACCTGCCTCGAGCCGCAGCTCGCGCGCGTCGAATTCACCACGAAAAGCGGCAAGCTCGCCGTGGAAAAGCGCGACGGGCTGCTCTTTCTCGATTTCCCGTCGCGCAAGCCGACGCGGTGTGCGCCCCCGAAGCGACTCCGGGAAACGCTGGGCGCCACTCCCACGGATGTCCTGCGCTCGCGGGACTTGCTGGTCGTGTTCGAGGACGAAGCCACCGTCAGGGAGCTGCGGCCTGACCTGGCGGCAATTGCCGGCATGGATTGCTTCGCGCTGATCGTGACGGCGCCGGGGAACGACTCGGACTTCGTCTCTCGCTTCTTCGCTCCCGGCGCCGGCATCCCGGAAGATCCCGTGACTGGAAGCGCGCACTGCACCCTTGTCCCGTACTGGTCCGAGCGGCTCGGCAGAAAAAATCTCCACGCGTTCCAACTGAGCAGGCGGGGTGGCGAACTGTTCTGCGTCGACCAGGGCGATCGCGTCCTGATCGGCGGACGCGCGGTGACCTATCTGAGAGGCACCATTGAGCTGTAAACCCGGAAGGCCGGCACGGTCACCGGCCAGGCACAACGAGCATGGAACTAGCCGCGCTCGGCTTTGATCCGGGGTTCGAGGAGCGCACCCGGGCCGTGCTGCGGCCGGGGCAGCGCGTCGTCCGCGTGACGGCGGTCGACCGCGATGCCTTTCTCGTCCGCGGCCTCGGGGACGAGGTCACCGCGGAGCTGGCGGGGCGGCTGCGGTTCTCGACCGCATCCGCGGTCGACCTTCCCTGCGTCGGCGACTGGGTCTGCGTGCAGGAGCCGGCGGCAGTCGGCCCGGCGATCATCCACGCCGTGCTGCCGAGGAGGACCTTCCTGCGCCGCAAGTCCCCCGGGAAGAGCGTGGACTTCCAGATGATCGCCGCGAACATCGACGCCGCGTTCATCGTCCAGTCCTGCCACTACGACTTCAACATACGGCGGCTCGACCGCTACCTGGTCATGGCGCACGACGGCGGGATTCAGCCGTTGATCGTGTTGACGAAGCGCGACCTGATCACCCCCGGCAAGCTGGAAGAGGAGATCGCGGCGATCCGGGGCGCCGGCATTCAGGAGAAGATCGTCGCACTCAGCGCCGCGACGGGGGAAGGGATGCGCGACTTCCAGGGCTGCCTCACTCCCGGCAGGACCTGCTGCCTGCTCGGTTCCTCGGGCGTCGGGAAGACGACGCTGATCAACCGGCTGATCGGCCGGGACGCGTTCACCACGAAGGCCGTCAGCGCCACCGGGGAGGGCGTGCACACCACGGCGCGCCGGCACCTGCTCGTCCTCGACCAGGGCGCGCTCTTGATCGACACCCCGGGGATGCGGGAACTCGGCCTGCTTGGCGCAAGCGACGGGCTGAACTTGAGCTTCCCGGAGATCCACGAGTTGTCCCTGCAGTGCCGCTTCGCCGACTGCACGCACACCGAGGAGCCCGGCTGCGCGGTCGTGATGGCGCTCAAGCAGGGAGAGTTGTCCGAGGAGAGCTATCGCAGCTACCTCAAACTCAGGAAGGAATCCGAGCATCTCGGCCTCTCTTATGTCCAAAAAAGGGAAAAGGACAAGGCCTTCGGGCGATTCCTGAAGTCAGCAAAAAAACAGCTGAAGAAGTGACGTGCTGCGCTTGAAGAGAGTGAGCGGCCATGGCACAGTTCACCCATCTCCACGTTCATTCCTGTTTCTCGTTCCACGATGGCGCGGACCAGCCGGCGGCGCTCGTCGCGCACGCGGCCGAGTTCGGGTACTCCGCACTCGCACTGACTGACACCAACGGCCTTTACGGCGCCGCCCCCTTCTGCAAGGCAGCCAAGGCGGCGGGAATTGCGCCATTGCTCGGCGCCGAGATCGACGGCGGGAACGCAGACGGGCCGCGCGCGGCCGTGCTGGCGCGCGGCCGCGCGGGCTATCCGGCGCTCTGCCGGATCGTGACGCGGCGGCACCTGGAGTTGTCCCCGGACAAGGCGCCTCTCATTCCCGCCCAATCTCCGCATGCAGGACCAGAAGAGGAGCAGTTTCGCGGGGCAACGGGTGAAAGTGCCAGGACGCCGCCCGACACGGGGACGAACGCCGGGGTGGCGCGGCGGGGAGGTCTCCGGCGCGCGGACCGCGGGGAGCACGACGGAGGTCCGCAGCGACAGGACCCCGGCGCTTCGCACGGGGGTGTCGCCGGAATTGTGCAGCTGATCGCTGCCGAAGCCGGCAACATCGTCGTCCTCACAGCGCACCCCGCGCTGCTGCTCGCGCTCGCGCCCCGGCTGCCAACCGGGACGCTCTACGGCGAGCTGGTCTACGACGGTGGCGCGCTGTCGGCCTCTCGCTGCCGCGCGACGCTCGCCGCGTGCCGGGCACTCGGCATCCCCTGCGCGGCGACGAACGCCGTGCGCTTCGCCGCGCCCGAGGGCTTCGAGACCCACCGCGTGCTGCGCGCGATCGGCGAGAACGGCACCGTCTGGTCGGTGCCGCCGCGCGCGCACCCGCAACACTTCCTGAAATCCCCGGACGAGATGCGCACGCTCTTCTCCCACCTCCCGGCGGCGCTCGACACTGCTGCGCGCATCGCCGATGAATGTGCCTGCCACATCGGCTTCGAGGGCTGGCGCTTCCCCGAGGCGCACGTTCCCCCCGGCGAAACCCCCTTCTCGGTGCTCTGGCAGAAGAGCTTCGACGGCCTCCGTGCGCGCTACCGGCCGCTCTCTCACGACGCGGTCGAGCGCCTGCGCTACGAAATCGGGATCATCGACGCAAAGGGCTTCTCACCCTACTTCCTCGCCGTCGACGAGATTGCCGCGCAGGCGCGCGCCTGGGGAATGCGCACGATCGGCCGCGGCTCGGCCGCCAACAGCCTTGTCTCCTACTGCCTCGGCCTGACCCACGTCGACCCGCTGGCCCACGGCCTGTTCTTCGAGCGTTTCCTGAACCCGGAGCGCGCCTCGCCCCCGGACATCGACCTGGACTTCTCGTGGAAGGACCGCGACCGGCTGCTGGCCTGGGTCTACGAGCGCTTCGGCCCTGAGCGCGTCGCGATGATCTCGACCCACGTCACCTTCGGGCCGCGCGGCGCGCTGCGCGAGGTCGGCAAGGCGCACGGTCTTCCCGATGCCGAGCTGACGCGGCTGACCAAGCGCATCCCGCACTGGGGAGTGCGCTCCCTCGAGGACGTCGTGACGGGCGCGGTCCCCGAGTGCCGGGGCCTGCCCGCGGACGACGCGGGCTTCCGGCGCCTGCTCGCTCTCGGCCAACGTATCCTCGGGCACCCGCGCCACCTCTCGGTTCACGCCGGCGGGATCGTGATCGCCCCCGGCCCGCTCACCGACCTCGTGCCGCTCGAGCGCGCCGCCAAAGGACTCGTCGTGACGCAGTACGACATGGGGCCGATCGAGGAGCTTGGCCTGATCAAGATCGACCTGCTGTCGCAGCGCTCGCTCGGCGTGCTCCAGGACGCGGTCGCCGCGGTCGCCGCGCACAGCGGCAGCACGCCGCCGGTGGACAAGCGCGAGACGGTCCTCGCCGACGAGCCGACGCGCGCGCTGATCCGCGAGGGCCGCACGATGGGCTGCTTCTACGTCGAGTCCCCGGCGATGCGCTCGCTGCTGCAGAAGCTGCGCACCGAGACCTTCGAAGAGCTGACGGCCGCCAGCTCGGTGATCCGCCCCGGCGTGGCCGAGAGCGGGATGATGCAGGAGTACATCCGCCGCCACATCGCGCGGGCGCAAAACGCTGCCGCAAGCCGCACGGATGCAGAAGGGGTGGCGCGGAGGGGAGGCCTCCGGCGGCGGACCGCAGGGAGCACGATGGAGGTCCGCAGCGACAGGACCCCGCAGGCAACGGTCACGGAACCTTTCGGAGAGGTTGAACCAAAGAGGGCCGGGGCACACGGCTGGTACCTGCACCCGAAGCTCCGGCAGGTTCTCCGCGAGACGCACGGCGTGATGATCTACCAGGAGGACGTGCTGCGCGTCGCGCACGCGCTCGCCGGCATGAGCCTCGGGCAGGCCGACACGCTGCGCCGCTCGATGAGCGGCAAGCTGCGCTCCCCCGAGGCGATGGCGAAAGTCCGCGAAGGCTTCCTCGCCGGTTGCCTCGCCAACGGCGTCGGGCCGAAGATCGCCGCCGAGGTCTGGCGGCAGATCGAGAGTTTCGCCGGCTACGCCTTCTGCAAGGCGCACAGCGCCTCGTACGCCCTGCTCTCCTTCCAGGTCGCGTACCTCAAGGCCCATCACCCGGCGGAGTTCATGGCCGCGGTCATCTCCAACCGGGGCGGCTTCTACGCGACTGCCGCCTACATCTCGGAGGCGCGCCGGATGGGGCTGCGCATCCTGCTGCCCGACGTGAACCACAGCGCGCGCGACTACACCGGGCGTGGTCGTGAGATCCGCATGGGCCTGATGGCTTTCACCGGCCTCGCCGAGACGGCAATCGATGGCCTGCTCGCTGCCAGGCACGGAGGTGGGCTTTTCACGAACCTCACCGACCTGCTGGCACGCTCCGGCCTCGGGCGTGCCGACCTCGAGCTGCTCGTGCGCGGCGGCGCCTGCGACGGCTTCGAACTGACGCGACCGGAACTGCTCTGGCGGCTGGCCTGCCGCTTCGGGGCGGCCCCCCACCGCCACTCTCCTTTGCGGAAGGGGGGAGAAGTCGACCTATTTCCCGGCGCCGGCGGCCTCGATCACCTCGTGCCGCGCCTGCCCGAGTACGACCTCGCCGAGCGCTGCCGGATGGAACAACAGATCTTCGGCTTCATGGTGACCCGCCACCCGCTGGAGCTGCTTGCAAGCGGAAAGACCCGGCGTCAAGACCCCGCAGCCCTGCACGGGGACGGTACAGACAAAGGGGTGGCGCGGAGGGGAGATCCTCCGGGGGATGCGCCCCTGATCACCGCGACCGACATGCTCCGCCACGCCGGCCGCCGCGTGCGCATGCGCGGCCTGCCGATCTCGTACAAGCGCGTCCCGACGAAAGCGGGAACATGGATGAAATTCCTCTCGCTCGAAGACCTCACCGGCACCTTCGAGGCGGTGTTCTTCCCCGACGCCTACGCCCGCCACGCCGAGACCACGCTCGGCCCCGGGCCGTTCCTTCTCGAGGGACGCGTCGAGATCGACCACGGCGTAGCCTCGCTGACCGTCGCCCGGTGCAGCGGCCCGGCCAGTGGTGTATAGTGCGGTGCAGGGAATCGGGACTTGTTCGCCGGGCGATCGCCCCGGGATATCGGGAAAGCACGCGCACCATGGAAGAAAAGCAGACTTATATCCGACGGGAGCTGGACCGGATCATGCAGGAGTGGTCCGCCCGGACCGCGCTGCTCGGCGCCGCCATATTCCTGAGCCTCTCCCCGCTGGATTTCTACACCGCGCCGGATCATGCGCTGCGCTTTCTCGGCTACCGGATCGTCGTGGCTTTGGCGCTGATCGCGTGTGCATCCCTGGTACGCCGGCTGCAGCGGCGCGAGCAGATGCACCTGCTGGTCTTCCTCGCGGTGCTGGTCTCGGCAGCCGCCCTGGAGGTGATGATCCTGGACCTGGGCGGGTATCACTCGCCGTACATGATCGGGCTGATCCTGCTCGCCGTGGTGGTCTCCGGGCTGATCCCCTCCGGGGTTGGGTTCGCGGCCCTGAATGCCTTCACGATCTTCGCCGTCTATCTCGTGCCGATCCTCCTCTGGGACACCATCAGCGAGCCGGGTATTTTTGTCGTCAGATCCACCCTCTTTTTCTGCGTCCTCGTCGCCGGGGTCATGATCCGCTGGTTCCACCTGCGTCACATCGTGAGCGAGATCGCGCTGCGGCACGACGTGATAAAAAGCCACGAGCGCCTCGAGTCCGAGATCGCGCGTCACACCCAGACCGACACCGAGCTGCGGGAAAGCCGCGAATTTCTCTCCTCGATCACGGCCGCGGCCATGGACGCGATCGTGATGATCGACCACGAGGGGGTCATCCGCTACTGGAACCCGGCTGCGGCAGGGATCTTCGGTTACACGGAAGAACAGGCCGTGGGCCGCGGGCCCTTCACCTTCCTGGTCGCCCCCGAGAAAGCCGACGGCCTGCTGGCGGACTATCGCGCCTGGCAGGCCACGGGCGCAAGCTCCCTGGCAGGCCGCCGCGTCCTGAGCCGTGGGCGACGTAACAGCGGCGAGGTCTTCCCGATGGAGCTGGCGATGTCGGCCGTGCTGCGCGGCGACAGACTCTGGGTCTGCGCGCTGCTGACGGACGTCACCGAGCGCATGTACAGCGAGGAGCGGCTCAGCCTTTTCGCCGCAGCCGTCGAGGACGCCGCCGAGGGCATTTTCATCGTCGACCTCGAAGGCCGGGTTGTCCACTGCAACCCAGCGGCGGCCCGACAGTCCGGAAACTCACCCGCCGAGGTCATCGGCCGGAACATTCGGCAGATGCACCGGAACCCCGGCGCCCTCGACAGCGTGATCCTGCCCGCAGTGCAGCAGAAAGGCCGCTGGGACGGCGAAATCTCCGGCGCGGACCGGAACGGACAACCGTTCGAGCTCTGGCTCACCGCATCGCTGGTGCGCAACGTCGAGGGACAGCCGATCGCGATGGTCGGGCTGACCCGCGACCTGGCCGACCAGAAGAAACTCGAGGCCGAGCGCGTGCGCGCGCAGAAGATCGAGTCCATCGGCGTACTCGCCGGCGGCCTTGCACACGACTTCAACAACCTGCTGACGATCATCCTCGGCAACATCGACCTTGCCCGTCTTTTCGCCGGATCGAACCCGGACGTCAGCGAGGCCCTCGACCATGCCTCCGAAGCCTCGTTGCGCGCCGGGGACCTCACCCGCCAGCTGATCACCTTCTCCAAGGGGGGCACGCCGGTCAAGCGCGTCGGCAACATCGGCCGGACGGTGCGCGAAACCGTCCTCTTTGCGGCCAGCGGTTCGAACCTCGCCTGCGAGTTCTCCATCCCGGAAAACCTGCCGCCCGTCGATTTCGACGAGGGACAGATGCGCCAGGTGATCCTTAACTTCGTCCAGAACGCCCGCGAGGCAATGCCCGGGGGCGGAACCCTGCGGGTCGCCGCCTGCGCGTGCCGTCTCGCCGAAGGGGAAATCCCCCCGCTCGCCGCGGGCAACTACCTGTGCCTGGAGTTCGTCGATCAGGGCAGCGGGATCGCCCGCGAGCATCTCAACCGCATCTTCGACCCGTACTTCTCGACCAAGGAGATGGACGCCGTGAAAGGTCGTGGGCTCGGCCTCGCGGTCTGCTCCTCGATCGTGCGCAGCCACGGCGGCGCGATCACCGCCGACTCGCTGATCGGAAAGGGGACGACGATCACGGTCTATCTGCCCGAGTCGACGCACGCAGCAGACGAGGAAGATCAGGAGTGTCCCGAGCCCGCGACCGAATCCCCCGCTTTGACCGGGAGTCCAGCCTCGGGGACGGAGCGCCTCCCGGAAGGCACCCCGCGCGGGCGCGTGCTCGTGATGGACGACGAGCCGCTGGTGCTCGAAATGTCGGGGACCGCTCTGCGGCGGCTCGGCTACGCGACGATCCTCGCCCGCTCAGGGGCCGAGGCCATCGTCCAGTACCAGATCAACCTCGACTCCGGCAGACGATTCGATGCCGTGATCCTCGACTTGACGGTTCCCGGCGGCCTCGGCGCGCCGGAGACGCTGGCGCGGTTGCGGGAGATCGACCCAAACGTACGTGCAGTCCTGTCGAGCGGGTACACGGACCACCCGGCGGCAAGCGATTGGGCGGCCGCGGGTTTTGTGGGCTTCATCGCCAAGCCCTACACGCTCAAAGCCCTTGAGGAGCTGCTCGCCACCCTCGTCTGAGCGGAGCGGCGCAGCGCCTACTTCTTGACCGGCGACGCTGCCGGGGCCTTCTTCGAGGGCGCCGGTGCGCTCTCGGCGGGGGCGGCCGATTCCGACGGCACGGGGATCCCGAGCCGCTGGCGCACTGCGTCAGGCTCGAGCACGCCGGACTGATACCGTCCGTCCGGGAAGATGTACGTCGGCGTGCCACTGATCCCCTTGCCCGAGAGCAGCGCAATGGTCTCGTCGACGAGCTTGGCGCCCTCGGCGCACTGATTGTCGGACTTGTAGCCGCTCTCGAGATCCTCGAAGCCCTTCTTGTCGCAGACCACGGCCACGCACTGCTCGCGCGCGCCCTTGTGCATCTGCAGCGGGAACATCAGCACCTTGACCTGGATCTCGCCCTTGTCCGCCAGTTCCTTGAGGGCCGCACCGGCCCTCTTGCAGTACGGTCACTGGGGGTCGGTGACGAAGTAGACCGGCTTGCCCCTGGTGCCGACGGTCATCGCGACAAGCGAATCGACTCTCTTCATGTCCTCCGAAGAGAGGCTGTTGAGAGCGGAAAGCGTCTCCTCAGTGAGGTCCGTGCCGCTTACGGTGTCGATGATGTGGCCGGTGACGAACAGGGTGCCCGCCGTGTCGACGTACAGCACGTTCGGCCGCCCCTGGAAGCTGACCTGAACCTCGCAGAGGCCCTTGAGTGCCGCCGGGGAGACCTTCCTGACCTCGATCGCGGGATTTTTGAAGACCTTCTTGATCGTCTTGCCCACCTGGTCGGCGGTGGGGCACTGGGCGAACGCCGCGGCTGGGAGCGCCAGCCCGAGTGCGGACGCGAGCATGACGCGCCGGGTGGTCAGCAGGTGAGCGGGCATGGTCGGCAACCTCCTTGGATATTCATTGGAAAAGCGGACACATTCCTCTCACCGTACCACACAGGGAGATGAAAAAACAGCCGCCCTATCTGCCCACGACCCTGAAGAGCACCGCGCTCACCCGATCAAGCAGAACCACGGCATCGTAGAAATCGCGCCCGGAGACCCGCGAGAGCTGGACAACGTGATCGCCGACTCTCGTCACCGTGCCGCTGATCTCCTGCCCCGATATCAGCTGAAGCGTCACCACGCGACCGATGCTCGCGTCGAGCATGATCTTCGCGCTCTCCCCGAAGGGTGGCAGGGGCCTGGCCTCCTCGGCCGCGGCGGCCGTTCCGACAGACACCATGGCAAGAATCAGTGCGACGATGACGAGAATCCCGATCCGCTTCATGACGACCTCCCCTCCGTTTGTTGTTGGCCTGCCCCGGGCCCGCGTGCACTCCGGCCCTGCGATCGGCAGCCGGCCCGGATTATCCTGAACCGCCGCGGCGCCGTCTGTCAACTTCACTCCGCGACAGGCCAATCGCGGTAAAAGGGACCGGGCTCCCCTGCTATAATCCCTGTGCGGAGCCAACCCTCGACGAAAGGACGACGCACCATGGCGCACGAGTTCAACTGCCTGGCCACCGGCATCGGCAGCCTGCCGCTCACCGACCCGGACGCCGCGGTCGCGCTCGCGCTGCGGTACCTGCCCGAGGCGCCCATCTGGCCACAGCTGCCGAAGCGCGGCTTTCAGGAACACATGGGCGGCCAGTACAGCGAGGCCCTGCCCGGCATCGTCAGGGAGGAAGAGAAAGAGCGCTTCTCGTTCGCTGCGTCACGCGACCTCTCGCCGGAGCTCGAGCGGTTCTTCACGCATTACCTCGAGCAGGATTACGGGTACTTCGGCATTTCCGAGGAGTACGCCGCCGGCTGGTACGCGCTGTTGCGGGCGCTGGAGAAGGGCGTTCCGGCGGGCGTGCGATTTCTCAAGGGCCATGTCACCGGCCCGCTGACCGCCGGGATCTCCTACAAGGACGAGCAGGGTCGGGACATCATTTACAACGAGCAGCTCTACGATGCCGTGGTCAAGAACCTGGCGATGAAGGCCGCCTGGCAGATCGAGCAGCTCCGGAGGTTCGGCAAGCCGGTCATCATCTTCATCGACGAGCCGGCGATGGAGACCCTCGGGTCCGCGTTCTCGGCGGCGGCGCCGGAGCTGGTGGCCGAAAAGCTCGAGGAGATCATCGAGGTGATCCACGAGCGCGGCGGGATCGCGGGCATTCACTGCTGCGGCAACGCCGACTGGCCGCTGATCTTCAACACGAAGGTCGACATCGTGAATTTCGACGCCTTCGGCTACCTCGAGCGGGTGCTGCTCTTCCCCGCGGAGATCCGCGCGTTCATCGCCCGCGGCGGGGCGCTCGCCTGGGGGATCGTCCCCACGGGGGCGTTCACCGGCGCGGAGACGGCTCAGAGCCTGCTCGAGAAGCTCGAGGGCGGTATTCAACGTCTGGAGGCCGCGGGCATCCCGCGCGCGATCATCCTGCGCCAGGGCATCATCACGCCCTCCTGCGGGCTTGGCAGCCTGACCCCGGAGCACGCCGAGGCGGTGCTGACACTGACGCTGGAGATTTCCCGGAGGTTGCAGCGGACCACGCCACGCTGACCTGGAGGATGAGCGCACCGTCCGCTCAACGACGTCCGGATGGATAAACTGCCGCTCGACGCGAGGCTCTTGAGCAACGCCGTCATCGAGCTGAATATCGCGCGGCACCTCCTCGCGCTCTATCCCAGAGATCACCAGCTTTCGCAGTCGAGCCTCGGCAAGACCTTCGCGATCTTCGGGGAGCTGTTCGAGCTGCGCTCGAAAGTCACGCTGGCCATCGCGAAGGACACCCTGATCATCGACGACCACCGTCTGGACCCCAACAACCCGGTGTACCGCGAGTTCGCGCTGGCGCTGAGCCGGATGAGCATCGCCTTCGTCTCGTTCGTGAAGGGGATGACCGAGGAGGAGATGTACCGTTTTTTCCGTTTTCTTTCGCGTGACACGGCAGGCGTCTCGTCAGAGACATTGCCGCAGATCCTTGCCGAGTATCGGCTGCCGCACATCCTGGTCGAGCCGCTCGATTTTCGCGCCTTCGCTTTCGCGGAGGACAGGGTGAAGAAGGACAAGCCAGACACCTACCTGCTCGAGCGCCACATCAAGGGGCTGCTCGACGGCGGACTCCCCGCCACGAGCGTGCAGATGCTGATCGAAGAGATCGAACCCGGGGCGCTTGCAGCGATGTTGAACCAGTCCGGCCATGCAGTTGCCAGGGAATCGGCCTACGACACGGTTGTCGGCTCGTACCTGCGTGACGGCGCGGGTCGTAAGTTCTCAAGTGCGGACCTTCAGCGGTTGATGACGTTCATCGCCGGGCTGCGGCCGGAGCTCAAGCAACAGTTCCTCTCCTCCTCGGTCAGGGCCCTCGCGAGCAATCCCGGTGCACTCAACCAGGCGCTCGAAAGCGTGTCGGTGGACAGCATCATCGAATTGTTCGACGAGCTCGACCGGAGTCGGGTGGTTCTGCCGGAGGCGCTGCGCACCCTCCTCTCCCGATTTGCCCGAACCGGCATCGAGCTTCCCGGCGGCGGGCTCACCGTGGACGACGTGCTTCTTTCCCGTGAGCTCGCCGGCCTCTTCAGGGACGATGGCAGCGTTGGCATGACGCCTGAATCCTACCAGGCGGAGATTCGCCAGCTGCTGGAAACGCCCGGAGCCGGAGCTTCGGGTCCCGCCGGCCTGGAACTCGACCAAGAGATGGAAGAGGACTATGTCCGGTATTGCCACGCAAACGCGCTGCTCGCCCTGATGGATAGCCCGATTCCGCAGCAGATCCAGCTCGAGGACGAAGCCATCTATGCCGCAGCATTCACAGCGCTTGCAGCGCGGTCGGTCGAGACCGGTCAGTACCCGCAGCTTCTCGAGCTGCTCACCCGGTTCGAAGATTTCGAGCACAGCGACCGGCACCGGGGCGTGGTCTTCGCAGTAAGGGAGCACTGCCAGGGGACGGAGTTCATCGCCAGCATCGTGGACTCGTTTCTCCAGTACGGGAGAGCGAACCGGGACGGGGCCGCTCTGGTCTGCTCGTACTACGGCGAGCGGATCGTCCCGCCGCTCTTCGACGCCATGGCGGTTGAACCGCGCATGCACGTGCGAAAGCTACTCCTGCAGCTGCTCGACGGTCTCGGCGAGCGCGTTGCACGGGAGGCGACACTTCTGCTGCGTGATCGCCGCTGGTACGTGCGGCGCAACGCGCTGTACCTTCTCGCCGAAACCGGGGCACGGTGCGACCGTCGGATTCTTGTGCGCCTCTGCAGGGACAAGGATCCCCGGGTACGCCTCCAGAGCGCCCGCTGCCTGCTGCGCGCCGGCGAGCCCGAAGGCATTGCGACGCTGCGGAAGCTGCTGCACGACTCCTCATCTGGCGTTGTCGATGCAGCCGTCGTAATGGTGGGGGTGATGGGGGTCCGGGAGCTCATCCCAGACCTGGCGGCGCTGGCGAAAAAATCCGTTAGCGCCGAGGAAATCCACCTCCGCCTGCGCTTGGTGCGGACGCTCGGCCAGCTGGGCGGCGATCAGGCCACCGGGATCCTGCGCAAGCTGCTGGGGAAGAGGGTCTTTCTCCTCCCCCGGGAGACGGAGCGCATCCGGAGCGAGGTACGCAAGGCGCTGCAGCGCATCGCCGGGAAGCGGTTGGAGGGCGGGACGCCGGGGAATGCCCCCCCGAGGGGTGCGCCATGAACGCCGCGACCCATAAAGTCCTGATCTGGAACCTCGTCGTCGGCATTTCCCACAGCCGGCTCTATTCAACCAAGAACGAGACCGTAGTGGCCGCCGCCGAGAGCGTCCTTTCGCTCGTCGGCCAGTTCCCCGAAGGGCAGTGCACGCTCATGGTCGTCAAGGGCGATCTCGTGTTCAACAACACTCTTTTCCGCGACACGGGTTTGCACGGCGGCAAACTCGTGCGTCTGCTCGGCGCCAAGGGACTGTCGCGGGTGGATTTTCTCAGCGGTGTCACGCAGGAGGAGATCCGCACGTTCTTCGCCGACGTCGGCACCGCTGAAGAACCCCCCGGGCGCTACGCGCACATCCGTCTGGGCAAGGTCGAGGTGGCCCTATCGCTGCCCGGCGGCGCGGATGGACTGGTCGATGCCGCTTTCCACAAGGAGAAGCTCGAACGGGTGCAGGCGATCTACGGGCAGATCTCTCCCTTCCGGGAACTTGCGATCGTCGGTCTCGAGGAGATCGTATCCGATTTCCTCCTCACCTTCCGCCGCGGGGCGAATCTGCTGCGAATGCTCAGCCCGGTCAAATCTCACAGCGAGTACACCTACACCCACGCCATCAACGTTTCCGTCCTGTCGATGGCGCAGGCCGAGCGCCTCGGGCTGCGGGACGAGACAGTGCAGCAGATCGGCATTGCCGCGCTGCTGCACGACGTCGGCAAGCTGTTCATCCCGAAGGAGATCCTGCACAAGCCCGGGGCGCTCTCGACCGATGAGTTCGGCAGGATCATGCAGCACCCCCTGTACGGTGCTGCCTATCTCGCGCGGGTGGATGGGCTGACGCGGCTCGCCGTTCTGGTCGCACTTGAACACCACCGAAAATTCGACACGACGGGCTACCCGGCATTGCGGGACAACTGGCGTCGCCAGCACGCCGCGAGCCAGATCGTCACGATCGCCGATTTCTACGATGCCCTACGCA
>CAZEOK010000059.1:0-18517 GCA_964513745.1 uncultured bacterium
ACCTGAGGCAGAAGCAGAGCGAGAACGCCAAGACCGCCGCCAAGGTCAACGACCTCAAGGCGTTCATCCAGCGCTTCAGCTCCAACGCCTCCAAGGCCCGTCAGGCCACCTCGAGGAAGCGGCTCCTGGAGAAGCTGACGCTCGAGGACATGCCGATCTCATCGCGCAAATACCCGTACATCTCCTTTCAGCCAGAGCGGCCCTGCGGCGACATCATCCTGGAGGTCAAGCACCTCTGCAAGAAAGTCGACGGCGCCCTGGTCCTCGAAGATTTCAGCCTCACCGTGAACAAGGGGGACAAGATCGCCTTCGTCGGCGACGACTGGCTCGCCCGGACGACCCTGTTCCAGATCCTCGCCGGCGAGATCCCCCCCGACAGCGGCCACTTCCGCTGGGGGGTGACCATCACCCCCGCGTACTTCCCGAAGGAGAACAGCTCCTACTTCGAGAACGACCTGAACCTCGTCGAGTGGCTGCGGCAGTTCTCGCCGCCCGCCGAGGGCGAGAGCTTCGCCCGCGGTTTCCTCGGCAGGATGCTCTTCTCGGGGGACGAGGCGCTGAAGAAGGCGAGCGTCATCTCCGGCGGCGAGCGGGTCCGCTGCATGCTCTCGAAGATGATGCTCGCCAACGCCAACGCCCTGATCCTCGCCGAGCCGACCAACCACCTCGACCTGGAGACGATCACCGCACTGAACAACGCCCTGATCGACTTCAAGGAGGTGCTGCTCTTCGCGTCGCACGACCACGAGTTCGTCTCGACGCTTGCCAACCGGATCGTGGACATCACGCCGGCCGGGGTCGTCGATCGCCGGTTGAGCTTCGACGAGTACCTCGAAGAGCAGCGCAGGGCGCTGGAAGGGGACGAGCGAGCCGCCGTGGCGGTCTGATGCGTCCACCCGGCTCCGGCCGTTTTGTCGGGGAACGAGCATTGACAAACCTCGGCCTTGCCTGGAGAATCCCGAATCGAGATCGGGATCGCGTCTCACGGGGCGATCTCGGCGGCACGAGCGCCAAGGTTCGCGGACGGGAATTCCCATGAGCACCAACGAAGAAATCGCGCCAGAGGCAGGGTCACCCCCACTCGAGCGCAGGCTTGCGACCATCCTGTGCGCCGACGTCGCGGGCTACAGCCACATGATGGGCATCGACGAAGAGCGGACGGTGCGCGTGTTTCGCGGCCACCGCGAAATCTTCGAGTCGCTGGTCAAGCTGCACCGGGGACGGATCTTCAACACCGCCGGAGACGCGCTGCTGGCGGAGTTCAACAGCGCGGTGGAGGCCGTCCGCTGCGCGACCGAGATCCAGGCGGCGCTGCGCTCGCGCAACGAGCACCTGGCGCCCGAAGAGAAGATGCTGTTCCGGATGGGCATCAACCTGGGGGACGTCATCGTCCAGCACGGCGACCTGCTCGGCGACGGCGTGAACGTCGCGGCGCGCATCCAGACCTCGACCGAGCCCGGCGGCATCTGCATTTCGGGAAGCGTCTACGACCAGATTCAGAACAAGCTCTCGCTCGACTTCAAGCTGCTCGGCGAGAAGACGTACAAGAACATCGCCCGGCCGGTCCGGACGTTCACGATCAACGAAGGCCCAACGATCACCAGACCAGTTCCTCGCAGGTCGTGGAAAACGCCGGTTGCGGTTGCCGCCGCCGTCCTCGCGATCGCAGCAGCGGGCTGGTGGGGCTATGAACTCTACGCTATCCGCAGCGCGCAGCAGGCACGCGTCCAGTCCGAGCTTGCGGCGCAATTGGCGGCACAGAAACAGGCCACCGAGCAGGCTCGGCGTGTGGCAGAGGACGCTCAACGCGACGCGCAGGTGCTGGCGCAGAAGCAGGCCGCCGACGAGGCGCTGCGGCGCGCGCAGCAGGAACGCAGCCTGGTGGAGCGGGAGCGGAAACTTCTCGAGACCGAAAAGCGGGCCGCTGCAGTTCCCGCGCTGCCTGCCGAGTCCCCTGCACCCGCCGCGTCTGTAGTGCCGAAGAGTGCCGCGCCGTTCGACGGCCTCTACAGCGGACGGCTGTGCAATCAGCTCAGGAACCAGCAGAGACCGCAGTGCTGGCAGGTCTCGCTGGTTATCAGGGACGGGATCGTCGGGGGGAGCTGGTTCAGCCGCACAAAACAGACGTCGAAGGCAAGCGGAACGGTTGACGCCGCTGGCACGGTCGAGTTGAGAATTGCAGGTTGGAGCCGGGACGGCAATCCGGCCAAGGCGGTTCTGACCGGTCGCGTCGTCGACGACGCCATCACCGCGGCGGGCCAATGGCGCAGCGGCGGTGCCATCACGGGGGAGTGGAAACGCACACCGTGATGGCTCGGGTCAATGATTCCACGCAGGTCCCGCGCAACTGTCCCCTGACGCCACTGGTAGGAGAATGTACCGAGGTGCGATAAGCTGAGCACCGGGCAGTCAGGAAAGACTCTCACCCAAGAGGTCCCCATGGAAGAGCAGGTGAACGATCGGGAGCAGAGCGCTCCCGAGGAGAATTTTGCGGAGATGCTGGCGCAGAGCCTGTCCAGGTCGGCGCGACTGGAGCCCGGCGACAAGATCGAGGCGACGGTTCTGCAGATAGGCGCCGAGTGGGTCTTCCTCGACGTCGGCCAGAAGGGCGAGGGCGTGCTGGACATCAAGGAGGTGCTCGACGTCGACGGCAATCTGACGGTGGCCAGGGGCGACAAATTGCCCGCCTATTTCCTCGGGCGCGACGAGAGTGAGTTGCGATTTACCACCAGGATCGGCGGGGGCGCTTCCGGCACCGCCCAACTCGAGCAGGCATGGGCCGGCGGCATCCCCGTGGAAGGTCGACTCGAGGCGGAGACCAAGGGCGGCTACGAGGTCAAGCTCCCCGGCGGCGTTCGCGCCTTTTGCCCCTTTTCACAACTCGGCTTGCGGCGGCAGGAGAGCCCCGGGGAGGCGGTCGGCCAGATCCTGCCCTTCAGAATCACCCAGTTCGGCGAGAAGGGCAGGAACATCGTCGTTTCCCACCGGGCAATCCTCGAAGAGGAGCAGCGACGGCAGCGGGAATCCCTGAAAAAAACCCTCAAAGAGGGGATGGTCGTGAAGGGGACCGTGAAGAGCATCCTCAAGTTCGGCGCGTTCATTGACATCGGGGGGATCGAGGGACTGCTGCCCGTCTCGGAGGCCGGGTGGGGCCGGACCGGGGATCTCTCCGAGGTGCTCCACGTCGGCCAGGAAGTCGAAGTGACGGTCAAGGGCTGTGACTGGGAGAAGGACCGCTTCTCCTTCAGCCTGCGATCGGCCGCGGCGGATCCCTGGATCAAGGTCGGGACGCGCTACACCGCGGGCTCGACCCACACCGGCACGGTGGCGAGGCTGACGCCCTTCGGCGCCTTCGTAACCCTCGAGGAGGGGATCGACGGCCTGCTGCACATCTCGAAGATCGGGTCGGGGCGGCGCATCAACCACCCCCGGGAGGTGCTCAAGGAAGGGCAGAAGCTCGCGGTGACCATCGAGGAGATCGATCCGGGCAAGCGGCGCCTCTCCCTGGCCCTGGCTTCGCATGATGCGGATGCGGTGGATGCCGCCGCTTACGTCGACCGCCCTCCCGCGTCGATGGGCACGTTCGGCGATCTGCTGAAGGCCAAGCTGGAGTTGAAAAAATAGCCCCTCCGTCAGCGGCAGGCCTCGATCGCCTGGTGCAGGCGCCGGCTGCCGTCGGGATCGACCCGCCCGAGGCGCAACGCGACATCCCGGGCTTTCGGGAGGTCCCCCAGGGACACCAGCGCCATCCCCAGCTTGAGGAGCCCCCTCCGGTCATCGGGTTTGAGCGCCACGGCCTTCTCGAAGGCCGCAAGCGCCTGCGGTTTCTGCTCCAGCCGCCACAGCGCCTGCCCGAGGTTGAGGTAGGGATCAGCGTATGCGGGATTGCCTGCGATTGCCTGCCGGAAGTGGTCGATCGCCTCCGCGGTTCTCCCCTTTTCGAGGAGGGCCCCGCCGTAGTTGTTCTGCGCGATGTGGCTTCGAGGGTCCACCCGCACGGAGCGGCCGAAGAGCGTCAGGTTGTCCTTCCAGTACCCGGCCTGCACGTGGGTGGCTGCCGTCAGCGCCGCGATCAGGGACAGTGTCAGCAGGACCACGGTGCCCGTTGCCAGCCGCAGCCGAGTGGCTAATTCCGCGCTACCCCACGCCGCGATCACGAAGATGCCCGTCAGCGTGATGTACGTGTAGCGGTCGGCCATGGCCTGGGCCCCGACCTGGACCAACCCGATGACCGGCAGGAGCGTCACGAGATACCAGGCCCAGCCCGCCGCGAGCCAGGGCCGCCGCCGTCGCTCCCTGAAGGCTATCCCCGTTGCCAACACGAGCGCGGCCCCGGCGAGCGCGCCTCGTGCCAGGGAGAGCTTCTGATACGGGTATATGCTGTGCAGGCCGCTCGGCCAGAGCGTGTGGCCGAGGTACGCGACGTAGGAATTCAGCGCGTTGACCAGACGGACGGCGAAGGGGTATTGCTGGAGGGTTCTGACCGCGCCACCCGCGGACTGGGCCGCGACGGTCACAGCCGCCGAGGCGGCTGAAAGGGCGAAAAGCGGTGCTTTTTCGGTAAGCAAAGACAGCCCGCGCCGCCTGCCCGCGCCGCGCTCAGTCACGGTTCCACCCCATCGTCCCAAGGGCCAGAAGTCGAGCAGCAGCATCACGAGAGGGGCTGTCACGGGCATCGGCTTGGCCATGAGTCCCGCGGCCAGAGCCAGCAGCACCAGCGCCCCGCGATTGAGGTTCGGGGCGGCAACGTAGCGGGCGTAGGCATGCAGGCCAAGGAGCCAGAAAAAAGTCGACAGCAGGTCCTTGCGCTCGGAGATCCAGGCGACGGATTCCGCGTGCAGCGGGTGCAGCGCGAAAAAGAGGGCGACGAGCAGGCTCCGGCCAAAGGCTCCGGTCAAGCGCGTCAGCAATGTCAGCAGGAGCAGCGTGTTGGCCATGTGGAACAGCAGGTTGACGAGGTGATGTCCCCGCGGTGCGAGACCGAAGAGGGCGATATCCAGCATATGAGAGAGCCAGGTCAGGGGCTGCCAGTTGTATGAGTGGAACGTCGTGAAGGCCCACGCGACACCTCTGGCGGAGATGCCGGCGAGGACGACAGGGTTGTTCGTCACGGTGAGGTTGTCGTCATAGTCGACGAATCCGTGGTCGATGACCGGACGGTACGCGATTGCGACGAGCGCCGCCAGCACCAGGCCGGCCAGCCAGATTCGCCTGCTCATTGTCCTTTTCCCTTCAGCCGGCATGGACACAGTCTCCGGCTCGCGCAACAGAGATGTCAACCGGCACCTCTCCTGCGCCGATGTGGGCGATGGTGTACACATTGCACCAGGCTCTGCTCATTGCTAGACTTGCGGCAGCCGCCGCGCCGTTGTCGTGGCGGATCGACGAAGGCAAGGAGAGGGCTTCGCCATGATGCGGATCGCAATGGTTGTCCTGGCGGTGGTCACGATGGCCGGGTGTGGTGGTGGCGGCGATCCAGACGTGACCGGTCAGGACTTCAGCGGCGATTGGACGCTGACGGTGACCGGCGTTGCCAACGTCGATTCCCCGTGTGGTGCGACCGATGTCCAGATCGGAGCCACGAGTGTCAACACGATGACCATATCCCAGAACGGTTCCGCCTTGTATGCGACCTTAACGCTCAACTATGGCACGCTCGCGGGAGCGGGAACCGCGACGGAAACGGGTTTCAAGCTGACATTATTGCAGGACGGCGGGGCGGCTCTCATCATCGATGCAACCGCGCTGGATGCCAACTCCGCAACAGGTACCTGGAAGCGGGCGTGCGAGGAGGTCACGTACAGCACGGTCATCGCCACCTTCACGATGACAAAATAGACGCACGAGAGCAGCCGTGAGTTCTCCTCCAGCCAATCCTGACGTTTGCCTCCGCGGCGAGTCCCCGTCAGCCACTGGATCACCCCTCGATTCCCTGGAAGTGTGGCGCGCCCGGAGGGATTCGAACCCCCGACCAACGGATTCGAAGTCCGTCGCTCTATCCAGCTGAGCTACGGGCGCCCGTGGAGCCGATTGCGATGTAGTAGCACGCCGGGCCGGTGGGTGCAAGCCGCTTTTGCGACAGCCGGCCTGGCGAAGATTGCCGTCGCGAGTCTCAGCGGCCAGGAGTCGCGGGGATCGCCGGTTGCCATGTGCCCGCCAGTTGTCCGCAGGCGGCCGCAATGTCGGTGCCACGGCTGTTCCTGACCAGCGTCCGAAAACCCGCATTACCGAGGATTTCCTTGAACGTCCCGACATTGCTTTCCGGTGAGCGACGGTAGGGGAGGGCCGCCGATTCATTGTATTGCAGCAGGTTGATCCGGCAGGGGATGCCCTGGAGCTTCCCGACCAGTCTCAGCGCGTCGTCCACGGTGTCGTTCAGTCCCTCGAGAAGGAGTATCTCGAAGAAGATGATGCGCCGCGCAGTCGAGGGATACTTGCGACATGCCTCCAGCAGCTCATCGACTCCGTAGGCACGATTCACCGGCATCAGGCTGCCGCGGATCGCGTGGTCGACGGTGTGCAGGGAGACGGCGAGGTTGACCCGGACGTCCCGGCCGAGGTCACCGATCCGGGGAGCCAGGCCGCACGTTGAAACCGTCACTCGACGCTCCGAAAAGCCCTGACCCTGGTCGTCCATCAATATGCTCAGGGCTGTGATCAGGTTGTCGTAATTCGCCAGCGGCTCACCCATGCCCATGAACACCAGATTGTCGATCAACTGCCGCGGCGTGGCGCGGACGACGCCGGCCCCGACCATCTGCTCCTGCACAGCCAGCACCTGGTTGACGATTTCCGCGGGCGCGAGATTTCTCCGGAACCCCATGCCCGCGGTCAGGCAGAAACGGCAGCCCATGGCGCAACCGGCCTGAGAAGAAACGCACAGGGTGTGGCGGCCGGCCGTCGGGATCAGCACGCTCTCGATCATGACGCCGTCGTCGAGCTGAAAAGCGTATTTGACGGTTCCATCCCGTGACTGCTCGAGTTTCGTCGGCTCGAGCCGGCTGATGCGGGCATGTTCGGACAAACGAGTGCGGACCTCCTTCTTTACGGTGGTCATGCCGGCAACATCCCGGATCCCGGGGCGGTGCAGCAGCGAAAAAATGTGCCCGGCCCGCGAGGAGGGCAGGCCCAGCCCGCGGATGTATTCCGTCAACTGCCGAGCGGTGAAATTTCTCAGATCGGTTTTCTGCACCATGATCTTGGCTGATTGTCAGATCGGGGGGAGGTCAAGTCAAGGCGCGGTATTGTTTTTTTTCGCTCAAGAGGTAGATTATAAATAAGTAAGGTTGTTAAAGTCAGAGGTGATCGATCATGGCGATCAAGAACGAGATGGAGTTTCTGGTGAAGGCCGAGGTCCAGAGGTGCCAGGAGCGTTCCGGGAAGGAAGAGGATGTCTGCTGGTGCTCTCTCTGTGAGACGGACGTCGTTGCCCTCGCGCTGAATCAGTTACCGCCGCGCTACTGCCACGAGAAGAACTACGGTTACGTTGTGTCGCAGGGGGGCGCTGAGGAGGTCCGAGGCGTGGTGTCGCGCGCCGTCCAGAAAGTGAGCCAGCGGCCGAAGCACCGTCCGGGGAAGCCGCAGTTCCTGGTTCCCGACATCAGGATGGAGAATTATGCGAAGAAGTTCGGAGATATGGTCCTCGGTGCAGTGCTGTCACCGGGGATGTCGGCTTGCGCGTGCGACCAGTGCCGGGCCGACACCCTCGCCTACGCTCTCAACCGCTATCCGCCGAAGTACGGGGTCTCCTACGGCGGGCGCGAGAGCTATCAGTCGAACTACGAGGATTTCATCCGCCACGAGATCGGCCAGGTGCTCACCGAGTCCGTCAAGGTCATCCGGGAGCGTCCGCACCACTGAACCTGTCAGATCCTGACGCGCGCCTTGCGCACGACGAGGCTCATGCCGGCTCGGGGGGCGGCGCGTCGAGCACTTGACGCAGCCGGTTTGCGAGCGCCCAGGGGCTGAAGGGCTTTTCGAGAAACAGGGTGTCCGGCCCCACGAGGCCGTGGCGCACGATGGAGTCGTCCGTCACTCCCGAGATGAAGAGGGCGCGCAGGTCCGGCCGGGCCTTGCACAGTCGGCCCTGGAGTTCGACGCCGCCGAAGAGAGGCATCATCAGGTCCGTCACCAGGACGTCGATCCGTCCGGTGTGAGCCGCTGCGATGGCGAGCGCCTCGCGCCCTTCGCGTGCTTCGAGCACCTGGTAGCCGAGATCGCGCAGGATTTCCGCCACGACGATCCGAACCGAGTCGTCGTCCTCGGCCAGCAGGATCGTTTCGCTGCCGCGCGGCAGGGTGCTGGCGCCGTCCGCTGTGGTCGTCGGGGATGCAGCGACGGCCTCCACGGCGGGAAAAAAAATGCGCAAGGTGACCTCGCCGTCCCCGGCGGGTTCGACCCGCGCATGGCCGCCGCTCTGGCGGATGATGTCGTTGATTGCCGCGGGGCCCAACGCAGCGCCGGCGGACACCTCCAGGGTCGCGATCCCCGGCACGCAATGCGCGCGAAAAGATTCCGCGGCCAGGCCGCTGCCGCGGGCGCCAATGGTGGTGCAGACGTATTTACCGGGGGCGACCGCGGGGTGGCTGATCGTGTATTCCGCGTCGAATCGTGTGGTGGCGGTTTCCAGGGTGACCGCCCCACCCCGAGGCAGGGCGTCCCTGACGCAGACCATCAGGTTGATGATCATCTGCTCGATCAGCGCCGGATCGGCCAGGATACGCGTGGGGGACGGATCGATGTTGACCGAAAGCTCCATGTCCACGCCGAGCAGCCGCCGCAGGGGTTTGAGCAGCTCGGCGATGACGATGTTGACGTCGATGACCCTCGGGGCGAGAACCTGGCGGCGCGAGAACGCGAGCAGCTGCTGGGTCAGCAGCGCGGCGCGGTCCGATGCCGCGATGATCTGCTCGAAGTTGTGGCACAGCGGGCTCTGCGCGGGCAGCTTGAGCAGGCCGAGATCCGCGTAACTGGTGATCGCGGTGAGAATGTTGTTGAAATCGTGCGCCACGCCACCGGCGAGGCGCCCGACCGCGTCCATCTTCTGCGCCTGGAGAAACTGCATCTCGAGCCGGTCGTGCTCCCTCTCGCTGTGCCGGCGGTGCAACTCGGCGCCGAGGAGCGTTGCGACCTGGATCAGGAAGGAGCGCTCGTGCTCTCCGGGTGGCTGATCCGCCTCGATCAGTGCGTGCAGCACGCCCAGGATGCGTCCGCGCGCGGCCAGAGGCAGAACCAGGTGTGTTCCCGTGCCCGAAACATCGCAGGGCGCAAGTGCGGCCTCGGATTTCGCGGCGACGCAGAGCAATCTCCCCGGCGCGATCAGAGCGCGTCCGCAGATGCAGGCGGCGGCGGTGAGATCGGCGCAGGGGGGAGACGGCACGCCGGGGGACGTGACCAGAGCCGCCAGGCGCAGGGAACTTGCGTCGGCTGCTGGCAGAAAGGCTGAAAAAAAGCGATGTGACGACGGCCAGCGGATCGCGGCGACCACTGCGAGCGCACGCTGCAGCAACTGGTCGTCGGCGCCGCTCTCGACGGTGGTTTCGATCAGCAGCTGATAGGCCGCCAGCAGGGCGTCGCTGCCGATGTCCGCATCACCATGTGCCGGCGTTCGATCCACGGCATTCCTCCGCGTCGTTTGGTGCATTGTAGGCGAACCGTACCGTGAGACAACCTTTTTTCCGGGGGCGTGCTACCCGTGGCGCAAGCGATTCTGGTACCATGGCGTCTGCCATGAACCAGTCGGATCACTCGAAAAGCCCATGATCTGCCGAGCTTGCTACCGGGAGATTGCGCCAGGCGGTGTTTACTGCCCGCACTGCGGCGCGCGGGTGGCGACCGAGGCTCCCGCGGCCTCGCCGATCGCCACCAACCCGGCCGGTCCGGAGGGCGGGACGTGGACCAACCCCTGGGAGGAGCGCGCGGGCCGCAGTGCCGCGGCGGCGTTTGCCGAGACCCTGCAGCAGGCGCTTTTCCACCCCGTGGCCCTATTCCGCGGAACAGCGCCGGATCGCGGGGTCGGCGCGGCGCTACTCTACGCGGTGATCGTCGGCACGCTTTCAATCGCGGTGGCCGTCCTCTGGGAGCGTGCTCTCGGCGACAGGATCCACTTCGGCCGCGGCGACCGGGTCGTTCACTTTTTCGACAACCAGGCGGCGCTGGCGGGAATCTCCCTGTTCATCCCGATCGGGGTGGCGATCGGCAACGCCGTCTGGGCCGCGGTGCTGCACCTATCGCTCGCCGTGCTCGGAGGCGCTCGCGGCACCTATGCGACGACTCTCAAGGCTGTCTGCTACTCCTCTTCCGCGACCGCGTTCAATGTTTTTCCGATCTGCGGTGCCGTGTTGGGCGCCGTCTGGCAGGTTGTCGTCCAGGTAATCGGATTGAGGGAGTTGCACCGGACTTCGACGGCGCGCGCGTTCTGGGCCTGGTTCCTGCCGTTTGTGGTGGCGATCTGTCTCGCAGGCGCGGTGATCGCGGCGGCGATGGTTGGCCTGTTGAAGTTCTGGCAGGAGTTCGGCGGCGGGAAGTTCGAGGTCTGATCCGGACCCGGGATCAGCGGCGTCGGTCAACGGCATTCGAGAAATGAGGGGATCATGACGGAAAACTGGGGCGACTGGTCGCGCACGCATTACTGCGGTTCGCTGCGCGCGGGGGACGCCGGCAGCGAGGTGCTGCTTGCCGGGTGGGTGCACAGCCGCCGGGATCACGGTGGTGTGCTCTTCATCGATTTGCGTGACCGCGAGGGGCTCACCCAGGTGGTTTTCAGCCCCGAATCCGACGCCGCGCTTCTCGAGCGTGCCTCACAGCTGCGCGGAGAGTGGGTGATCGGCGTGCGCGGCCGGGTCCGGCCCCGGCCGGACGGGACGGTGAACCCCAGGATACCGACCGGCGCCGTCGAGGTGCTCGCGACCGAACTGCGTGTGCTCAACCCGAGCGTAACGCCGCCGTTCCCGATCGAGGACCAGGTGACCGCCGACGAATCGATCCGCCTGCGCCACCGCTATCTCGACCTGCGACGCCCGGCGATGGCGAAGAACCTTGTCTTCCGCTCCCGCGTGGTCTCGCTGATGCGCAGCTTCCTGACCGACCGCGGCTTCCTGGAGGTCGAGACGCCGTTTCTCACCAAGAGCACCCCGGAGGGCGCGCGCGACTATCTTGTCCCGAGCCGCGTCAATCCCGGCCAGTTCTACGCGCTGCCGCAGTCGCCGCAGCTGTTCAAGCAACTGCTGATGGTGGCCGGCGTCGACCGCTACTACCAGGTGGCGCGCTGTTTCCGCGACGAGGACCTGCGCGCCGACCGCCAACCGGAGTTCACCCAGCTCGACCTGGAGATGTCGTTCGTACGCCGGGAGGAGATCTTCGAGTTGATCGAGGCGATGCTCGGCGGCGTGTTTTCCGGGATTCTCGGCAAGCCGATCACGCTGCCGCTGCCGCAAATGACCTACGCCGAGTCGCTGCTGCGCTACGGCGTCGACAACCCGGACACCCGCTTCGGCCTGGAGATCCGGGAGTGCACCGACATGGCGCGGGGCTGCGGATTCCAGGTATTCGCCAAGGCCGCCGCGGAGGGGCAGGTGGTGCGGGCGATCTGCGCGCCGAAGCTCGCGGAGTCGCTTTCGCGCAAGCACCTGGACGAGCTCACCGAGTTCGTGAGGCTGTACGGTGCCAAGGGCCTTGCCTGGGTCAAGGTGGAGGCCGGCGGCTGGGCCGGGCCGATCGCCAAATTTTTCTCGGCGGGGGACCAGACCGCGTTCAATGAGCGCTGCGGGGCCGCGCCCGGGGATGCGCTGCTCTTTCTCGCCGACCGCGAAAAAGTCGTCTGCGAGGGGCTTGGCCGGCTGCGGCTGGAACTGGCGCGTCGCTTCAACCAGATCCCGAAGGGTCTGTTCAATCTCCTCTGGATCACCGACTTCCCGCTCCTGGAGTACAACGAGGACGAAAAGCGGCTCGAGGCCAAGCACCACCCCTTCACGGCGCCGATGGACGAGGACCTGGCGCTGCTCGAGACCGACCCGCTGCAGGTGCGCGCCAAGGCTTACGACATCGTCCTCAACGGGCAGGAGATCGGCGGCGGGAGCCTGCGCATTTACCAGCCGGAGCTGCAGCGGCAGATGTTCCGGACGCTCAACATCTCGGACGAGGACGCCGAGGTCAAGTTCGGTTTTCTGCTCGAGGCATTCCAGTACGGGGCGCCGCCGCACGGCGGCCTCGCCCTCGGGCTCGACCGGCTGCTGGCGATCCTCGCCGGCGCCGACTCGATTCGCGAGGTGATCGCGTTCCCCAAGACGCAGAAGGCGACCTGCCCGCTCACCGGGGCGCCTTCCCATGTCGAGTTCAAGCAACTGCGCGAGCTGCACCTGAAGACGGACGTCATCGCGCCCAAGGGGTGATCGGGGAGCGCTGCCGCTGCGGGAGATGGTCCCCGCGGGCACAATGACCGGGACATGTCGTGCGCTCCTGGGGCGTCCCGTGTAGACGGGTGCCGATCTCCGTCCTTGTCACACTAACGTGCCGGCTGCGGGGTTCTGACGCTGCGGACCTCCCCTCCGCGCCACCCCTTCGCCCAGTTCGTGCTCTTGTGCTGAAAGTGAGGTCATGAATATCTATGGTTGGCATCAGGTTTGCTTGTCAGAAGGGTGAGATGCGGAGGGCTCATGCGGCTTGACCTGTATCTGAAGATGTCCCGGCTGGTGCCACGGCGCAGCGGAGCGAAGGATCTCTGCGACGCCGGCGAGGTGAGCGTGAACGGACAGACGGCAAAGGCCGGGCGCGAGGTCCACCTCGGCGACCGGATCACTTTGCTCCTGACCTCGAGGGAGATCACCGTCGAAGTGCTTTGTCTGCCTGCGGGTAGAAGCGTCTCGAAGGCCGCCGCGCGCGACCTTTTCCGCGTGATCGCCACACGGCGCTTCGACCTGCTCGGGAACGAGATCCCGCCGGACTGAGATCTGCATGTCCGGCCGCCCCCTTCTCGCGGCGTCGTTGGCGTTTGTCGGTGGTGTCGCCATCGGGGCGTGGCTGCCGCAAGAGCCTGCGGCCTGGGGGTGGGCCGCGCTGTCGACGCTTGTTTTATGGGGAGCGCTCTGCGCGGCCGGGCAGCTCGGCGCGGGGACATTGGCCGCGCTTGCGGCTTTCGCCATCATTGGCATTTTCCGCATCCAGAGCGACCTGGCGCCGTTGTACGCCGGCGTCGAACACCTCGAAGAAGGCGATGCTGTTGCCAGCGGACGCATTGCCCGTCCGGGCGAACCTCGGGAAGGCGGCCTGGTTCTCCATCTCGAGAACGTGCGGTTGCGTCGCGATGGGGAAACCATCCGCCTGGCTCTGCCGCTCCAGATCTTTGTTTCAGGCGAGTGCCCAGGCTATATGGTGGGCGATCTTGTCACGGCGCGCGGGCGCGTGAGGACGATCCGCGGCGATCGCAATCTCGGCTGGTTCCCCGGTCCCGTGGTCCCGCGTGGCCGCCGGTGCTCGGTTCGCGTCGTCGTGGCCGCGTCGGTCTGGCTGCGACGCGACGGACACGATCCTGGCCGCGGCCCCGGCGCCTTCGTGTTGCGCTGGCGGGCCGCTGCCGACGCGTTCTGGAAAAATCATCCCGGTGCTGCCGGGCAGATTCTCAACTCGTTGACAACGGGAGAGCGCGCCGGAATTCCCGAAGAGATCCAGGAAAGCTTCCTGCGCTCCGGGTTGACGCATCTGCTCGCCATCTCCGGGATGAATGTCGCCTTCCTCGCGGCGCTCGTCTTTCTGCTGCTCAGCCGTGCTCTCGCGCTCTGGCAGTGGCTGGCCCTGCGATTTCCGGTGCAGCCGGTCGCCGCCGTGATCACCTTGCCGTCGCTCTGGTTCTTCATGCTCTTTTCAGGAAGCCAGATCCCGGTCGGGAGAGCTGTGCTCTCGAGTGCCGCCGGGCTCGCCGCCGTGATCCTGTGGCGTCGCGTTCGCCCCGCGGACGCCTGGGGACTTGCCGCCTTGTCGCTCGTCGCATGGGACCCCGCGTCGCTGTTCTCCGCATCGTTTCAGCTCTCGTTCGCGGCCGTCGGCGGGCTGTTGCTCGTGGCGTCCCGCGAATCGGCTTCGCCGATGTCGCCGCAACCCGGCGAGCGGTTGCTGCCGCGGCTCTACCGGGGCGCCCGGTCGCTGTTCGTGGTGTCGATCGGCGCCTCGGCGGCGACGGCGCCGCTGGTGGCCTTCCACTTCCAGCAGATGTCTCTGGTGGGGCCGCTGGCGAATCTCGTCGCGGTTCCGTTCACCGGCTTCGTGGTCCTGCCTGCCGGCTGGCTGGCCCTTGTCGCGGCAGCGATCTGGGGACCGCCGGGCGAGCACGTTGCCACGGTCGCCATCTGGTCGTCAGAGCGGCTCGTGGACATCGCTTCGTGGTTCGCCACGCCAGCGTGGGCGGTTCTGCGTACTGCGCGACCGCCACTGTTGCCGACGTTGTGCCTGCTGGTGCTGACCGTCACGTTGCTGCCACGGCCGACGCAGGCCTGGCTCTGGGCCCGCGCCGCGGCGTGCGCTTGCGCGGCGGTTGCCTTCACCTGGAGCGCAATCGCGACGCACCGTCCGGAGATGCTTGTGACGGTGCTCGACGTGGGGCAGGGGTTGGCCGTTGTCGTGAGACTGCCGGGTGGCGGATCTCTCCTGTATGATGCCGGTCCGCGCTGGCGCGACTACGACGCCGGCGAGCGCATCGTGGCGCCGGCGCTGCGGCGCCTTGGCATCGAGCACCTGGACACGATGGCCATCAGTCACGCGCATCCTGATCACGCCGGCGGGGCGGCGGCCGTCCGCCGGGAGATGGGTGCCGGCATGGTGTGGGGCGGCGTCGGCGCCCGGTCACTCGGGCGCGGGATGGAGCGCACCCTCGACGGCGATGTTCGCGTGCGGGTGCTCAATCCTCCGGGCATCGTTGCGGGCGCAGCGACAGGTCCCGGCGATGAAAACGATCGTTCGCTTGCGCTTCTGCTCAACCTTGGTGAGACAGGCGTGGTTTTCACCGGTGACGCTGGCCCTTCGACGATCGCTGGATTGATCGCCGCGGCCCGACCTCTTCCTGCGCACCTGGCGCTTCAAGTGCCGCATCACGGGGGTTCCGCCGAGGCATGCAAGGCTCTGGCCGAGCTGATGAGGCCCGAGGTGTCGGTGATCTCGGTCGGGCGAAACACATACGGCCATCCGCGTCCGGGAGCGGTCGCGGCTCTCGAGGAGTCCGGCCGCGTGTTGCGCACCGACCGCGACGGGGCGGCCTTCATCCGGAGCGATGGCTGCGGTTTCGTTGTTCGCACCTGGCTCGAGCTTGCGTCCGCGCGAACCTGGCCGGAGCGTGTCCGCTGGCTGGTGGCGGGGTGGTAGATCCTGGGGTAGGATTGACCGGTGAAACGTCACTTTCCCTGGAGGCGCGCATGAAGAAAACCCTTGTCTCACTGCTGGCCGGTATCATCGTCGCGGTGGTCGCGGCGCCAGCTCACACCGAAAAGACCAG
Source organism: uncultured bacterium (assembly GCA_964513745.1). Taxonomy (GTDB): domain Bacteria; phylum JAUVQV01; class JAUVQV01; order JAUVQV01; family DATDCY01; genus DATDCY01. Next base: position 15,479 of record CAZEOK010000059.1, read on the forward strand.
AAAGCTCGGAGAGGCGGAAGGGGTTTTTCGACCGGTCACCGTTGCGGGGTTGCTCGGCGTGACGCTCCGGGACACCCTGACGCAGGAGCAGCGTGCCTATCTCGGCCTTGCGGCCCCAGGGCCGTTCACCATAGGCGCCGTGCGCGCCGAGCTGGTCGTCGTCGAGTTCTTCAACGCTTCCTGCTATGCCTGCGCGCTGATGGCGCCGGTCATGGACGAGGCGTGGCGGAAGGTCGACGCCCGAGCCGACCTGAAGGGGAGGGTGCGTTTCGTCGGCATCGGGGCCGGCAACACGCTCGAACAGGTGCGCGATTTCCACGACCGCTACGACACACCGTTCCCGATGCTCGCCGACCCGGAGTTCGCCGCATTCGATGCACTCGGCACCAGCGAGGGGACACCGTACCTGATGCTGTTGCGCGCGAGCCCCGACGGGACCGTCACGGCACGTGCTCAGGTCGGCCACATCCCGCTGGCCGACACGGTGGTGGATGCCATCGAGGCCGCACTCGCCGACACGCCCCCCGCGGACGCGACCCCGCGCGAGCTCTCCGGGAGCGGCTGGCGAACGCTCAAGCCACCGCTGACCGACACAGATTTGAACACCCGGCTGGTCGCTGCGGCGGCAGAGGCCGGTCTCGCGGGTGCAACCGCAAGACCGGTCAAGATAACCGAAGGTGAGACGTTCTACCGGCTCTCAGCCGCAGAAAAGTCTCTCTGGGCGATTGTCGCCGGGCGGGCGAAGGTCTGCAACGTCTGCCACGACATCTTCTTCATCGTGGTCTTCGACGAGGGCGGGCTCGTCGTCAACCTTGCCCCTATCGTCATCACCAAGTACAAGAACGTCGAGTTCGACGCTGCCGACACGGCCTTCCTGAAAAGCAGGGTCATCGGGCGTCTGCTTTCCCGCGAGATCGTCTTCGATCCGACGGTGGACGCCGTTTCCGCGGCTACGATGAGCTCGGCGCTCGTCTTCGACACGCTGCGGCGATTGCGCGACACCTGGGCCGGGATGGTCAAGTCGGGCCTGGTAAAACCTTGACATTGCCTATACATATAAACGTATGTCGGAATCAGGTAACTTAACTTGACAGCCGGACTTTACCCTTTTACAAGATAGTACCGGATGAAGCAGCTTCCGATCTCGTCCGACCCCTGTGGCCGCGCGAGACGATAGGGTCCGGGGAGCGATCGCCGAGCCTGCCAGTTTGCAAAGGAAGCCGCCGGGGGGGCACCGCACCCGCGGCGGCTTTTTCATGCGCGGTGCCCGCGGGAAGCGGGAAAGGGGGGTGCGGCAATGGGTGTGTCGAGGAGGGACTTCCTCAGGCTGACCGGCGCCACCGCGGTGGCGGGTGCGGTCGGCGGCGCGGGCGAGGCGCAGGCCTTCGAGCGCGAGAACCGTCTCAACGGCGCGACGAGGACGACCAGCATCTGCCCGTATTGCGCGGTCGGCTGCGGAATGCTCGTCTACCAGAGGGGCGGCAAGGTCATCCAGGTCGAGGGCGACCCCGACCACCCGATCAACCAGGGGTCGCTTTGCCCCAAGGGCGCCTCGCTGCTGCAACTCGTGAATAACGACAAGCGGGTCACCAGGCCCCGCTACCGGGCCCCCGGGGCGTCCGAGTGGAAGGACGTGGAGTGGTCGTGGGCCCTGGACGAGATCGCCAAGCGCGTCAAGAAGGCCCGTGACGCCTCGTTCGTCGAGAAGAACGAGAAGGGGCAGACGGTGAACCGCACCAACGCGCTCGCGAGCGTCGGCAGCGCGGCGCTGGACAACGAGGAGTGCTATCTCTACCAGAAGTGGCTGCGTTCGCTCGGCCTGGTCGCCATCGAGCACCAGGCCAGGATATGACACTCCGCAACTGTAGCGGCTCTGGCAGAGTCGTACGGTCGCGGGTGCATGACGAACCACTGGATCGACATCCGGAACGCCGACGTCATCCTGATCATGGGAAGCAACGCGGCGGAGAACCACCCGATCTCCTTCAAGTGGGTGCTGGAGGCGAAAGACAAGGGCGCAACGATCATCCATGTCGATCCGCGCTACACGCGCACCTCGGCGCAGGCTGACATCTACGCGCCGCTGCGCTCGGGCTCGGACATCCCCTTTCTCGGCGGGATGATCAACTACATCCTGCAGCGAGACCTCATCCAGCGCGACTACGTGCGCCTCTACACCAACGCCTCGTTCATCGTGAACAAGGACTTCAGGATGCCCGGCGAGCTCGACGGCGTCTTCTCCGGTTACGACGCGCAGGGGCGCAAGTACGACAAGGCGACCTGGGCGTTCGATGTCGGCGCGGATGGGGTGATCAAGAAGGACCCGACGTTCAAGGACCCGATGTGCGTCTATCAGCTGTTGAAGAAGCACTACAGCCGCTACGATCTCGATACGGTGTCGTCGATCACCGGCACCCCGAAGGCCGACCTGCTCAAAGTCTACGAGGTCTACGCTTCGACGCATGCTCCGGACAAGGTCGGCACGGAGATGTACGCGATGGGCTGGACCCAGCACACGGTGGGCACGCAGAACATCCGCACCATGACGATCATCCAGGAGCTGCTCGGGAACATGGGCATGGCCGGTGGCGGCATCAATGCGCTGCGCGGCGAGAGCAACGTGCAGGGCTCGACGGACTACGGCCTGCTTTTCCACATCCTGCCGAGCTACCTGCGCGTACCGAACGCTTCGACCGACACGCTGGAGGCGTACGTCAAGCCCTTCGCCGCCGAAGTCAAGGAGCCGCAGAGCGCGAACTGGCCCGCGAACTCCAACAAGTACTTCATCAGCTACCTCAAGGCGATCTTCGGCGAAGATGCGACGCCGGAGAACGAGTTCGGCTATCAATGGCTGCCGAAGATCAACGATGGGCAGAACGCCTCCTGGCTCGTGATGTTCAACGAGATGTTCAAGGGCACGTACAAGGGCTTCTTCGCCTGGGGCCAGAACCCGGCCTGCTCGGGCTCGAACGCCGGCAAGGTCCGCAAGGCGCTCGCGAAGCTGGAGTGGCTGGTCAACGTCAACCTCTTCGACAACGA
>CAZEOK010000060.1:0-18216 GCA_964513745.1 uncultured bacterium
AGATCATGCTCGTGGAGCGCAAGATCCACAGCAAGGTCAAGAAGCAGATGGAGAAGACCCAGAAAGAGTACTACCTCGTCGAGCAGATGAAGGCGATCCAGAAGGAGCTCGGCAAGAAAGATGAGTTCAAGAACGAGACCGATGAGCTACGGGCGCGCGTCAAGGCCGCCAGGATGAGCCCTGAGGCAGCCGAGAAAGCTGCGCGCGAGCTCAAGAAGATCGAGATGATGCCGCCGATGTCGGCCGAGGCCACGGTGGTCCGTAACTACCTCGACTGGCTCGTTTCCCTGCCCTGGAGCGTTCAGACGAAGGACAAGCTCGACGTGCGCGCGGCCGCGAAGATTCTCGACGAGGACCACACGGGCCTCGAGAAGGTCAAGGAGCGCATCCTCGAGTATCTCGCGGTGACGCAGCTGGTGAAGAAGATCCGCGGCCCGATCCTCTGCCTGGTCGGGCCGCCGGGTGTCGGCAAAACATCCCTGGCACGCTCGATCGCCCGCGCGATGGGACGGCATTTCGTCCGCCTCTCGCTCGGCGGCGTCCGCGACGAGGCCGAAATCCGCGGTCACCGCAGGACCTACATCGGCTCGCTCCCCGGACGAATCATCCAGTCCCTGAAAAAGGCGAAGAGTCGCAACCCGGTCTTCCTGCTCGACGAGGTCGACAAGCTTGGCACGGACTTCCGCGGCGACCCCGCGAGCGCGCTGCTCGAGGTGCTCGATCCCGAGCAGAACAGCACGTTCAACGATCACTATCTCGAGGTCGACTTCGATCTCTCCGACGTCCTGTTCGTGACGACGGCGAACTCGATGTTCAACATACCGCCGCCGCTGCTGGACCGCATGGAGATCATCCCGATCTCGGGATATACCGAGATCGAGAAAGTGAAGATTGCCCAGCGCCACCTCGTGCCCAAGCAACTCGAGGCGAATGGCCTGACGCCGCGCAACCTGACGCTTTCCGAAGCCGTGTTGCACGAGATTATCCAGAAGTACACGCGCGAGGCCGGAGTCCGCAGTCTCGAGCGGGAGATCGCCGCGGTCTGCCGTAAAGTCGCGCGCCGGGTCGCCCGCGGTCCGCGGGAACAGCGCACCGTTGTCAGCGTCACCAGCCTCGAGCGCTTTCTCGGTGTGCCGCGCCACCACCGTGGCAAGGCCGAACTCAGGGACGAGGTCGGCATCGCCACCGGTCTGGCCTGGACCGAGGCCGGCGGCGACCTGCTTGCGATCGAAACGACCCTGATGGCCGGGCGGGGCAAGCTCATCCTCACCGGCAAACTCGGTGACGTCATGCAGGAGTCGGCGCAGGCCGCGCTGTCGTGGCTGCGATCGCGGGCGAAATTCTTCGGCCTCCCGGCGGATTTCGCCCACAAGCTCGACATTCACATCCACGTCCCCGAGGGCGCGATCCCCAAGGACGGCCCCTCGGCCGGCATCACCCTGTGCACGGCAATGACGTCAGCGCTCACGAGAGTCGCGGTCCACCGCGACATGGCGATGACCGGCGAGATCACGCTGCGCGGACGCGTGCTGCCCATTGGCGGTCTCAAGGAGAAGGCCCTGGCCGCGCATCGGGCCGGAATCACCCGGTTGATCATTCCGAAGGAGAACGCCAAGGACCTCAAGGAGTTGCCGGCTCACGTGCGCAAGGCCATCAAGGTCGTTCTCGTCGAGTACATGGACGAGGTGCTGCGAGAGGCGCTCGTGAGCTACGACTTCGACCAGGCCGGTGCCCGGCCCGAGTACGACCTGTCGGAGCTGCTCGCCGGCACCCCGCGCGAGGCCACGGCGCACTAACCGTCTGCGTAGTCGGGCCGATTCTACCCGGCGGCCAGCCGTGCGATCTCATCGAGCTTCGGCCCGGCACCGAGGATGATCAGGCGGTCGCCCTGGTTTATCGGGTGATCCGGCGACGGGTTGAACTGCATGTGGTCGTCGCCCTTCTTGATGGCGACGACGATCGCGCCGTACTGCTGGCGCAGACCGGTCTCGAGGATGCTGCGGCCGCACAGCGGCGAGGAAGCCGTGACCCGGACCTCCTCCATCTGCAGCTCGAGGTGCTCGCGACGAGTGACCAGTTCGATGAAGTCCACCACCGCGGGCCTGAGGATGGCGTTGGCGATGCCCGCGCCGCCAATGACATAGGGGCAGACGACCTTCGAGGCGCCGGCGCGGAGGAGCTTCCTCTCAGCGTTCTCGTCGCCCGCGCGGGCGACGATGTACAGGTCTGGTCGCAGACCGGCGGCGGTGAGGGTGATGTAGACATTGTCGGCGTCCGAGGAGACGACGCTCACCAGCCCGCGGGCCCGCTCGATGCCCGCTGCCTGCAGGACCGCGTCGTCCTCGGCATTCCCGCAGATGGCGAGCACGCCGGGGTCGATGGTCCTGAAGATTTCCGGGTCACGCTCCACGACGATGAACGGTATCGGCTTCTTGAGGAATTCCCGGGTGATGACCCGCCCCATGCGGCCATACCCGCATATGACATAGTGGTCACGAAGACGAGCGATCTCCTTTTCCAATTTCCGCCTCCCCATGAACCGCTCGAGCTGACCCTCGAGCACGATGCGCGAGCCGTAACTCAGGGCGACCGCGACGACCGCGACGCCCCCGAGTATCACCAGGACCGTGAAGAGCTTGCCTGCATGCGAGAGCGGATGTACCTCGCCGAAGCCGACCGAAGTCAGCGAGATGACGGTCATATAAAACGCGTCGAGCAGGCTCCATCCTTCGATCAGCATGTAACCGAGCGTGCCGCCGAGGGTCACGACGATCAGCAGCCCGAGCGTGGCCGCAAGTCCACGCCCGACGATGCGGCCGCTCGTTTCTCCCCCGCCCGGATTGCTCACGCCCACGCCAGGTACCCTAACGGTTCGGGTGCTGCCGGTCAAGAATTGCGGCGCGTGATAAGACACGGCACGCCTCGTATTCTTGACACCTTCCCCGGGGGGGGCCTACCATGAATCGACTGCATCGGCTGCGAATGGGAGGCGACTGGTGTTTGGAATAGGCATGCAGGAGATCGTGCTGATCTGCGCGATCGCCCTGGTCGTCGTGGGCCCGAAGAAGCTTCCCGAGCTCGCCCGCGCGCTTGGCAAAGGCTATGGCGAGTTCCGCCGAGCCTTCGACGAGATGAAGCGCAACGTCGAGACCGATTTCCAGACAGACGAGATCCGCCGCAGCATCCTCGACCTGCCGCCACCGCCGTCGCCCCTGAACACGGAGCCGTATCTGCCGCCGGAGTCTCTGCTCACCGACCAGGTTGCGGTGAAGCCGACGGTTGCCCCGCTTCCTTTTCCCTACTCGGAAAAGGTGGACGCAGCCCCGCCGACTCCCGAACACCCGCTTCCGGTGGCGCCCCCCCCCGCCGGGACTTCTTCCGGACAGTCCCTTGGCTGAGACCGACGCGGAGGCCAAGCCGGAGGAGCGCCTCTCCGTCATCAGCCACCTCGAGGAGCTGCGCGTTCGGCTGCTCAGAGCTTCCCTGGCGATCCTCGCCGGGTTTTTCGTCTGCTACTGGCAGGTGGAGCCGATCTTCCACTGGCTGGTGAGGCCTCTGCGCGACGTGATGCCCGATGCGCCCCTGGTCATGCTCAAGCTCACCGAGGCCTTCATGACCTACCTCAAACTCGCCCTGTGGGCCGGACTGCTCGTCGCCTCGCCCGTGGTGCTCTACCAGCTCTGGGCGTTCGTCGCGCCGGGCCTCTATCGACACGAGAAGCGACTGATCGCCCCGCTGGTCATCGTTTCCACGATACTCTTCGTGCTCGGTGCGGCTTTCACCTATTACCTCGTGCTCCCCTTCACGTTCAAGTTTCTCATCCTCGAGTTCACGACTGGCGACGTGAAGGCCACGCTCTCGATGGCCTCGTACGTGTCCTCGACCTGCCTCTTCATGGCGACATTCGGCCTGATCTTCCAGATTCCGCTCCTGATGCTGCTGCTCGCGCGCATGGGTCTCGTCAAGGGGGCGACGCTCGCCCGCAATCGGAAATACGTGCTTCTCGGGAGCTTTGTCGTCGGCGCGATCCTGAGCCCGCCCGACGTCTTTTCTCAGACCATGGTCTCCGTGCCGCTTTTCCTGCTATTCGAGGCCAGCATCTGGGTCATCAGGATTCAGGACCTGCTGCGGCGAGACAAGGTCCCCGCAGCACCTGCGGCGCCCGCTGGCCAGCCTTGAGAAGGCCTGCCCGGACGGCGGTCAAGGTGATCCGCTGCAGCGGTCAGCCTCCAGCAGTGCGCGATCCCTGGCACGCTCGAGATCCCCTGGCGTATCGACGGCGAGCGACTCCCACGGTGTCGTGACCACCCGAATACGGTGGCCGTGCTCAAGGATGCGAAGCTGTTCGAGTCGCTCGGACAACTCGCCGAAGGCCGGTTCGAGGGTGGTGAAGAGCTGAAGGAATCCCGGGCGATAGGCATAGATCCCGATATGCCGCAGATATCCGGATGCGAAGGTTTCGCTGCCGACCGATGCCGTGAGGGTGCCGGATTCCATCGAGCGGAAGCCCTCCCGCCAAGGAATCGGGTGGCGCGAGAAGTAGACGGCGTACCCGTCGAGCCCCACGAGCACTTTCACAACAGCGGGATTGAACAGGTCGGCGGCATCGTGTATGGGAGTTGCCAGCGTGGCCGCTTGGGGTGGCACCTCTGTGGAGAATGCGGCCATCAGCGCCTCGAGTGGCCCCGCTTCGACAAAGGGCTCGTCCCCCTGGACGTTGACTATGAGATCGCAGCTCTCGCTGCGAACGGCCTCGGCGATCCGGTCGGTACCGGAAGCGTGGTGTGCAGCGGTGAGCACCGCGACGCCGCCGGCGGCGCGCACGACTGAGCAGATGCGCTCATCGTCAGTTGCCACGAGGGTGCGCGAAATGCCGCGCACCCGGGCGCAGCGTCGCCAAACGCGAACGACCATCGGTTCCCCGCAGATGTCGGCGAGCGCCTTGGCAGGCAAGCGGGTCGACCCGATGCGTGCCGGGATCGCGATGACGACCCGCATGACTAATGCTCCGGCTCGCCTGTCTCAGCGTGATCCCGGGACGGAAGGCGCTGACTCTAGGTGCGCATCTGGCGGCAGCGTGGCAGCACCAGGGGAGGTCTTCATCGGAGCCGGCAGCCGGCGTTGTCCGCAAGCGCGGCGAGAAGTTGCTTCCGGGTCACCGGAACCGTTCCGAATTCGCCGACCACGATCCCCGCCGCGATGTTCGCCAGCCGCGCCGCCTGTGCCAGGGGAGCCCCGACGGCCAGGGCCAGCGCGAGCACGCCTACAACCGTGTCCCCGGCACCGGTTACGTCAAAGACCTCCCGTGCAACCGTCGGGATGTGGATGGGCTCGACCCCCTGCTGGAAGAGGCTCATCCCGGCCTCGCCCCTGGTGATAAGGATGGCTGACCCGCCTGAGCTGCGCAGCAGGGCCTCCCCCGCCCTTTCGACAGTCTGCCCGCCCGGCCCGCTGTGGACTCGCGCAGCGGCGAGAGCCTCGGCAAGGTTCGGCGTGATCACCGTGGCCCGCCGGTAGAGCTCGAAGCGCGAGGACTTGGGATCGACGGCTACAGGTCGCAGCGTTTTCCCGCGATTGAGGGCGCGGATTCGGTCCATCAGTTTCTCCTGGATCAAGCCTTTCCCGTAATCCGAGACGACAACCGCATCGATCCTCGGCCAGACTTCCTTGATGAAGCCAGCCACGCCACGCTGCACATCCGCCGGATGGGGTCCGAGGCGCTCGCGGTCGAAACGGACCACCTGCTGATGATGGGCGACGACACGGCACTTGAGGATGGTCGGGCAGCCGGGGCTGGCATGGATGCCCTCGACGCCGATTTGCGCCCGCTCCAGCTCTCGGCGCAGCCAACTTCCCTCGGCATCGTTCCCGACAACGCCGCACACCTCGACGGCCGCTCCGAGCCGCCGCAGGTTGTATGCGACATTGGCAGCACCGCCGAACCGCTGCGTCTCCTCCGTGACCTCGACGACGGGAACCGGCGCCTCGGGGGAGATCCGCCGCACCACGCCGGCATAGTAGCGATCGACCATGAGATCGCCGATCACGAGAACCCTGGCTTCCGCGAAGTTTGCCACGTTGCCGCGCATCGCCGCGATCGGCTTGACGGCGCGACTCACGCGCAAGTCTCCACGGCTGCGCCTTGCGGCTCCGCGGCGAGCCGGCCGCAGACGACCACGATGCCGGCAACCAACCAGAAGAGCATGGCTACCTGGCTGTCGCCGAAGTTGTTCTGTACGAATCCGTCGATGAAAAACCCCGCAAGCGCCGCCACAGCCGCGGCGGCGAGCGCGTGCGCCATGCCCCCCACGGGACGAAGCATTCGCACGGCACGCACCGCCTCGCGCAGGAGCGTGGCGCTGACCCAAAGCAACGCAAGCATCCCGAGCACGCCGCGCTCCACTGCCGCCTGGAGCCAGATGTTGTGGGCGTGGGTCCCGGTCATAAGCAGCGGCACCTCCTCGCGCACATACGCGCCCTGGGCAAGCCGGTAATTTCCAATTCCCACGCCGAGCAGTGGTCGATCGCGAAGCATGTTCCAGGTCGTCTCCCAGAGCAGCAGGCGCTCGACGTTCGTGCCGGCATCTGCCATGGAAAGGGCGCGGGTACGCAGACTCGAGGGGATGAGCATAGAAACGAGGATCACTGCCGCGCCGATTCCCGCGATCGCCGCTGTCGCACGACGAGCGAAGATCCAGGAAAAAATAGCCAGCGCAGCCAGCAGCGCGAGCCAGATTCCCCTGGTGAACGTGAACACCACGACGATCCCCAGGAAAACCGTTGCTGCCCCGCGGATGATCCGCTGGCGCCCGGTGCTCCCGGCAGCCAGCCCGAAGCAGAGACAGAAGAGAATGAAAAAGACGTTCGCGTAGGTCTGGTAGTGGCTGAAGCCGCCGCGCGGGAAATAGACGGTCCTCCCGGCGAAATCGAGGGAATGCAGCGTGCCCCCCCCCGCTCCGAACAGATTCCAGCCGGTGAAGTGTTGCAGAATGCCGTACGCGCCGAAAATCGCCGCAGGCACCAGCGATAATCGCAGACTGCGCTCGAGCCGGTTCGGGGAGTCGAGCCAGCCGGCAACCAGGTACAACGTCAGGATTATCCAGCTGCCCGCGAAACGAATCATGGCGGCGCGGGGGGAGTAAGAAAACAGTGCCGACACGAGCGTGACCGCGAGGAGTGCGAAAATCGGCAGATCGAGAGGGGTGCGCGGCAGCGATCGCCTGAGCACGGTCTCCCAGATCGCCCCGGCTGCGGCCAATGCCAGCCCGGCCTGAGTGCCACTGATGGAAACCGGAGCGGAGAGCAGCATGACCGCCGTCCCGGCATAGACCAGACGCCGGGGGGTACTGCTCACGCGTGTCCCGGACCGTTGGTTCCGGGTGTCCAGGGAACAGCCTCCTCGAAAATCATCACGGGGATGTCGTCGGTTATGGGATAGGCGACTTTGCACCGGGGGCACCCGAGAGCGTGTCCCTCCTGTGTCAGGTGAATCCTGCCCTTGCAGCGCGGACAGGCGAGAATCTCGAGCAGGTCAGGTGCCAGGCTCATGGAAACCGATTATATCGACTCGTCCGGAATTGTCAAAAACAGGTGCAATTTGAATCGTTCAGCGACTATAATCATCCCATGATAGTTAACAATCGGGAGGTGCAGGACATGGTCAACGTTTCGGATGGTGCCAGGGAGAAGCTGCTCGAGTATCTCAAGAACAACAAGTCGGACTTGGCAGTCCGGGTCATCCTTTCGCACGGCTGAGGCGGGCCGTCGCTGGGATTGGTTCTGGATGAACCAAAGGAGAAGGACAAGGTGTACGATTTCGCTCCGCTGAAGATGGTCATCGATGATTCGCTCCAGGGCGAACTGGGAGCGGTCAGCGTCGATTACAGCGACTCGGTGTGGCGCAGCGGTTTCAAGATCACCTCCTCCAGGCCTCTTGGCGGAGGCGGTTCTGGTTCGTGCTGCTGATTTCACCCGGAATGACTGCACAAGGCGCGGGCTCCTGATGGGGTCCGTGTCACTCCTCCTGTGAAAACCAGGAAACAGCCAACGGGAGTCGAGCGTCTCGCCGCGAGTCGCGAGCGGATCGATGCCATTGACCGGCAGATGGTTGCCCTGCTCAACAGGCGGGCCGGCGTTGTGCGGGTCATCGGCGAGATCAAGAAAGCCCGTGGCATCGAGGTCGTGGACTCGGGCCGCGAGGAGCAGGTCATCGCCCGCATCGAGCGGGCGAACGCCGGACCCTTCCCCAACGAGTCCCTGAGGAGCATCTACCGGGAAATCTTCGCCGCCTCGCACCAGATCGAGGAACCCCTTGCAGTCGCGTACTTCGGCCCTGAAGCGACGTTCACCCACCAGGCCTGTCGGCGTGTGTTCGGTGCTGCGGCTCGTACCCTGCCGAAACCCAGCATTCGCGAGGTTTTCCGCGCGGTCGAGCGTGACGAGGCAGTGTTCGGTGTCGTCCCCGTGGAAAATTCCACCGAAGGAGTGGTGAATCATACGCTGGACATGTTCCTGGAGTCGCCGCTGACCATCTACGCCGAGGTGGTTCTCGTCGTGCACCACCACCTGCTCTCGAAAACCGGACGTCTTGCGGAGGTTCGCGTCCTGTACTCTCACTACCAACCCGTCGCGCAGTGTGCGGAGTGGCTCCGCGCGCACATCCCGGACGTGCCGATCCGTGATGTCGCCAGCACCTCGGAGGCCGCGCGTCGCGCCGCCGCTGATCCGACCGGAGCTGCTATCGCCAGCCGGCTGGCCGGCGAGCTCTATAGCCTGCGCGCCATCCGTCGCAATATCGAAGACCACCGTGACAACGTGACTCGATTCATCGTAGTCAGTCGCCGTGAGCACGAACCGACCGGGAAGGACACCACGTCCATTCTCTTCTCCATCAAGGACCGTGTCGGTGCCCTGCACGACATCCTGCTGCCATTTGCACGCAAGGGCATCAACCTCACCAGGATCGAGTCCCGGCCGTCGCGTCGACGGGCCTGGGATTATGTCTTCTTTGTCGATTTCGACGGTCACCGCGCCGATCCGGCGGTTCAGGGAGTGCTGGCTCGCATGCGCCGTTGGTGCTCCGTGCTGAAGGTCCTGGGGTCCTACCCCACCAACCGGGAGGCGCAAGAACGATGAGTCTGGTACCACCCCACATCGCCGCGATCAGCCCCTATGTTCCCGGAAAGCCGATGGCGGAGCTCGAACGGGAACTGGGGTTGAGCTCGACCATCAAGCTGGCTTCGAACGAGAACCCGCTCGGCCCCTCGCCGAAGGTCCTGCGCACGCTCCGGGCGCACTTGTCCGAAATCAACCGCTATCCGGACGGAAGCGCTTTCGAGTTGACGCGCGCCCTTGCCGCGAAGCTCGAGGTCCCCGCCGAGTCCATCCTCTTCGGCAACGGATCGAACGAGGTCATCGACATCGCGGTCCGAACCTTCATGCGCCCCGGCGAAGAGGTAGTCTCTGCGGCGGGTGCGTTCGTCGTGTACCAGCTCGCGACCCAGGCCGCGGGCGGGACGAACGTCGTGGTGCCGATGCGCGCGCACACCCACGATCTGCCCGCGATGGCGGCCGCGGTGACGCCACGCACCCGCATGGTCTTCATCGCCAACCCGAACAACCCCACCGGAACCTGGGTTTCCGAGCGGGAAGTCGAGCGCTTTCTTGCGGCCCTTCCCCCCGACGTGATCGCGGTGTTCGATGAAGCGTACTTCGAGTACGTCGCACGTCGCACGTTCCCGGACATCCTGCGCCGTGTTCGCGCCGGCCGTCCGGTATTCTGCCTGCGCACCTTCTCGAAGGCGTACGGTCTCGCCGGCCTGCGCATCGGGTATCTTCTGGGCCCACCGGAGTATATCGCCGAGATGAACAAGGTCCGCGAGCCGTTCAACACCAACCACCTGGCGCAAACGGCGGCCGTCGCGGCGCTCGCCGACGAGCGGCACCTGAGGCGCGTGGTCCGACTGAACCGGCGGGAGCGCCAGCGTCTTGGCTCCGAGCTCGCCGCGCTTGGCCTGGAAGTCATCCCCTCGGAAGCCAACTTCCTGCTGATCGGCGTTCGGCGTGACGGCATCGCGCTCTATCAAGAACTGCTGCGCCGCGGCGTCATCGTTCGCCCGGTCGGCAACTACGGGTACCCCTCGCACCTGCGAATAACGGTCGGGCTGCCCGATGAAAACGACCGTTTTCTCGCCGCGCTTCGCGAGTCGCTGGCGATCGTGTCGCCGCCGTAGCGCAGCCCCCGGTCAGAACTCCGGTTCTATATCGGGTGACACTGGCCGCAGAAGTTCGCTTCGTCCCTGCTCTTCAACTGCGGGTTGTCCGACCCGTGCGGCTGATGGCAGCCGGCACAGGAAAGCGCTCCGTCGCGCGGTCGTACGGGGAACCCTGGTGGGAGGATTATCAGCTTATTTTCCGGTTGCCCGGTGGAAGGATCGATCGCAACAGCAAGGTGCCTGCTGTGAACCTCGGTATGGCAGATCAGACATAATTCGAATGGTGATTTCTTCAGCAGCGACTTCTGCTGCTCACCGTGCGGGCCGTGACAGGCGGTGCAAAGCCCGGCCTCGACCGGTGTGTGAGGTGAGGACCATTCTTCCCCGGCGCTGTTGAGGTTTTTATCCTCATGGCACCCGGCGCACAGCGCGCGCTGTGGTTTGGTGAGAAGTCGCACGGCTTCCGAAACGTGCGGCTTGTGGCAGGTTGGGCACCCGTCGTCGAGAGCCGGGTGCGGCACCGCCCAAGCCCCTCCCCCGGGGCCGAGCAGCGGGTCTTTGTGGCAGGTGATGCACAGTTCCCTTGCCGGGGACGCCAGGAGCAGCTTCTTCGTCGCCGAACCGTGGGGGGCGTGGCAGCGCGAGCACGCCCCCTGAGTCACCGGGAGATGCATCGAGCCGCCCTTGTCGGGGCCGGGATTCACGAAGGCATCGTGGCACCCGAAACACAGCGGGGCCTGGTCTTTCTTGAGCATGCCGGCAGCCGGAGCCACATGCGGCAGATGGCAGGTGAAGCAACCGTCGTCGAGCGCAGGATGGGTCACCGCCCAATCCTTGCCGCCTGAGGCCACCGATGGATCATCGTGACACTTCACGCACAGTGCCTTGCCCTGCGCCACGAGAAGCTTCCCGGCATCGGAGCCGTGCACCGCGTGGCACGCTGCGCACTCCCCTTCCTCGACCGGGTTGTGTCGAACAAGCTTTTTCCCCTTCTCCTCGGTAGGGAACGGGTCGTGACAGTCGGCGCACACCTGCGCAACGGGCTTTTTCAGCAGCCGTGGGACGTCGGAAACATGCGGCAGGTGACAGGCCGGACATCCGTCGTCAAGTGCCGGGTGCGGCACCGCCAGCGCCTTCCCGTCCTTGCCCCGCGAAGGATCAGCGTGGCAAAGCAGGCAGAGTTTTATTCCGGTGGCCGGGAGGAGCTTCTTCCCGGGGGCGCCGTGGGGGCCGTGGCAACCGGTGCATTCGCCCTTTGCCACCGGGGCGTGCATGCGTTTCTTCCCGGCATCGGTGAAGTCGTCATGGCAACCGAAACAGAGGTCCCGCTTCGCCGCGGCCGGCAGGCTCTTGATCGAGAGCCGGTGGAAGGGGTGACACGCGAGGCAGTCTCCTTCCTCCGCCGGCGGGTGCAGCATTGCCAGGGCTTTGCCGTCCTTGCCCTTGAGGACGTCGTCGTGGCACCGCAGGCACAGGGCCGGCGGTTTCTCGACAAGCGCGGCCGACCCGCTGGAGAATGCGTGGCACTCCTCGCAGCCGTTGTCGACGGCGTGGGAATCCGGAGGCGAGTACTCGGGGGGAAGCGCGGTTTTGTCGTTTGCCGAGAGGAACACCGTGACTTTCGCTTCGCCAAGGACCAGGATATTTTGTCCGGGATCGAGCTTGATCTTTGCTGTGAACGCGCCCGTGCTCACCGGAAGGGAACGCGCGCCACTCTTGCCGGTGATGGTCAACGATGCCGGAGAACCCTCAGGACGATACCCGAGGACATCCAGCGATCCTTCGCCTTTGAGCAGCGCCTTGTCGGGTGGAAAGACGATTGTCGTCGCGATTGCCGCGACGGCTGCGGATGGCGACCAGACCAAGAAACAGGTATTGAAGGCGGCAACCAGAACAGCCATCCAACCAAGAGCAGGAACGGGAATTTTCATCGTCCGAATATTATGCAATAACCATGCTTGAAAATGCGACACTTTTATCAATATAAGTCATTGATTTCATCCGCTATTTATCCCGCCGGCAGGAGCCTCTCCCCCCGGGGTGCGTCAAATCACCCATAGAGCCGGGAATCAGGCCCTGCGGCAATGGGCGGCCCTTGACATCCCACTCGTCATCGCACCGAACCTGTCATCCCCATCTCTTCTGCAAAAGCTGCAAGGAAGGCATCGTTTTCTGCCGAGGTGCCGACAG
Organism: uncultured bacterium; assembly: GCA_964513745.1. Taxonomy (GTDB): domain Bacteria; phylum JAUVQV01; class JAUVQV01; order JAUVQV01; family DATDCY01; genus DATDCY01. The sequence continues at coordinate 12,405 of CAZEOK010000060.1, forward strand.
TCACCCGTAGGCAGCCATGAAGCAGTCCGGGATTTGCGCCGAGGTCGCGCACGAGAATGCCCCGGCGGCGAAGGGACTCGAACACACTCCGGGAAGGACGATCCGTGCGCATCAGGATGAAATTCGCGTCGCTGGGAAACGTGGTGACCCCAGGCAGGCGGGCGAGCGCCGCAACGAGACGCCCGCGCTCCTCGATGATGGTGCGGATCTGCGCTTCGAGGAACTCGGCTTTCTCGAGCACCGCCCGAGCGGCCATCTGCGAAAAGCCGCCGACGTTGTAGGGCAGGCGTACCTTGTTGAGTTCGCTGACAACCTTTCCCGCGGCGAACAGTATCCCGAGCCTCAGGGAGGCAAGTCCTATTTTCGAGAGCGTCTGCAGCACGATGAGATTGCTGTGCCGCTCGAGCAATCCGACAACGCTCTGTCCGGCGAAATCGTGATAGGCCTCGTCGATGACGACAAACCCCGGAGTGGCGCGCAGATAGCGCTCCATGATCCCTCGGTCGAAGAGGTTGCCGGTGGGGTTGTTCGGCGAGGCGAAGACGCTCAGGCGGGGCGAGCACGCGGCGGAGCGCTTCATCAGGGCCGCTTCGTCGAGCTGGAAGGACGGGGTGAGAGGGACCTCCTCCACGCTCCAGCCCAGGGTGAGCGCTATGTGGCGGTACATGGAAAAAGTCGGTGTCGGCACCAGCAGCGTCGCCCCGTCCCCGCCGCATGCCGCGAGCAACAGGAGAACCAGGTCGTCCGATCCGTTGCCCAGGAGGATGCCCTCCCGAGGCCAGCCGCTACGCCTGGACAGGATCCCACGCAACCCGGTGGCGTCGGGGTCGGGGTAGCGATTGAGTTCGAGACCCGCCGCCGCGGTGGCGATGCGCGTCATCAGCTCGGCAGGAGGGGAAAACGGGTTCTCGTTTGCATCGAGCTTGACGAGACCTGCAGCGTCCTCGGCCTTGTACGCTCGGAGGTCGCGGAGCTCCGGGCGGAAGAGGTCTTCGAGGTTCTCGCTCACGCCTTCTCCCTGCGTGCCAGGACAGAACGGGCGTGCGCCTCGAGGCCCTCGAGACGGGCAAATCGCACGACCTTGTCAGCCATGGCTTCAAACTGCTGGTGCGAGTAAGACAAGATGTTCGAGCGCTTCTGGAAGTCGGGTGTTCCCAGGGTCGAGAAGAACCGCGCCGTGCCGCCGGTTGGGAGGACGTGGTTAGGACCCGCGAGATAATCGCCGAAGGCTTCGGGAGTGTGCGTCCCGAGAAAGACGCTGCCGGCATTGCGGATCAGCGGCAGGAACTGGAGCGGCTCTTTGACAAGAATCTCCAAATGCTCCGGGGCGACCGCATTTGCGACCTGGATCCCCTGCTGCAGGTCGCGGACCACCAGGATCAACCCCTGGCCACGCAGCGCAGCCCGCGCGATATCCGGGCGCGGCAGATCGTCCACCTGCCGCTCGACTTCGACGCGGACGCGATCGGCGAGTTTCTGGGAGTCGGTGACAAGCACGCAGGTCGCCAACTCGTCGTGCTCGGCTTGGGAGAGGAGATCGGCGGCAATGTGTCGCGGTTCAGCGGCGGCGTCGGCGAGGATGAGGATCTCACTGGGCCCGGCGACCATGTCGATGTCGACCTCGCCGAAGACCATCCTTTTTGCGGTGGCGACGTAGATGTTTCCCGGACCGACGATCTTGTCGGCGCGCGGGATGGTCGCCGTGCCATAGGCCAGGGCACCGACGGCCTGTGCGCCCCCGATGCGGTAGATCTCCTCGAGGCCGAGCATGTCGGCGACGACGAGCACGTGCGGATTGAGCACCCCCCCGGGCGCCGGGGTGCAGATGGCGAGGGAACGGACTCCGGCGACTTGCGCCGGGATCGCGTTCATCAGCACCGAGCTGGGGTATGCCGCCTTGCCTCCGGGAACGTAGAGCCCGACGCGACCGATGGGAGTGACCAGCTGGCCGAGCAACGTCCCGTCCTCGGAGGCCTCGAACCAGGACTCGGCGCGCTGGCGCTGGTGAAAGGCGCGGATTCGCGCCGCAGACTCCTCGAAGAGCTTCAGGATGTCGCGTGGGACTTTGCGATACGCCTGTCGAACCTCCTTGCGGCCGACGGAGAACTCTGCCGGCTGGAGGGAGATCCTGTCAAAACGCTCCGTGTATTCGGCAATGGCGACGTCGCCGCGCTGCTGCACGTCATGAAGGATCTGCGCAACCGTCTCCTCGACGGCCAAGGAGTCGCGCCGCCCGCGATGCTCCAGGCAGGTGAGCAGCTCCCGGAACTCCCGATCCCTGAACCGAACCGTCTTCACAGTCGACCTCCCTGGCCGTCTGGCCTTCACGATGGACCCTGGCTCTAGATGCTCTCGCTGATTCTTCCCGTTCGAGCCCCGATTGCGGCAAGTTTCTGGTCGAGCCGTTCATAGCCGCGATCAAGGTGGTAGGCGCGGGCAACGATGGTCTCCCCTTCCGCGCGCAGTCCCGCGAGAACAAGCGAGGCGCTCGCCCTCAGGTCGGTGGCCATGACGCGGGCCCCCGAAAGTGTCGCCTTCCCGCGCACGAGCGCGAGATTGCCGTCGAGCGTGATGTCCGCGCCGAGACGCTTGAGCTCGGCCACGTGCACGTAGCGGTTCTCGAAAACGGTTTCGTGGATGACCCCGAGCCCCCTGGACACGGCGAGCAGTGCCATGAACTGTGCCTGCATGTCGGTCGGGAACTCCGGGTACGGACCGGTTTTGATGTCGACCGCGCGCGGTCGCGCGGGTCCCTCGACACGCAGCCCCGCGGGTGACGCTTCCACCCGGGCACCAGCCTCGCGCAGCTTGGCGAGCACGGCGGCGAGATGCGACGGGTCGGCGCCCTCGACGAGCACATCACCGCGCGTGATGGCCGCGGCGAGCATCAACGTCCCGGCCTCGATGCGGTCAGGCATCACGGTGTGGTCGATCGGCCGCAGTCGTTCCACCCCCTGGATGCAGATCGTCGGGGTCCCGGCACCGGTGATGCGCGCCCCCATGCCGCCGAGCGCCCGAGCGAGGTCCGTGATCTCCGGCTCGCAGGCTGCGTTGGTGATCTCGGTCGTTCCCTCCGCCGTCACGGCCGCCATCAACGCGTTCTCGGTGCCGGTGACGGTCTGCTTCTCGAAGTGAATGCGCGCGCCCCGCAGCTTCCCGGATCGCGCGGAAATGTACCCATGTTCGATGGCAATCTCCGCGCCGAGGGCCCGCATCGCGGCCATGTGGAGGTTCACCGGCCGCTCGCCGATGGCGCACCCCCCCGGCAGGGAGACTCTCGCGTGCCCGGCACGAGCCAGCAGCGGCCCGAGAACCAGCACCGAGGCACGCATGGTCTTGACGAGATCGTAGGGTGCTTCCTCGCCGCTGAGCGCGCCGGTCTCAACCACCATCTCGTCGCCGCTGCGTTCGACTTTCGCTCCCAGGGTCTCGAGAAGCCGGGCCATCGTCCCGACGTCCCTCAGCTTCGGCACATTGCGGATCCGGTGCTCCCCCGGCACGAGGATGGTCGCCGCGAGAATGGGCAGGGCTGCGTTTTTGGCGCCACTGACACGAACGCTCCCGCGCAGCCGCGACCCGCCGGTGATCGAGATGCTCTCCATGGCTCAGGCGGCCCTCCGCGCCGCGATGACCCGCTCGATCCCGGCAAGGTCGACCCGGACGGAGATGTCTTCGAAACCTCCTGAGCTGACCAGCAGCGATCGCACCACTGCAGCCTGCCCGGCGCCGACCTCGAACAGCAGCCAGCCGCCGCGTCGCAGCAGCGGCGGCGCACCGTCGACGATTCGCCTGATGATTTCGAGCCCGTCGTGCCCGCCGTCGAGAGCCGCCCGAGGCTCGTGGTCGCGGACCTCCGCCTGCAAACCGGGCAGGTCGGTCGTCGGGATGTAGGGCGGATTCGAGACGATCGCGTCGAGAAGGCCGCCATAGCCGGCAAGGGGATCGAAAAGGTCGCCGGCGAGAAATTCGATGAGGTGCCCGACCCCGTGGGCGGCGGCGTTCTCCCGCGCGACCTCCAGGGCGGCCGCGGAACGGTCGGTGCCCAGGAACGTTCCCGTGCCAAGTTCGTGCGCCAGAGCGATCACGATTGCGCCGGAGCCGGTGCCGACATCCGCAACCCGGGCTCCGGGACGCAGGCGATCCAGCGCTGCCTCGACGAGTGTCTCGGTCTCGGGGCGCGGGACCAGCACCCGGTGGTCGACCCGCAACCGCAACGACCAGAACTCGCGCTCACCGGTGAGGTAAGCCAGCGGGATTCGTCGTTCCCGCTCGACGAGAAGGCGGTCGTACCGCACGGCTGTCGCCGCTGCGATCGGTTCTCGACCGCGCGCCAGAAGTACCGCGCGGTCGAGTCCTGCGGCATGCTCGACGAGAACACGCGCCTCGAGCTCCGCAGCGTCGATGCCCACGGCTGCGAGCCGGGCACGACCGCGGTCGACCGCTCCGGCGATGGTCTCCGTCACGCCTCTCCCCCGCTCAGGGCGCGCGCCTGGAAATGAGCCGTGAGCGCGTCGATCATCTCCTGGATGTTCCCCTCCATGAAGCTCTCGAGGCGATACAGCGTGAGGCCGATGCGGTGATCGGTCACCCGGTTCTGGGGGAAATTGTAGGTCCGGATCCGCTCACTGCGATCCCCGGTGCCGACCATCCCCTTGCGTTCGGAGGCGCGCCTGGCGGCCTGCTCCTCCTCGAGGCGGTCCTTGAGACGCGCACGCAGTATCCTCAGGCCCTTTGCCTTGTTCTTGTGCTGCGACTTCTCGTCCTGGCAGGAGACCACCATGCCGGTGGGCAGGTGCGTGATGCGTACCGCGGAGTCGGTCGTGTTGACGCTCTGGCCTCCCGGCCCCGAGGAGCGGAACACGTCGATCCGCAACTCCTCGGGCTTGATGTCGATCTCGACTTCCTCGGCCTCGGGAAGCACCGCGACGGTGACCGCGGACGTGTGAATGCGCCCGCTGCCTTCGGTGACCGGCACGCGCTGGACGCGGTGAACGCCTGCCTCGTACTTGAGGACGCTATATGCACCCTGGCCTTCCACCAGGGCGATGACCTCCTTGAGGCCCCCGATGCCGGTCGAGGTCTGGCTCATGATCTCGATCCGCCAGCGTCGACCCTCGGCGAAGCGGCAATACATGCGGAAAAGCTCGGCGGCGAAGAGAGCGGCTTCCTCGCCGCCGGTGCCGCCGCGAATCTCAAGGAATGTGTTCTTGTCGTCGTTCGGATCGCGTGGCGTGAGCAGAACGCGCAGATCCTGAGTGATCGTCTGGAGCTGGGCGGCCAGGTCGGCCAACTCCTCCTGGGCCAGCGCCCGCAACTCCGCATCGCCCTCTTCGAGAAGCGCGCGGCTCTCTTCCTGGTGCGCCAACAGCTGCTGGTAGATCAGGTACTTCTCGACGATCGGCCCGACGGTCCCCCGCTCGATCATCAGCTCGCGGTACCGCTGCCGGTCCCCCAGCACCGCGGGGTCGGCGAGTTGCCGGTCTATCTCCTCGCAGCGTCTCTCGACCTCAGCAAGCTTGGTGAACACCGCGCGCTCCCCCCTCCATGTCCAGCACCTCGCGCAGGGCGCGCAGCGCCACCTCGATCTGGTCGTCGCTCGGGGGCCGCGTGGTCAGTCCCTGAAGCCAGTACCCCGGCAGCGCGAGCCATCGGGACCGGGGCCTGCCGCCGAGACGCAGGATCTCGAAGGCGATTCCGGCCACGACCGGCAGCAACGCACAACGGGAAAGGAATTTCGTGACGAATCCCCAGGAGCCCGGAATGAACGAGAACACGAGCACGCTTACGGCGACGACGACCAGCAAGAAATTCG
>CAZEOK010000061.1:0-18061 GCA_964513745.1 uncultured bacterium
CGGCGAACTTCTTCTGGGCGAAGGCGTACACCGGGGCCAGCAGCACCCCCGTGCCCAGGGCGCCGAGTACCGCGGCCAGGCACGCGACCGTGGAGGGCCTTCGGTAGAGGGTATCGCGTCCCTGCAGGACCTTGCTTGCCTTGGTGTAGCGCTTGCTCGCGCCGAGGAGCACCCCGAAGATGCGTTGCTTCGCGGCGGGTTCTTTCGCGATGTTCGCGGTGACCCGTCCCAGGATCCCCTCCCAGACGCGCGGGACGCTTGCCATGAACGTCGGCTTCTCGCCGGCCATGTCCGCGCCGAGGGTGCGGATGCAACTGTAGCTCTGGCAAGCCCCGGCGGCGATCGCGGTGTATTCCACCATGCGCTCGAAGATGTGCCAGGGCGGCAGGAGCGAGATAAACAGGTCCTCGTGGGTGATCTGCAGGTGCCCGGGGAGCACGGAGACATTCTGCATCAGGTTGCGGTGAGCGAGCACCACGCCCTTCGGTTCGCCCGTGGTCCCCGAGGTGTAGATGATGGTCGCGACGTCGTCCGGACCGATGGCGCCGCGCACGTCCTCGAGGCGCCGGTCGCCGCCGTCACGCAGCGCGCGGCCTCTGGCGATCAGGTCCTCGAGGAGGTGTACGTCGCTCGGGGGTTTTTCGCGATAGCCGGGGTCGAGGACGACCATCAGCCGCAGCCCCGGCAGCCGCTCGCGCATCGACAGCACGCGCTCGAGCTGCCGGGCGTCCTCGACGAAGGCCGTCGTCGCGCCGGCGTGTCCGAGGATGTACTCGATCTCCCGCGGGGTGGTGTCGCTGCCGCGCGGGACGTCGGGGGCGCCGATGCTGATGCAGGCCAGGTCCGCGACGATCCACTCCGGACGGTTGTCCGAGATCAGACCGACCTTGTCGCCGCGGCGGACCCCGAGTTCCAGCAGCGACGTCGCGAGCGCCTCGACCCGGGCGGCGAGCTCGCGGTAGGTGTAGGCGATGTCCTTTTCGCCGACGCGGTGGCGGAAGGCGGGGCGCCCCCCATGGCGGTCGACGACCTCGAGGAACATTCCGGCGACGGTTTCTGCCATTGCCAATCCCCCCTGGTGCGGACCGCGGCCGCCGCGGACCGTGGGGCCGAGTATACCCGAATCCCGGCGGCAGCTTGACGGACGCCGTCCGTGGCTGGAGAATGTCCTCCGTGCCCGCAGACGCGCTAGTTGGTGAAACCGATGGCCCCCTGCCCCGGGTCGGGCGTGGCCGCGACGACGCCATGCTTCGCCTCGTAGAGCGCGAGGTTCTGCTGAAGCGCGGTGATGACGCGCTTGAGGTGTCCGGGATGGACGATCACCCGGGCGTTGCAGACCGGCTGCGGCGGCAGCGCGAGGATGAAGTCCAGAACGAACTCCTCGGCGGTGTGGGCAACGAGCAGGGTGTTGGCGTAGCTCCCTCTGAGGATTTCGTCGGCTATCTTGACCTTGATCTCGCCGGGCTGACTCGACACGGGCGGACTCCTTTCGCGGGTGACGTGTCCGATCTCTGTACCATCCGCCGGTCGAGCCTGTCAAACCACGGGCCATGATCGAGGAGCATCCCCGCCAGCGGCCTCTGCCGCCGGCCGTCCCCGATGCGCTCTCGGGCCTGATCCGGGCGGTTGCCGGCTCGACCGGGGTGGTCATCTGCACCCACCGCAACCCCGATCCGGACTCGATCTCCAGCGCGTTGGCCCTGCGCTACCTGCTCGAGCACGCCGGCGGCGTGCGGGCCGTCGTGGCCTACGAAGGGGTGATCGGCCGGGCCGAGAACCGGGCGATGGTCAGCCTGTTGCGCCTGCACCTGCGTCCTCTCGAGAGCCTGCCGGCGATCGACTGGGGCCAGGTCGCGCTGGTGGACACCCAGCCGCGCTCGGGGAACAACTCCTACCCGCGCGCCGCCCGGCCGTTGCTGGTCATCGACCACCATCCGGCGCTGAAGACGACCGTCGCGACCTGGGCCGATATCCGTCCGGGTTACGGGGCGACCGCGACCATCCTCGCCGAATACCTCCACCTCTCGGGGCTGGCCATCCCGGCCTGGCTCGCGACGGCTCTGGCCTATGGCATCTCCTCGGAGACGCGCGACCTGGGACGCGGCGCCGGCGAGAAGGACATGGATGCCTACCTGCGGCTCTACCCGAGGGTTCGCAAGCGCATCCTGGCGCGCATCGAGCATCCGCGCCGGCCGCGTTCGTACTTCGCCGTCCTGGATCGGGCCCTGCACAGGGCGGTCTGCTACCGCAACGTGATCGGCTCGCGACTCGGGGAGGTCGAGACCCCGGACAGCGTCGCGGAGATCGCCGACTTTTTGCTGGCCCACGAACGCATGGGCTGGTCGGTCGTCACCGGGCGCCACGGGGGGCAGCTCTACATCTCGCTGCGGGCGGTTCGCGGCCGGGGCGCGGGGCACCTGCTGCGCGAACTGCTGCGCGAGCGGGGAACTGCGGGCGGCCATGGCCGCATGGCGGGGGGGCAGATCGACATCGCCGGTCTGACGGCCTTCGAAGTCGAGGCTCTGGAGGAGGAGATCCTCGGGCGGACGCTCGCCCTGCTCGGGTTCCACGATCGGGCCGAGTTCCGGCCGCTGCTCGGCCGGCCCGCCGATGGCGATCAGGGCGCCGACACCCTTGCCTTGTTGCAGAGCGCTGGTGTAGCATCTGAGCAGCAACGGCTCTGTCCGGCGAAGCCCACAGGGGAAATTGACGTGCGGAAGGCACCCTAGGTGGAGATGCTCAGGAAACGGCTCCAGGCCAAGGTCGTGCTCTGGGTTGCCCTCATCCTGGCCGTCTTTCTCGGGACCTCGTACAGCGTCACGACGTATCGCACCCTCAGGTCGCTGAACGAGGAGTTCGAGGAGGCGACCCGGCGCAAGGCGATCCTGCTGATGGACGCCATCTACAACAACATCGCCTACACCACCGAGAGCGGGCACATGCGCCACCTGCTCCAGATGGCGGAGCTCACGAACTCCTACACCGAGCTGCAGCAACTGGTGATCTTCTCGCAGGACGGCACGATCCGCCAGTCGCTCCAGCCCGAGGATGTCGGCAAGAAGATCTCCGAGGTCCACTACGACGTCTACAAGGACAACGAGGTCAAGGGGAGGGCCTACGACGCAGGCGGCGACCGGCAGTTCTGCATGGTCAAGCCGCTGTTCAACCAGGAGCGCTGTTTCGGCTGCCACGACAAGGGCAAGCGCGTGCTCGGCATTCTCGACGTCTGCCTGAACATGAACGACGCCAGGGAGCGGATGGCCAAGAATCGGGACATCATGCGCACCGCGGGGATCACGGGCGCGGTGGCCACGATTCTCGCCACCTCGACCGCGCTTGCGTTGCTGCTGGCTCTGCTCGTGAACCGCCCTGTTTCACGCATGGTCAAGGTGATCCGGGACGTCGAGGGCGGCAACATGAACGCGCGCGTCGATCTGACAACCCAGGACGAACTCGGGGTGATGGGGCGCAGCTTCAACTCCATGATCGACACGATCCACAAGCTCAGCGAGATGAAGGACGACTTCATCTCGATCGTTTCGCACGAGCTGCGCACGCCGCTGACCTCGATCAAGTATTTCGCCGAGGTGATGCTGGAGCGCGTCGGCACCCTCGAGCCGGGCCGCCAGCAGAAGTACCTGCGGGTGATCAACGAGGAGACCGACCGGTTGACCCGGTTGATCAACGACCTGCTCGACCTGCAGAAGATCAGCGCCGGCAAGTTCAAGTGGAAGCTCGAGGAGATCCGCATCGACCAGGTCGTGCGCAACACGGTGCAGACTTTTTCCGGGGCGGCGGCTGCCCGCAACGTGCAGCTGGTCAGCCAGGTCGACCCCGGGCTGCCGATCGTGCTCGGGGACAACGACAAGATCGTGCAGCTTGTTGCGAACCTGCTCTCCAACGCCATCAAGTTCACCCGCGCCGGGAGCAAGGTCGTGGTGTCCGCCGAGCGCGGTGAGGATCCGGCTTTCATCACGGACCACCGCTTCCATGCCTACGTCAAGGTCTCCACAACGGACGAGGGCATCGGGATCGCCCCGGAGAACCTGGAGCGGATCTTCGAGAAGTTCCAGCAGGTGGAGGACCACTTCACGCGCAGCCAGGGGGGCACCGGCCTCGGCCTCTCGATCTGCAAGGAGATCGTCCTGCACCACGGCGGGAAGATCTGGGCCGAGAGCACGGTCGACATGGGGAGCACCTTCTCTTTCACCATACCCTATGAGGAAAAGCCGCCGGCTGAAAACCGCGCGGCCAGCGGCGTGACCCCAGCCGCAGCCGGCTCGACGGGCTGACGGCTCGCGGGGATCACGAGCAATCCAACTGGCAATCCGGCAGCACAGGAGAGGCGGGATACGACCATGGCGAAAAAAATCCTGGTGTGCGACGACGAGCCCTATATCCTCATGGCCCTCACGGACGCTGTGGAGATGGAGGGCTACGACTGCGTGACCGCGATCAACGGCAAGGAGGCGCTCCAGAAGGCCAAGGAGGAGCTCCCGGACCTGATCATGCTCGACATCATGATGCCGTTCATGGACGGCTTCGAAGTCTGCCGCGAGCTCAAGGCCGACCCGACGACGCGCGACATCCCGGTCATCATGCTCACCGCGAAGAGCCAGCAGGTCGACATCCAGAAGGGCAAGGACGCCGGGGCGGACGATTACATCACGAAACCCTTCCGTCCCAGTACCCTGCGCAAGAAGTTCAACGAAGTCCTTGACTCCCGCCACATCATCGAAGAAGAGTGACGGCGGCGCGGTATCGGCCTGCGACTGCGGTGCCGTCCCTCGTCGGGCGCCTTGTCTCGGCTCGATCCTGCGTCGCCTCGATTCTCCGGATTGGCGTGTATCGGTATCCTTATCCACGACCTTCACAGCTGATACGGGGATGAGACCGGCAGGCGGGGTGGATGTCGATGGGCCGTGAAATGAGTTGCCGCCTCTGGTCGCGGCGGTTGGCCGGCGCGGGTGTCTGCGCCCTGCTGGCGCTGGCGGGGTGCCGGTGGGGAGGGGACGAGAAGCCGCTGCGGGTCGGATTCATGATCTGCAACAGCGTTTCCGAGACCCGAGCCCGCTTCGCCCCGCTGGCGGCGCACCTTGCCGAGCAGCTCGGGCGCCGCGTCGAACCGGTCTGGCTGGACACCGCCGACTTTGACGAGGCGGTACGGGCCGGGCGCTTCGACCTGATCCACACCAACAGCTATCTCTACGCCTGGTTCCACGAGGCCTACGGGTTGCGTGTCCTCGCCGGCGAGGCCCGCGGCAAGGACGGTGCCTACTCCTCGGGCACGGTCATCGTCGGCAGGGAGAGTCCGGCACGGACGCTGGCCGACCTCAAGGGCAAGCGTTTCGTCTTTGGCCCGCCGTTCGCCCCGACCGCCTATCTCTCGCCGTACTGGCTGCTGCTCGAGGCAGGCGTCGATCCCGAGAAGGATCTCGGGTACTACTCGTTCCCCTCCGGATCGTACAAGCACGAGAAGGCGATCTTCGCGGTGGTCGACGGCGCCTTCGACGCAGGCGCCGGGCCGGCGCTGGACCTCGAAGTCATGGAGTCCGAGGGCAAACTGCTTCCGGCCGACTACCGTGTCCTCGCGCGCGGTCCGCTCGTCCCTTACTGCGTTTTCTCGGCCTCGCCGAGCCTTCCCGAGTCGAGCTTCCAGGCGATCCGCAAAGCGCTCTTCGCGGTGAACGCCGAAACGGTCGCCGCGGTCGACGGCGAAGTGCTCAAGGTTCTCAAGAGCGCCATGGTCGACGGTTTCGTGCCGCTCGAGGAGAAGGAGTTCGACCCCGTCCGGGCCATGGCCAGACGCTGTAACCTCCCGCCGTACGCGAAGTATTGACGAGGACGGGGGAGACGATGCGTGACGGGGGCGCGGCACAACGACCGGACTGGCTCGGAAGCGCCGCTGCGACTGCGCTCGTCCTGGTCGTCGTCTACGCGGTGATCGCGGCCGTCCGGCTCGGCGCAGCGGCCGGCTCGGGCGGTGAGGATCTGCTTGCTGGTTTGCGCGCCCGCACGGAGCGGCGGGTTGCCGCCGAGCGTGACCAGATCCGGCCGGCCCTCGAGGCAATCGTCCGCGGCGAACTCGCGGCGGCGCGGCGGGAGGCCGAGGCGGTGCTCGGACGATACGAGGGGAATTCCCAGCTGCACCTGCTGCTCGCGGGCGTCTATCGCGAGGGCGGCGAGGCCGCGCCGGCGTTGCGCGAGTACCGGCGTGCCTTCGATCTGGTGCGGGACTACACCGACAGGCGCTCGCCGCAGTTCATCGGCGCGGAGATGAGATCCTGGCTGCGCGAGGTCCGGCCGGCCCTCTCCGGCGCGGCCCTCGCGGATCTGCATTATCTGGAGCGGGCCCTGGCCGGCGGTTGCTCCTGAACGGCACCCGATGAGGCAACTTTTCGCCTGGATCAAGACGCGTCTGGACCTGGCGACGGGCGCGGCGGTCGGGCTGGCCGGCGCCGGGCTGGTCCTGCTTGGGAATCCCCGCAATTCGGGCATTTGCGCCTCCTGCTTCGCCGAGAACGTCGCCGGAGCGTTGCGGCTGCACGGCGACCCGAGGATGTCCTACCTGAGGCCTGAGCTCCCCGGGTTCATTCTCGGCGCCACCCTCGCGGCGCTTGCGGCGCGCGGGTTCCAGTCCCGCAGCGGCTCGGCGCCGCTCGTGCGTTTTTTTGTCGGCGCCTTCCTGATCGTCGGCTCGGCGGTCTTTCTCGGCTGCCCGATCAAGGTGGTGCTGCGGCTCGCCGGCGGCGATCTGACCGCGTTTGCAGGCCTCGGGGGTCTCGTCGTCGGTGCCTGGGTCGGCGTGGGCTTTCTGAAGCGGGGTTTTTTCCTCGGCAAGTCCTCGCGCACCGGCCCGCTGGCGGGGTGGGTCCTGCCGGCCGCGATGGCGCTGCTGGCCGCCGCCTCCGTCCTCGCGCCTCCGGCCTTCACCGGCGGCCTCGTCGGCGCGGCGCGCGAGCACGCCCCGCCGCTTGTTTCGCTCGTGATCGGCCTGGCCGTGGGCGCGCTCGCCCAGCGCTCGAAGTTCTGCGTCAGCGGCTCGCTGCGCAATTTCTTCCTGACGCACAGCGCTCGCATGCTCGGCGGGCTCGCTCTCCTCTTCGTCGCGGCTCTCGGCGTCAACCTCGCCGCCGGGCTCTTTCAACCGGGGCTTTACGACCAGCCCGGCTCGCATCTGGATGGCGGCTGGGCGGCGGCCGGGATGTTCCTGGTGGGGTTGGGAGCCGTGCTGATCGGCGGTTGCCCGTTTCGCCAGCTCGTGATGGCCGGCGAGGGGGACGCCGATGCCGGCGCCGCGGTGCTCGGCATGCTCGTCGCCGGCGGGCTGGTGCAGTCCTGGGGGCTGCGCAGCACGATCGCCGGGGCGACGCCGGCCGGCAAGCTCGCGACACTGATCGGCCTGGCGCTCGTGCTCGGCACGGCGCTCGCCTACCGGGAACGTTCGTGATTTCGTGCCTCGTTTCCCCTGCTCGGCGTTCCTGGGGCGGCGGCGAGGCGGTGCCGTGCGGTCGCCAGCTCCGCAGCGTCAGGACCCCGCAGCCTGGACGGACTTGGTTGCAGTTCTCCGTGGCGGCAATGATCTGCTCATTTGCGAGTGGGATCGGTTGCGCGAATGTTGGGCGGCCGGCGGCGCGTGAGATCGTCTGGCAGGGGGAGGTGAAGATCCGGGGAAGCGTGGTCGTCGACGCGGGCGAGCGGCTCGTCATCCAGCCGGGGACCAGGGTGCTGTTCGTGTTTTCGGACGAGAACGGCGACGGGGCCGGGGATGCCCGCATCATAGTGAAGGGTTCCATCGTGGCACGGGGGAGCGAAGATGCGCCGGTCGAGTTCATCCCCGAGAAACAGGGCACAGGCGGATTGCCCGGCTGGGACGAGGTGCTGATCGAGGATGCCATGAGAGCCGAGTTCGTCCGCTGCCGGTTTGCCGGGGCGCAACAGGCAATCCACGCCCATCGGACCCCGCTGGCGGTCGATGCCTGCCGGTTCGAGCGCAACGAGATTGCGCTGCGCTTTACCGGCGGCCCGGTAACGGTTCGCGCCAGCCGGTTCCTCGCGAACGGGACGGCGATCCGCTACTGGGAGAGCAGCCCGCAGGTCGTGGCGAACCAATTCGAAGGGAATGCGACGGCGGTTTTCGCGCGCGAGGGTTCGGCCCGCAGCGTGGTGACCGGCAACAACTTCATTTCGAGCGCGGACTACCATGTCAAGCTCGGCGAGTCGCAGGCGGCCGACGTCGACGCGCGGGAAAACTGGTGGGGCACCGACCGACGCGAGGAAATCGAGCGGCTGATCTTCGACAAGCTGGATGCGGACTATCTGGGGAGGGTGCGCTATGATCCCCCCGCGGCCGGGCCCTGGCGGCTCGCCGCGCCATAGTCGGGTGAGGCGGGAAAGGGGCTCGCGCAGAGTGCTTGCCGACAGGATGATGAATAACTCGAAACGGGCAGGCAGATCAATAAGGGTCAGATGCATGGCTTGCGAAAACCCGAGGAATGAGGCGTGCTGGTGCCTGCCGCAGCAGACGGGTCTTCTCCGGCTGCCTGCAGGGGGGGGAGATCGCGATCATGGAATTGAGTGAACGCTACCGTCGTCGCCCGGGGCTGCCCTGGCGGGAGGAGCCGGACGCTGCGCGCGACGCACTGGCGGCACTTGCGGCCGGACGCGACGCCGGGGGGGAGGGGACCCTGCTGATCGTCGAGCGCGGGCGGATCACCGAACTCAACCTGCTCGGCGGCGAAATCTGGAAGCTCTGCGACGGCGCCCGGGACGTGGCCGCAATCGTCGATGAACTCCTGCCACGCTTCGAGGTCGAGCGGGAAGAGCTCGTCGGAGATGTCACCGGATTCCTCACGGACCTCGCGGCCCGCGGCTGGGTGGTGCCGGCATGAGCGCGCCGGGGAAAATCTACTCCGCGCCGCTGCTGGTGAACTGGAGCCTGAACTACAGCTGCAACTTCAGCTGCGAACACTGCTACTCGCGGCTCGAAAAGGCCGACGAGCTCCCGACGCACGAGGTGCTCGAGGCCGGCCGGCGCCTCGCGAAGGCCGGCGTGCTCTTCGCCAACTTCGGCGGCGGGGAGCCGTTGCTGCGCCGCGATCTGCTGTCCGTCTCGAAGGAACTCGCCGCCCTCGGGCTCTCGCTCTCGCTGAACTCCAACGGCTGGCTGCTTGACGCGGTCGCGGCCGCGGGGCTTCGGGACGCCGGCTTCGTGAGCGTCGGCCTGTCGCTCGACAGTTACCGGCCCGAGGTGCACGACCGCTTTCGCAACCGCGCCGGCAGTTTCGACCGCGTCGTCGCCGCCGCCGGGCACCTGGTGCAGGCCGGGGTCAAACTGACCATCTCGACCGTCGTCTGCAGGATCAACCACCGTGAGCTCACGCCGCTGCTCGAGCTGGCGAAGCGGCTCGGCGCAGCCCAGGTCTATCTGCACAACTTCAAGTGCAGCGGCAAGGGGATGGAGCACCGCTTCGAGCTCGACCTGGAGCCGCTGGAGTGGCGGGACTTCTACCGCGAGGCGCTCGCGTTCGCGGCGAACCCGGCGTACCCCGAGATCTCGTTCGACGATCCGATCCTCGCATCGCTTGGCGCCCGCGACGCCGAGCACGGCATCCCCGGCTCGACCTGCGGCAAGCTCTCGCTGCACCTGCGCCCGAACGGCGACATCACCCCTTGTGGTTTCATCCCGCTGGTGCTCGGCAACATCCTGCGCGACGATCTGGTGACGCTCTGGCGCGAATCGCAGGTGCTCGAAGCGATGCGACACAAGACCGCGAAGGGCAAGTGCACGGCGTGCAGTCACTACGCGGCGTGCCTTGGCGGCTGCACCGCGCGCGCTTTTGCCGTCAGCGGCGACCTCAACGCCCCCGACCCGCACTGCTGGGAGAACCCCTGCGGGTGAAGAAGCTCTCCGCCCCGCTGCGGCTGACCTGGGACTGGGACTGGCCGCCCATCGCACACCCCGGGACGCCGCAACGCCGCCCGTCTCCCCAGATGGTCTGCACGATCGGCGCGGAGATTGTCCGCGCCCGCGTCCTGATGCTCGAAGTGGGGTACCCCGACCCGGAGGCGGTGCGGTCCGGCGAACTGGCCGCCGCCCTCGCAGGGTATGAGGGGAGCCTGTCTCTGGTGTTTGCGCCGGCAGCGCTCGCTGACCTGGCCGATGCGAGACCCTGGGAGGCGCTCGGAGCCGAGCAGGTCTGGCTGGATGCGACACCGGGCGGCGGTGACGTCACGATCTGCCTTGAAGCGTGGCCCGCGGTGCGCTTCTACCTCACTGCCGCCAATCTCGACGAGGTGTCTGCCGGGATCGAGCGTGCCATCGCCGGTGGTGCCGTCGCCATCTCACTCCCGAACCTGCCGCTCTTCGGGGAGGTGCTGCGGGAGGCCGGCACCGTGACGCCACGCGCGGGGCAACTCACGGCACTCGCCGCCAGGATCGCCTCCTCGCTCGAAAGCCGCCCGGGAGTCGATCTGCGCGTTCACCACTACGGGCTCTGGCAGGCATTGCGGTCCGCCGGCGTGCATCCGCAGGGGGAAGACGCGCCGGGCGAGGGATGCCAGGCCGGTGCCGCCCTCGCCTACGTCGATCCCGCAGGACTGCTCCACCCCTGCGCCTCGCTGCCCGTCCCGCTGGCCCGCATGGGCAAGGGGGCTATCACCGATTCCTGGGCCGACGCCGCGCTCGCGGCGCTGCGCGAGGGGATCGAGCAACAGCCGCACGAGTGCGCCGACTGCACCTGCGAGCCGACCTGCCGCGGCGGCTGTCGCGGCTGGGCACACTACATCTCCGGTTCCTGGAGCGCCATCGGCCCGGACTGCGTCAGACAGAAACCCTGACTCGCCCCGATGGCGGCAGGGCCATTCCCTGGGGACGCCGGCGCGCTGAACGGGTGCCCGGCATCACGAACGACAGGCCGGCCTCAGGGGATGATGATCACGCCAGGCAGCAGAATCTGCACGGAGCCGGCAGCCGGCGGGCGGCCCTGGGGGCCCGGCGGGCCTCCCCGATAGCCGCCTGGGGCACCGCCGACCGGGACAATGCAGCCGGAGACCAGCGCGGCCAATGCCACCAGCACACAGGTCAGCTTCAGCATGGGTGTGCCCCCCCCTCACTTCTCAAGGGAAACCGACAGCCTGACGGTTTCCTTGTCGACGACGGTGACGTTACCCTTGTAGACATAGTACCCCGGCTTCCCGATCTCGATCGTGTGGTTGCCGGCTCTCAGCATGATCTTTTGACCGGCCTCCCGGAACTGCGACGCGATGCCGTAGAATGAGCCGTCGACGTACACCGCGGCGTCGGGCGGCGTGGCATCGAGTTCGACAAATCCCGCCCCCTCCGTCTCGAGCTGATAGGTTTTGCCCTCGGTGGGCCCTGCCGCTTCCCGGATCTCCTTCAAGGCAAGATCGATGCTCACGATCTCGTTGGGCACGATGGACACAATCAGGGACACCGACTCATGCCCTTCCTTCCTGAATTCGATCTTGTGCCTTCCCGGAGAAAGCTCCAGATATGCGGGAACGCCGTCGAAGGTGTTCGCGATGCCGCGGTACTCGCCGTCAACGATGACCTGCGCATCCTTGGGGCTCACGCTTGTGTCGACCGAGCCGAAGTATGGACGAGATCCCAGCGGTGGCGGGGGTGGCGGCACGAAAACACCCGGAACGGGAATCGGTGCGAGGATCACCGGCACCGGCCACCACGGCCTGATGAAAAGCCTCATGTGCGCAAAACTCTGCTCCGCCGAGAAAGCCACGACCATCAAACCGATGAACAGGATTGCACTTCGCTTGAAAAAGTTCATTCCTGCCTCCTTTGCCGCGATGACCTCCGACGTGTACAAGAATAGAATGTTTTCAAAATATCGCAACACGGCACATCCATGGTCTGCGATCCGTGCGCGCACGGGATACCCGCAGTCGGTTGCTCCTGCACGATCAGCAGCATCGCTGACGACGCGACCGCGACAACCGGTCCTGGTGCAATGGTATACTGCAACTTCATGTTGAAAATGCTGCTGGAGAAGTGCCGCCGCCTGGTCGTGGTCGCCGTCGCGCCGATCGCCTGCGCCACTGCGGCGAGAAGGACTGCGGGGATGTCCGGGTGATCGTCGTCCGCGATGTGCGTGAGCTCGGTGCCGCCTGCTCCCGCCCGGTCGTCGCCCTCGGCAAGTTCGACGGCGTCCACCGCGGTCACGCCAAGCTGCTCGCCGCGGTGCTGCGCCTGGCGCGTCGCGCTGGGGCGCCGTCGATGGCGGTGACCTTCGACGTCCACCCCGACAGTCTCCTGCGACCGCACCAGGTCCCGCCAGTGCTCACGACAATCGGGGAGAAGACCGAAGCCATCGCCGCCGCCGGCGTCGACTGCCTTCTCTATCTCGAGTTCACGCCGGCCTTTGCCCGTCTCTCGGCGCTGGAGTTCGCCCGCGGCTTTCTCGGGGGGAGCATCGGCGCCCGGATGGTTCTCGCAGGCGAGAATTTCCGCTTCGGCCGCAACCGGGGCGGCGACACGCTGATGCTGCGCCGCTGGGGACCCCGTTTCGGTTTCGGCTTCCGCGCCGTCCCGCAGGCCACGGTCGCCGGCGAGCCGGTTTCTTCCACCCGCGTCCGCCGCGTCATCGCCGCCGGCGAGATGAGGCTGGCGGCCGCGCTGCTCGGCCGACCCTACAGCATCGAGGGCGAAGTCGACCACGGGGTCAGCCGTGGCCGCGAGCTCGGCGCCCCCACGGCGAACCTGCGCCTGCCCGGCAAACTGCTGCCGCCGGACGGGGTCTACCTGGCGCGCGCGGCCATCGACGGCGGAGCGCCGCTGCCGGGCATCGTCAACCTCGGCACCTCGCCGACCTTCGGGCCCGGCGAGCGCCGCCTCGAAGTCCACTTCCTGGGCTTCTCCGGGGACCTCTACGGGCGGCGGGTGCGGGTTTTCTTCGAGCGCTACCTGCGCCACGAGACCCGTTTCCCGAGCACGCAGGCCCTCGTGCGGCAGATCCGCCTGGACATCGCGCGGGCCGAGCGGCACTTCAGGGGCTCCCGGTGATCAAGCGTCTCGTGGCCGGCATCGCGCTCGGCGCCTTCTTCCTCTGGCTCGCCCTGCGCAACGTGCAATTCAGCGAGATGGCCGCGACGCTGCGCGGCGCGAGCCTGACGGCGTTCGGGCTCTTCTGCGTCATGCACCTGGTCAGTCTCGGCGTGCGCTCGCTGCGCTGGCGGATTCTCGTGCGGCCGCTCGCCGACGTGCCGGCGCGCCGGCTGCTGTCACCGCTGGCGATCGGGTTCATGGTCAACTTCCTCCTTCCCGGCCGCGCCGGCGAAATCGTGCGCGCCTGGCTCTTCGGACGCCGGGAGAAGGTGAGCACAAGCGCGACGTTCGCCACCGTTGTCGTCGAGCGCCTCTTCGACGGCCTGGCGATCATCTGCTTTCTCGCGCCCGCCCCGTTCCTCCTCGGCGCCGGCGACCCGGGGCTCCTCGCCCGGATCCGCTGGGCCGCCCTGCTGCTGCCGGTCGTCTATGTGGCGATCCTCGCGACCCTCATTCTCCTCAGTCACCACCGGGAGGCGCTCACCGCCTTCCTGTCCCGGCACCCGGTCGTGCAACGCCGGCCCCTGCTCGCCCGCGGGGTGCACCTGGTCGAGCGTTTCTGCGAGGGGCTTGGCGTGCTGCGCTCCTGGAAGTCGGTCGCGGGGACGGTCTTCTTCTCGCTGCTGATCTGGGCATGGGGGGGGCTGGCAAACGCGCTGATGATGCGGTCGATAGGCCTTGATCTGCCGGCGTACGCGCCGCTTTTTCTCCTCGTTCTCCAGGGTTTCGGCGTGCTCATCCCGACGCCGGGCTTCGTCGGCCCCTTTCAGTACGCGCACGTCGTGGCGCTTGCGGTCTACGGTGTCCCGGAGGCCGTGGCCATCTCGCTGGCGCTGCTCATCCACGCCGGCCTCTTCGTCGCCGTGCTCGTCCCCGGCTTCTGGTTCGCGGCACGCGAGCACCTTGGCGTTCGCGACCTCACCCGGGTCTCCAAAGAAGGCGACGGCTAGCCCTGCCGATCCGGGAGGAACGGTCCGGCTTGCATTGCGCGGGGCGACTCTATAGGATTTTCCCGGCAGAGGAGGTGAGGAACCATGTTTGGACTCGGCATCGGCGAACTGGCGATCATTCTGGTCCTGGTCATCGTCATTTTCGGGGCCAACAAGCTCCCCGAGCTTGGCAAGGGGATGGGCCAGGCTATCGGCAACTTCAGGAAATCCATGAAGGAAGCCAACGAAATCGACGTCACGCCCGACAAGAAGAAGATCGAGGGCGAGGAGAAGAAGTCTTAACCGAGCGCAGCGGGGCCACCGGTTTCTTCCAGGTCGCGGGGACCCGCGAGGTGCTCGACGCCTTCACGTGGCTTCGTCCGGCCGCCCCGGAGACCGTCCCGATACTCGAGGCGCTCGGGCGCCCGATCTCCTGCGACGTGGTGGCAGCGATCAACGTCCCGCACTTCACGCGGGCCGTCATGGACGGGTACGCCGTCGCCGCCGCGGACACCTTCGGCGCCTCCGACTCGCAGCCGGCCTATCTGACCGTCCGCGGCGGCGTGGCCATGGGGAGCGCGCCCGCGGAGCGGGTCGGGCCGGGCGGGGCGATGCGGATTGCCACCGGCGGGATGCTCCCCTACGGCGCGGACGCCGTTGTCATGTGGGAGCACACGCGCGAGAGCGGCGATGTTCTCGAGGTTTGCCGCCCGGTTGCCCCGGGGGAGCACATCGTCACCGTCGGGGAGGACGTGCGCGAGGGGGAGAGGGTCCTCGCGGCCGGCCGTGTGCTGCGTCCGGCCGACATCGGTCTGCTCGCGGGCCTCGGGATCACGGAGGTCGCCGTGGCGCGGCGGCCCCGGGTCGCGATCATCTCCACCGGTGACGAGCTGGTCGGACCGGAGGATGAACCCGGGCCCGGTCGCGTTCGCAATGTCAATCAGTACTCCCTCGGCGCATGGGTGCGCCATCTCGGCTGCGAGCCGCTGCTGCTCGGCCGGGTCCGTGACGACGCCGATGAAATCCTGACGCGGGTGCGCCAGGGCGTGGTGTCCGCCGACCTGGTGCTGATCTCCGGCGGCAGCTCGGCGGGCGCGCGTGACCTGACCCGCGCAGTGGTCGAGAGCCTCGGCGAGCCGGGCCTGCTCTTCCACGGGATCGCGGTGCGCCCGGGCAAGCCGACGGTTGTCGGCGCGCACCGCGGCGTGCCGGTCTTCGGGCTGCCCGGGCACCCGATTTCGGCGATGGTGATCTTTCTCGTGCTCGTGCGGCCGCTGCTCGAGCGGCTGCTCGGCATCCCACCCGGCGAGGGCGGGCTCAAGGTGCCCGCGCGTCTGACCGACAACCTCCCCTCCCAGGCCGGCCGCGAGGACTACTACCAGGTGACACTGCGCACGGCGGCGGGCGGCCTGGAGGCCGTCCCGGTCTTCCGCAAGTCCGGCCTCGTCACTGCGATGGTGCGCGGACGCGGCATGGTCCGCGTGGCGCCCGAACGCGAGGGGCTCGAGGCGGGCGAACTCGTCGAAGTCGACCTTCTCGCGTGAGCGCCGTGGGCGGGCGGGGCAGTCGCTACCTGAGACGCCGTGGAGCCGATGAGGCGCGGCGGCTCCTGTTCGAGCCGGTCGCCGCGCTCCTGCAGCAGCGCGTTCCCGAGACGATTCCCACCCCGGAAGCGCTCGGGAGGGTCACCGCTGCGGCGATCGGCGCGCTCCAACCCGCGCCCTTCTATCATTCCGCCGCGATGGACGGCATCGCGCTTGCCGCCGAGCGCACCTACGCCGCGAGCGAGACGGCCCCGGTGCGGCTAGCCGTCCCGGGCGAGGCTTTCTGGATCGACACCGGCGACCCGATCCCGGCGGGGTGCAGTGCGGTGGTCCCTTCGGAGGAACTGCACTGGCGAGAGGACGGCAGCGTCGAGGTGCACGGCCCCTCGACGCCCTGGGAGCACGTGCGGGTCACCGGGCAGGAGATCGCCACGGGCGAGATGGTGCTGCCTTCCGGGTGGTGCATCGGCCCCGCCGATATCGGCTCGCTGCTGGCCGCGGGGTTGACCCAGGTGGCCGTCGCAGCGCGCCCGCGGGCGCTCGTCATGCCGACCGGCACCGAGCTCATCCGCCCCGGCGAGCAGCTTGAGGTCGGCAAGGTCGTGGAGTTCAACTCCGAAGTTGCAGCCGGGATGGTCCGCGAAGCGGGCGGGTCGGCAGTCGTCGGACCTGCGGTTCCGGACGATCTCGATCAATTGCGCGCGGCCATCCGCGCGGGGGCCGCGGTCTACGACATCGTCGTGGTCATCGCTGGCTCCTCGGCGGGATCGGAGGACTTCACCCCGCGCGCCATCGAACTGGAGGGTGAGTTGCTTGCCCACGGCATCAACATCGCCCCGGGCAAGCCGACGGCGCTCGGGATCGTCGGCGGCAAACCGGTCATCGGGCTCCCCGGCTTTCCCGTGGCAGCAATCGTTGCGTCGCGGCTCTTTCTGGCGCCGCTGGTGCGATTGTTTCTCGGCGTTCCCGAGCCGATCTCCCCGACCCTGCCGGCCGTTCTCCCGCGGGCGCTGCCGTCGCGGCTGGACGCGTGCGAGTACGTCAGGGTGCGACTCGGTCGCGTCGGCGGCCGGACGTTCGCCCACGCGCTTCCCCGGGGCTCGGCCGCGATCTTCTCCTGGACGAAGGCCCAGGGGCTCGTGGCGATCCCCGAGGGGGTGGAGGGGCTCGAGGCGGGGGCCGAGGTATCGGTCGAGATCATCCGCGGGATGCCCGACCTTGAGCGCACCGTGGTGTTGATCGGCAGCCACGACCTTCTGATCGACGTGCTCGAGGACGAGCTGCGCTCCCGCGGGGTGATGCTGCTGGCTTCGGCGACCGGGAGTCTCGGCGGGCTTCTCGCCTTGCGCGACGGCGTGGCCCACCTGGCGACCTCGCACTTGCTCGACCCGGCCACGGGAACCTACAACCGAACCTATGTCACCAAACACCTCGGGAAGCGGGCGATCCGGCAGATCGGGCTCGTCTTCCGCCAGCAGGGACTGATGGTTGCCCCCGGCAACCCCAAGCGGATCGCGGGCTGGGACGACCTGGCGCGGCCGGACGTGAGTTTCGTCAACCGGCAGAAGGGGTCGGGCTCACGGCTTTTACTCGACTGCCGGATCGGCCAGGCGGGGATCGCGCCTGAGCAGGTTCGCGGCTATCGGCGCGAGGAGTATACCCACTGGGCGGTTGCGATGGCGGTGCAGAGCGGGCTCACGGACTGCGGGCTCGGCATCCGCTCGGCAGCCATGACGATGGGGCTCGATTTCGTCCCCCTCGAGGAGGAGGAGTTCGATCTGCTCGTCCCCGAGGAGCACCTCGGGCTGCCGGGGGTGCAGGCGCTCCTGGAGACGACGGCCTCGGCGAGGTTTCGCGGCCGCGTGCTCGCCCTCGGCGGCTACCGGTTCCGTTGACGGGACGGTCGCGGCGATGGAACCCGTCTGCGTGCGCGGGGCGACGGAGCGCACGACGGCAGGACCCCGACGATCAGCCTGGGTCTCCTGCTGCGGCTCGCTGAGTCTTCGGGAGCTGAACCGTGAAAATACTCCCGCCTCCGGGGTTGTCCTCGATGCCGATGAAACCACCGTGCGCAACCACGATGCGTTTGGCGATTGCCAGACCCAGGCCGGATCCTTTCACCCCTTCCTTGTTTCTGCGGACAAACCGCTCGAAGATGCTTTGCCGATACTCCGGGGGTATTCCACCGCCATGGTCGGCGACGGCAATGGACCAGTTCTCGCCGCCATCCGCGATGCTGACCGCGATCGAGGTCTTTTCGGGCGCATATTTGACGGCATTGGAGATAAGGTTGAAGAAGACGTCCTCCAGCATGGGATTGGCGAATACCCGCACCTCCCGTGGCGACTCGAAGAAGATCGGCATCTGCTTCTCGTCCGCGGCGGTTCGTAACGCGTTGATGACCGCCTGTATCATGGCCCTCAGGTCATGTTCCTGCATTTCCAGGCGGTCGGCGCTTTCCAGGTGGGCGTACTTGGAGGCGTTCTGGTTCATCTCCGGGAGCTTCT
>CAZEOK010000062.1:0-18023 GCA_964513745.1 uncultured bacterium
CAGCAGGAGGCGATCGCGGCTTTTTCCGCCGCCGTGCGCCTGCGCCCGGACTTTGCTGAGGCTTACAACGACCTGGGGGTCTCGTACGCCGCCGAGGGGCGATCCGCCGAGGCGGCGCGCGCATTCGCGGAGTCCCTGCGCATCGATCCTGGTCTGGCCGCCGCGCGCGACAACCTGAACAGGTTGCTGAAAAATCAGAAAACAGGCAGTCTGCCCGGACCCGAGGAATGAGCGTGACGCACATCTGGGCCTTTTTCAGCAGACTGTTCGTGTATGGTGGGGGCCGTGAGCCGCGGGCGATGAAGTTGCTGACTCAATGAATATCGACGTCCTCAGAAGGATTGATCGCTGGGCCGGGGTGCCTCTGTGCCGACTTGCCTCCTTGTTGCCGGGAAGCGACGCACTGCCTGCAGGCCCGATTCGCGCGCGCCGGATCCTCGTCATCATGCTCTCGGAGATGGGCAGCCTGGTGCTGGCCGAGCCGATGTTCAGGGATCTGCGGAAGAGATTCCCCGCGGCAGAGCTCCACGCGTTGCTCTTCGAGAAGAACCGCGAGCTCCTGGAGTTGCTCGACGTCATGCCGCCGGAAAACATCATCACCATCGACGACACGAGCGCGGGCAGCTTTCTCGGGGGCAGCGTCAGGGCTGTCCGGTCGATGCGGCGGCTCGGGATCGACACGGTCATCGACGGCGAGTTGTTCACGCGGGTCAGCAGCCTGTTCGCCTATCTCAGCGGAGCGAGCCTCCGGGTCGGGTTCCACCGCCACACCCAGGAGGGTCTCTACCGGGGGGATTTCATCAACCGGCCGGTTCTCTACAACCCCTACCTCCACCTCTCACACCAGCTGCTTACCCTCGCCGACGCAGTCGACTCGGAGAGCCGGCCCGCCGGAAAACGCGTCGTCCCTTCCGGGCGCCCGACGGTTTCCCGCATCGCGTTCGGGGAGCAGGAAATCGAAGCGATGCGGGGTAAGTTCGCCACGGACTTCCCCGGGGCCGACCCGCGAAAGCTGGTCCTCCTGCAGCCCGGGGGCGGGGCGTTGCCCATCCGTGCCTGGCCCGTGGCGCACTACAGCAGCCTCGCGCGGGGCCTGATCGAGGCCGGGTACGGCCTGGCGATCATCGGCGCGCCGACGGATCGCGTTGTCGCCCGTTCGATTGTCAGCGCAGTCGGGGAGGAGCGTTGTCTCGATCTGACCGGCTACACCCGGACGCTGCGGGAGCTGCTGCTGCTCTTCCACCTCGCGCCGTTGATCATCGCGAACGACGGGGGGGCGGCCCAGTTCTCCGCCCTGACCCCGATCCCGGCGGTCATCATCTTCGGACCGGAGACCCCGCTGCTCTACGGCAGCCTGAATCCCCGGGCGGTGTCGGTATGCCGCAATTTTTCCTGCTCCCCCTGCCTCAGCGCCTACAACCACCGGAAAACGCCCTGCGACGGGGATGCAAGATGCCTGCGGGAGCTCCCGCCGGAGCTCGTGCTCGGCGAGGCGCTGAAGCTGTTGCGCTCGTAAGGAGGCGCCCGCCCTCAGGGATTGCACCCCATCGAACGTTGACTTTGGCGGTTGCCGGCTTGAAGATCATCGCATCGGGGGGGGGACGGCACGAGCGTGGGAAGGTCCGCATCCGCAGTGTTCATCTCGGTGGCGCTCATTGCGCTTGTCGCAGCCTGTTTCTTCCCCACGCTCGGGAACGAATTTCTCCCGAATTGGGATGATCACTTCTACCTGCAGGACAACCCGATCGTCCGCGGCGGCCTGGCGCTCGAGGGCGTTCGGCGGGCGTTCACCACGCGGCACGGCGGCAACTGGATTCCCGTGACCTGGCTCTCCCACATGGCCGATGTCTCCGCGTTCGGTCTGGTGGCGTGGAAGCACCGTCTGGTCAACGTCGCGCTGCATGCGGGCAACGCCGTGCTCGTGTTCTCTCTCCTGCGCCTCGCCACCGGCGCCCTCTGGCCGAGCGCTGTGACGGCTGCCCTCTTCGCCGTGCATCCGCTGCGGGTGGAGTCGGTGGTGTGGGTGGCCGAACGCAAGGACGTGCTGTCGGCCTGCCTCGGCCTTCTTTCGCTGCTCGCGTACCTGCGCTGGGTCGCCGGCCGCCGGCCGGCCGCGTTTGCCGCAACCGCGATCCTTTTCTCGCTCAGCCTCATGGCGAAACCGATGCTCGTCACTCTGCCGGCGCTGATGATCCTGCTCGATTGGTGGCCGCTCGGCAGGATCGATCGCTGCTCGTGGCGGGAGCGCATCCGCGAGAAGATCCCCTTGGCGTTGATCTCCGCGGCCATCGCCGTTGTCACGCTCGTCACGCAGAGCCGCGCGGGAGCGATGCGGCAGGTTGCGCCGGCGGAGCGGTTGATGGAAGCGCTCGTCGGTTATGCAGGGTACCTCAGGCTGACCGTCCTGCCGCTGGGCCTCTCGCCGCTCTACCCCGCGTTCCGCAGTGGATCGGGAATGTCCGCGGCGGCAGGGGCATTGCTGGTGGTGCTGCTCATCACGGTCGGCGTTGTCCGCCTCGGGCACCGGTTCCCGTGGCTGGTGTCCGGCTGGGTCTGGTACCTGGTCGCGCTGGCGCCCGTCAGCGGCATTGTACCCGTTGGATCACAGATAATGGCCGATCGCTACACTTATCTGCCGCTTGTCGGCCCGGTGGCTGCCGCAGTTTGGACATCCCGCGGTCTTGTGGCCAGTCGGCGCCGCCTGACCGCCCCTCTCGCTGTGGCCGCGTGCCTGACCGTGGGCATTCTCGGCGCCCTGACGATCCGGCAGGGGAGATTCTGGCGAGACGAACTGACACTCTTCCTCTACGCAGCTGACCGGACACCGCCCAATGCGGAGCTCGAGTACGACCTTGCCGTCTTCCGTCAGCAATCGGGCGACCTGGTGTCGGCCGAGCGGCACTATCGCCGGGCTATCGCCCTCGATCCCGGCATGGCGGAGGCGATGGTAAATCTTGGGGAGATGCTCTTCGCGCGCGGGGACCCTCAGGGGGCGGCTGCTCTCTATCGGGCGGCCATCGAACACAATCCGCGGCTGGCGACGGCCTGGAACAATCTTGGTGCGGTTCAGGACAAGGCCGGGCGTCGTGAGGAGGCCCTGAGCAACTATCGGCATGCGGTTGAACTCGCCCCGGGATTCGCCGCGGCCCGGCTCAACCTTGGTGCAACCCTCGCGGCGAGTGGGCGGGAAGAGGAGGCTCGCGAGCAGTTTGCGCAGGCGGTGAAACTCGATCCGACATCGGCGCTGGCGCGTTACCAACTCGGCGTGGCTCTGGCGCGTGCAGGGCAGTTCGCCGAGGCGGTCAGCGAGTTTGCCGCTGCAGCGGCCCGTGCCCCGGATGATGCCCAAATCCGCGAAGCCCACCGGGAGGCGCAGCGTCACGGCGGGACGCGGGAGTGACCTTCCGGATCAGGGCGACACGTTCTCCGTCGCAGGCACGGTCGGGGGTGGTCCCGCGCCGGCGATCCGCTCCTTTGCCCACGGGGCGTAGGCGATCCGGTCCTGCACGTATTCCCCTGCGAAGCCCTCGTAGGTCAGCGTCGGGACGTCGTGCCAGTCGCGCAGGCCGGCGATGTCGGCGTCCGGTCCCTTCTCTTCCATCTCCCGGGTCATCGCCTCCCCCCACCAGTTGCCGGTGGCCTCGACGGCGCCGCCTTCGACTTCCAGCCCGTCATCGCTCGTGGGGGTCCCCAGCGTAACCGCGCCGCGCCCGGCGCGGATGGCGGCCTGCTTCTGAAGGCCGCGCTCCGGCTTGTTGCTCACGCGCCGTTCCCAGTCGCGCGACATGTTTCCCAGCTCCATCTGGATGTCGTTTCCGTCGATGTTGTTCCCGCGCACGAGGGCGTATGACGAGAGCGTGAGATAAATGCCGCGGCGGTTCCGCTCGATGGCGTTGGCCTCGATCGTGGGGGCGGCGATCTGGTTGCAGGAGATCCCGGTCTCGTTGCCGCGGATGCCGTTGTGCCGGATCAGCGGCCGCGCCCCCATGTAACAGACGATGCCGTCCTTGTTCCGCGCGACGACATTCCCGGAGATCTCGGGGCTCGAGAACTGCTGGACGAAGATTCCCGTCGCGCAGTCCTCGACGGTGTTTCCCCTCACCTGCCTGCCGCCGCCAGCGGCGGAGAGCGCGATCCCCCGCTCGCACTCCCGCACGATGTTCTCGCGGATGAAGGGCGCGGTCTGGAACAGCTCGATGCCGCTCGTGCACGAGATGACGGTGTTCCCCCGGACGAGCGGCACGGCGCCCTGGGATGCGTGCACGCCAAAGGGCCCGCAGTCCTCGATCGTGTTGCCCTCGACAAGTGGCGCCGATTTGCCGACGCAGCGGATCCCCCCCCC
Organism: uncultured bacterium; assembly: GCA_964513745.1. Classification (GTDB taxonomy): domain Bacteria; phylum JAUVQV01; class JAUVQV01; order JAUVQV01; family DATDCY01; genus DATDCY01. The sequence continues at coordinate 4,343 of CAZEOK010000062.1, forward strand.
GCGCGTATTGTGGATCCGGTTGTTTCGCAGGACCGGCCGGGCCTCGTCGCCGTTGACCTCGATCCCCAGCGTGCCGCCGCTGATCTCGCAGCGCTCGATGAGATGCTCTCCGGCGGCGATCGTCACCGCTCGGGCGGCAGTGATGCGGCACCCCTGCAAGTGCGAGGCGTGCTCCCGGCTCGAGAATACGATGCCATCCCAGGGTTCGCTCCCCTCCGCCGAAAAGCTGATTGGTTCCTCCGGCGTCCCCGCCGCGCGCAGGGCGCCGAGCACGGTAATTCCGGATCCGCCGCGGAAGAGCACCGCGACGCCCGGGCGCAAGGTCAGCGTCGTCCCGGCGGGGATGGTCAGCGGTGTCTCGACGATGACCCGCCCTTCCCAGGCAGTGTCGGTCCCGATGACCGCCGGGGCGTGGCTGGCCACGGGCGCTTCGGCCAAAGCGGGCTGCGGTGCCGCAAAGAGCAGCGCCCACGTGAAGACCGCGCCGGCGATCTTCTGGAAATCCGCCCGATGGTGTCGTTTTGCCAGCAACTGCATGAGCATACATACCTCGTGGACGATTTTCAGTTTCTCCGCAGGATCGCGGCGCTCGCCTGCCTGATCTGCTCGGCCGCCTCCTCGGACCGGCCGGCCCGGTCGAGCAGCAACGCGGCGCCGATATGCGCCTGGGCCAAGGTCGGCTCGAGCCTCGCCGCGGCAAGGTAATCCTTCAGGGCGCCCGCGAGATCACCCTGTTGTTCGCGGGCCTCGGCAAGGTTGAGATGCACCGCCGCCACCGTCGGCATCAGCTGGAGGGCCCGTTCGAGCCAGCGCACCGCGGCGGCGGCGTCGCCACGCTCGAGGGCGACCCGCCCCAATTCATGGTACGGCTCGCCGAAGCGGGGGTTGAGTCGGCTGGCCTCGCGCAGGTGCCGCTGCGCCTCATCCGGCCTGCGGGCGAGGCGCAGCGCCGTCCCGAGAAAATATTCGGCGGCGAAATTCTCCTTGGTCGTCGCCACGGCGTGCGAGAACACGCTGACGCTGTCGCGCCATACGGTGGTCTGCCGCCAGGTGAGCGCTCCGAGCAGGACGAGCACCGCACCGACTGCGGGGATAGTGACGGCGCGGGGAGGGGCCGCGACCGACCCGAGCGCCCAGGCCAGGGCGATCACCGGCCCCACGAGGGGCAGGTAGGTGTAGCGATCCGCCATGCCCTGCCAGCCGACCTGCACGATGCCGATGACCGGCAGGAGCGTCACCAGGAACCAGAGCCATCCGAAGAGCAACCAGGGGTGCTTCCGCCGTTGCCGCGCCACGACGAGCGTGGTCACGAGAAGCGCTGCGATCGCGGCGAAGGCCAGCGCGAGAGAGAGGCTCGGCCCGGGGTGAGGATAGAGCGGCGAGAGGTCGACCGGCCAGATCGTCTTCTGAAGATAGCGGACGGTCGAAACCGCGGCGTTGAGCAGCCGGGGCACGACGGGGATCGCCTCGAACTCCCAGACCGCCCCGGATAGCTGCTGGGCATGCCAGGTCATGGCGCCCGCAGCTGCGGCGAGGACCAGATGCGGGAGCTTCTCCACCACCAGTCGCGCCAACGGAACCGCCGTTGGGTGAGCGGTCCGGCGAGGAGCCGCCGGGAAGCGCCCGAGCGGCCACCAGTCCAGCAGGAGCAGCACGAACGGCAGGGTCACAAGCATCGGTTTTGCCGCGAGACCGAGCGCGAAGAGGGCGAGAGTCCCCGCGTATCGGCCGTAGCCCGGTCGGCGGACGTACCGGAGGTAGGCCCAGATGGTCAGCATCCAGAACAAGCCCGACAGGACATCTTTCTTTTCCGAGGCCCAGGCCACCGACTCGACCCGGAGCGGATGCAGGGCGAACAGCGCAGCGACGCAGAGGCTCGGCCAGGGTCGGTCGGTCAGAAACGTCAGCACCAGGAAGAGCAGGATGGCTGTTGCCGCGTGCAGCGCCACGCTGCTGGCGTGGTGGCCGGCGGGGTTCAACCCGAAAAGGTTCACGTCGAGCATGTGCGCGACCCAGGTCAGCGGGTGCCAGTTGGAGGCCTCGGTCGTGGTCAGGGCCCACAGGGCGCCGGGAGCGGTAAGCCCGGCGTTGACGTGCGGATTCTTCGTGATGTACGAGGGATCGTCGAAAAAGATGAAAGAATTCCGATGCGCCGGCCAGAAGGAGATGGCCGTTCCCAGCAGCAGGGACGAAGCTGCGCTCGCAAGTGTGCGAGTACGCGTGGTCACTGTGGCTTTCCTTGGCTCTGTCTGCACCAGATGACCTGATGCGATGCCCTCTGCAACCTGCGCCAAACGTTCACGGCGTCGATTCTCCGGGGGCATCACGGAAAAAGCAAGGTGCGCGGCTGGCGATCCGGGAGGGAACGTTTCGGTAACATCCCGTGTCTATTGGTGTAATACTGGTGGCAAGCCAGCGGGAGCGTGCGCTCGAGAGAGAGGGGTGAAGCGGTGCGACGGCGGGAACTGTGCAAGATCGCGGCCGTGGCTGCCGGCGCCGCGGTTCTCGGTCCGATCGGTAGGCTGATCGGCTCTGCTGCGGCTGCGGCTGCGGCGGGAGGCGCCGGTCATGCGCCGGATCTGGCCGCGGTCAAGGGCGACCCGGCGGCGGCGACCCGGCGTGCCGTCGACCTGCTCGGCGGCATGAGAAAGTTCGTGCGCCCCGGCCACAAGGTCGTCGTCAAGCCGAACATCGGCTGGGACCGCACGCCGGAGCAGGCGGCGAACACGCACCCGGACGTGGTCGTCGCAGTCGCGCGCATGTGCCTCGAGGCGGGGGCCGGCGAGGTCCTCGTCCTCGACCGGACCTGCAACGACCCGCGCCTCTGCTTTCGACGCAGCGGCATCGAGTCGGCCGTGGCGGCGATCGGCGATCGGCGGGTGAGCATCGTCCACCCCGACGAGCGCCGCTACCGCGCCGTTGCGATCCCCGGCGGCAAGCTGCTCACCTCCTGGGAGTTCTACGAAGACGCGATCGCCGCGGACGTCTTCATCAACGTACCGATAGCCAAACACCACGGGTTGACGGTCCTGACGTTGAGCATGAAGAACGTCATGGGCGTGATCGGCGGCAATCGCGGGCGCATCCACACCGATTTCGAGGACAAGGTCGTCGATCTGAACCTCGGTCGGCCGTCGCACCTGGTGGTTCTCGACGCGACCCGGATCCTGGTGGCTCACGGTCCGCAGGGGGGGAGCCTGGCCGACGTCGCGCATCCCGGCGTCGTGGTGGCGGGGACGGACGTTGTCGCCGTCGACGCCTACGCGGCGCGCTTCTTCGGCAAGACCGCCCGGGACGTCCCGCACATCGTGCGGGCCGCCGAGCGGGGGCTGGGAACGATGGACCTTGCGCGGGTCGAGATCCGTGAGGACAATGCGTGAGCCCACGGTCCGGCGGGCGCCCTCAAGGGTAGCAGCGCTGCCCTTGCAAATATGGTTTAAACTAGCTAGATTTTGCCAGTAAGCGGAGGGGGGCAAGGAAGTGTCCACGGTGAATGTTTTCCAGGCCAAGACGACACTCTCCAAACTTCTGGAGCAGATCGAGTCCGGGCGGGAGAAAGAGATCGTCATTGCTCGCCACGGGAGGCCTGTCGCTCTGCTGACCCAGCTCGGGACCCGGAAGCCGGGGAAGAGGATCGGAGTAGCGAAGGGACGGTTCGTGGTGCCGGACTCCATCGATGAAGATAACGTCAAGGTTGCCCGTCTCTTCCGGGGGGAGACGGCGTGAGATTGCTGCTCGACACGCACGTCGGGCTCTGGGCAATTACCGACAGCCCGCGGCTGACCGCGGAGGCTCGGAAGCTTATTCTGGCGCCGGCCAATCAGATCCATGTCAGTGCGGCTTCCATCTGGGAGATCGCGATTAAACACAGCCTGGGGAAGCAGGGCATGCCGATTTCGGGCAATGAGTCGGTCAAGTGGTTCATGAAAGCCGGTTATGTTTTCCTGCCGGTAAGTGCGGAACATGCCGCCCTTGTCGAAGCCCTGCCCGCACATCACGCCGATCCTTTCGACAGGATGCTGGTGGCGCAAGCCCTGGCGGAGCCGATGCGGTTGATGACCCACGACACCCTCGTCGCGAAGTACAGCGATACCACGATTCTCGTCTGAGCCATGTCCGATCTCATCAGCGTCCTCGTCCGCTCGCTGAGGCATCTGCGGTGATCGCCTCGAACGCCCGCTGGCTGACGCTGCGCCGTCTCTCACAGCTGATCTTCCTGGGCACGTTCGTTTTCCTGCTGCTGCGCACGGAGTACCGTGGCTTCGATATCATCCGGTATCCGGTCAACACGTTCTTCCAGCTCGACCCGCTGCTCGGGCTGGCGACGCTGCTCGGGCTGCGGGAGGCGATCGGGCACTTCTGGCCGGCGCTTGTCACCGTCGCCGTCACGCTCCTGCTCGGCCGGGTCTTCTGCGGCTGGTTCTGCCCGCTTGGAGCGTCGCTGGATATCACGCGGCGCCTGCTCGGGTGGCTCCCCGCGCCGCGGCGCCCGCTGCGCTGGGAGGGTCGCCGCATGAAGTACTACCTGCTTGGCGCGCTGTTGGCCGCCGCCGTCTTCAACTGGCAGGCGGCGTGGCTGCTCGACCCTTTCAGCCTGCTCGCGCGCGGTCTTTCGGTGGGGATCATCCCGGTGGTCAACGCGGCGGTCAACGCCCTCTTCAACGGCGTCTACTTCTCGCTGCCAGCGTTGCGGCCCCTTTCTGAGCCCGTCTTTGACCTGCTGAAAGGTTACGCGCTGACCTACGAGCAGCAGCATTTCCGCTGGGCCTGGCTCTCGCTCGGCCTGCTCGCGGGATTGCTGGCGATGGAGCGCTGGCAGCCGCGCTTCTGGTGCCGCAACCTCTGCCCGCTCGGCGGGCTGCTCTCGCTCTGCGCGCGGGGGCGAGCCCTTTCGCGCAGGGTGACCGACGGCTGCACCGACTGCGGCAGCTGCTGGGGCACCTGCCCGGTCGGCCTCATCGGGGACGGCACCCATCGCCGTTCGCAGGCCGAGTGCACCGCCTGCATGCGCTGTCCGCAGGTCTGCCCCGAGGGTGCGATCGGATTCGCGTGGGGCTATCGCCGCGCCGAGGCCCCGATTGACGTCAATCGCCGCCGCCTGGTCGGCTCGGTCGCCGCCGGTTTCGCGCTCGTGCCGCTGACACGTATCCATCCGGCGCGCGTGGCGGTGCCGCCTGATCGGCTGCGGCCGCCGGGTTCGCGCGCCGAAGCGGACTTTCTCAACCGTTGTCTGCGCTGCGGGGCCTGCATGAAGGTCTGCATGCGCAACGCGATCCACCCGGCACTGCACGAGGCGGGGTGGGAGGGGGTCTTCACGCCAATCATGGACTTCGAGATCGGCTACTGCGAGTACAACTGCACGCTCTGCGGCCAGGTCTGCCCGTCGGAAGCGATCCGCCGCCTGCCACTCGAGCAGAAGCAGAAGTACGTCATCGGCACCGCGGTCTTCGACAAGGGCCGCTGCCTCCCATGGGCCTACCACACCAACTGTCTGGTTTGCGAGGAGCACTGCCCGACCAGCGACAAGGCGATTGTCTTCGAGGAGCAGGACATGGTGGGTCAGGACGGGAGGCCCGTGCGCATCAAGCTTCCGGTCGTGGTCCCGGCGCGTTGTATCGGCTGCGGGATCTGCCAGCAGAAGTGCCCGGTTGAGGGTCGGGCCGCGATCGTCGTCACGCCTCAGGGCGAGTCGCGGGCGGATTTGTCTTGAACTCCAGTCATCGTCGGAATGACAGGGGGCGGCGGCTTGTCCTCGCGGCAGTTCTCCTGGCGACAGCCGCCTGCGCCCGGATCGACGTTGACGCCGTCTACGCCGTGCGGCTCAATGCGCCGCCGACCGATGCCGCCTGGGATCTGGCGATGCCGCGCCTCGTGAAGGCCGGCGGCGGCAGCGTGCACGGGCGATTGCCGGTGCTGGCGGGTCTCGAGCTCGACACCGACGCGGTGCACGGCGCCTCCGCTTCCTGCCACCACGGCCCGCCGGTCACCCACCCGACGCCGGTGCAGTTGCGGGCCTACCATACCGGCGAGGACCTTTTTCTCGACGTGCGCTGGGAGGACCCCACGGATGATCGCACGCCCCGCTCCTGGAAACGGACGGCTGACGGCTGGGAGATTGCAGCTGACGACGAGGACGGCGTCGCGATCATCTGGAGCAGGGGCACCGGCCGTTTCGGCTGCCAGGAGGCCTGTCACCAGAGCGATTTCACGGTCCGCAGCGGATCGCTCGTGGACGTGCGTTCCATGTTCCTGGCCGGGGAGGGGGCCACGGAGGAAGCCTGGGTCTGGAAACCATCCCTGGGGGGCCGCCAGCTGCTGATCGACCGGACGGGCTTCAGGACACTCTCCAGAGAGCCCTACCGCACCATGAACTCGCGGGCGGCGCACGATGAAGCGCTCGGCCCGGAGGCCCGGCGCGCCGGCATGTACGGGAAGCAGGATGCCCCGCTGACCGATGGGGAGGGGAACCCGGTTGCGTCCGCCACCCGCACCGCTCCCGCCAGCCGCTGGGCCCACGCGGGAGCGTCAAACCGCGTCACGGCCCGTGCGGAGCGATGGCGCCGAGGGTGGCGGGTGGTGTTCACCCGGCCGCTCGTCGCAGGGGAAGGGATGTTGCTTTTCAAGCCCGGGGAGCGCCTCCGTTTCGGCGTCGCCCTTTTCGACGGCACCTCGGTGAACCACCACGTTGTCCGTGACGCACAGGTCTTCGAGGTCGTGGCGCCGCTCGCCGCGAACGCGGTGCAGGAGGGGGCGGAGTGAAGAACATGCTCGTGGCGGTGGTTCTCGGCTTGATGGCGGTCCCCGGCGCCGCGTCGGCCGAGCCCCCACCAGGGCTGCCGGTCCTGGGCGTCGATCCTCTGGCCGTGGGTACGATGGTGGAACATCATCAGGACGCCCTGCCGCACTGGATCGAGCGGAGTCTGGCCGGCGCCGTTCTGCTGCACATCGACGCGGGCAATGACCTGCGACCAGTTACCGCTGGAAAGATGGCGGCGCTGCGGGATCTCGCGAACCGCCGCGACCTCGCGGGTCTGCTCCGGGCCGGGCGCGGCGGGGAAGAGCGGCTCTACGACGCGAAAAGCTTCGTTCGAGTCGCAGCGGGGCTGGGGATCGTGCGGGAGGTGGTCTGGGTCGCACCTTTCGTGCTCCCCGCGGTGGACGACGATTCGGGGAAACAGCTGAGGGAATACCTCGGCAGGGCCGGAATTTCCGCCCAGGAGAGCGACACGTTTCGTCCGGTTGACGGCTGTTATCGCGGCCAGGTCGGGGAGATCCCCGTGCGACTCTGCAGCCAGGAGCGGCTCCCCGCGATCCCTGATCCCGTCCTGCTGAGCATCGATGCCAATTTTTTCCTGCACGCGGCGTCCGCCCGCGGCATTACCTTCCCGTCGGAGACCCGGGGGCTCTTTCTGGCGCTGCGCGCCGCGCGCTATGCCGTGCTGGACGCGGTGTTTTCCTACTCCGTCCAGGAAGGGGAGGTGCCCCCGGATCTGCGGTGGGTCGGCGAGATTGTGGTTCAATCTCTCCGCGACCCAGCCGTCATTCTCGCCGACAATCCGCCCGAGCGCTGGAGCGCCCTGCAAATACTCGCCTCGATCGCCATGAGCGGCCAGCGGGAGCAGATGGGGATGCTGGGTTTCGTCCTCGCCCAGCTGGAAAAGCAGCCCCACGATTCCGCTTTCCTGCTGTATGCGGCGGAGGCCACCGACCGTCACGGCGGGGGCGAGCGGGCGCTGGCGTACGCCGAGGAAGCCTGCCGGATGGATCGGGGCTACTGCGTCGGGTTGCGGGAAGTCGGTCTGCGGTTCATCGAGCGGGGGGACGTCGAGGCGGGGCTGAGCTTTTTTTCGGTCGGGGAAAAGTTTCTTCCGGGGATGGAGTACGGCCAGCTCGACCTGGGAATCGGCCTGATGAAGACGGGCAAGCCGGCGGAGGCGCTGAAAGCTCTCGAAAAATTGCAGGAGATCAACGGAGCATTCCCGAGCGCGTTGCTGATCGGGGCGATTCATCTCTACCTGGGTGACCGCGCCGCCGCGCGACTTTCCTTCGATGCGGCTTTGGCCGCAGTCGATCGGCTGTCGGACGTCCAGCTCGTCCGGCCGGAGATTGCGCAGGTGGTAGCGACCGCGGCGGCGTTCTACCGCGAGGAAGGGCTGACGCGGCAGGCAGAACGGCTCGAGGGTGATCCGCGCCTGCGTCCCGCCGCGCCCTCGCCGAATCCCTAGCAGAGCAATGGAATGGAAGGTGCGGCACGTGATGGGCGGTATATACTTGAGGCCGGACCAGAGGAGATGATGCGATGAGGATGTCAGGGATGCGGAAGCTGTCCGCGTCAACGGCGCTGCTTGTCGTTGTGCTCGCCGCCGCGATGGGCTGCGGCGTGCCGAGGCAGGAGTCCGGGCAGGCCACGGTGAAGGGGAAGGCGCTGACGCCGCTGGCGGAGGCCTATGTCTCGGTCTACCGGGAGGGGATGGACCTGAAGGGGCCACCCTACACGACCTCGCAGCCGACCGGGCCGGACGGCGACTTCTCCATCTCCCTGCCGCCGGGGAAATACTTTTTCGTCCTGCGCCAGCGGACGGGGGGAGACGTGGTGGGCCCGGTGCGCACGGGCGATCTGCACAGCGAGGTTCTCGGGCCGATCACGCTGCGGGGCGGCGAGACGATCCCCCGCGATCTGATCGCCGTGCGCAAGATCGGCGAGACCAAGGATCTGCCCTCCACGACCCCGGCCCCGACGAACACCGGGATCAGCGGGGTTATTACCGACGGCGACGGCAAGCCGGTGAAGGACGCCCGTGTTCACGCCTACACCTACCCGCAGATGTCCGAGCGGCCGAAGTACGTCTCGGAGGCCACGGGCGCGGACGGCCGGTTCGTGCTCTTCTTCCCCGAGGGCGGGACCTTCTACCTCGCCGCGCGCAACCGCTTCGGCGGGCCGCCGAAGATCGGCGAGCTGTACGGCCGCTACGACGATGGCACGGTCGAGCCCTCGGCGATCCACGTCAAGGACAGTCAGATCATCGAGCATGTCGACATCACGGTCCACAAGATCTGGTAGCGCCGGACGCCCGGGCCGCGGGCTGTTGGCGGCGCTGTTCTCGGCGGGCCTCCTGCTGGTCGCCGGCTGCTCCCGGGGCCTCTCGGACCGGCCGCTGGCCGAGGTGATCGCCGCGGCGGAGAAGGGCGACGGCCCGGCGCTGCGCGAGCTGGTCGGGCGTTTCGGCGACCCGGACCCGGAGCAAGTCCAGCAGGCTTGGGAGGCCGCGGTGAAGATCGGCGCGCCGGCGGTGCCCGAGTGCCTGCGCGCGCTCGCGGCGAAGGACCGGACCATCGGCGAGCATGCCGCGGGGGCTCTCGGTGCCCTGCAGGCCAGGGATGCGGTTGACGGACTGATCGCGGCGCTTGCCCGCCCGGATTTCCGTCGCTACGCGGCGGCCTGGGCGCTCGGGGAGATCGCGGATCCCCGTGCGATCCCGGCGCTTGTGCGGGCTCTCGGCGACACGGATGTGGAGACGCGAAAGTTCGCTACGCGCTCGCTGACTAAATTCGGACCGCTGGCCTCGGACGCCCTCCTCGCGGCGCTGGCCGACGCGTCGACGCCGGTGCGTCGGTATGCCGTGCGCGCCCTCGGGCAGATCCAGGAGCGGCGGGCGGTCGAACCGCTCCTCGCACTCGAGGGGAAGGTCGACCAGGACGTGCTCCTCTGGGGTATCGGCCGCCTCGGCGACCTGCGCGGGCTGCCGCTGCTCGAGCGCTCTTCCGGTTCCGCCGACTGGCAGGTGCGTCTGGCAGCAGTGCAGGCACTCGGCGACCTGGCCGATCTCGCGGCGGTCCCGACGCTGAAAAAGGCGCTCGCGGATCCGGAATGGATCGTGCGCGAATGGGCCGCGCGCGGCCTCGAGAGCGTGACTGGCGAGCGTTTCACCTACCGGGACCAGCATGGGAACGAAGTCGTCCCCTACAGTCTCTACCGCTAGCGCCGGTTCCGCGCCGGTTCCGCCACCGGCCTTGTCCGCGGCACCGTGGCCACTGCGCATCTGGCGCTCGGCGCTCTTTCCGGCGGTGTTGCAGGCGGCCGCGCTCGCCGTGCTCGTCGGCATGGTCGCCGTCGGCTGGGGGCGCACCGGGCTGCCCGGCGGCGGCGTCGCGGTGCCACTGCTCTACACGAACCTCGCCGCGCTCGGTTTCTGGACGCTCTGGCTCATGGGGCTGATCCTGCTGCTCCCCGGCATCGGGCGACTCTGGTGCACCGTCTGCCCCGTCGGCTGGTGCAACGATGTCGCTTCCCGCACCGGCGCGAAGACCGATTACCCCAGGTGGCTGCAGAACCTCGGCATCATGGCGCTGCTGCTCTTCGGCTTCAATGCCGCAGCCGAGCTCTGGGGGCTGAACCGGTCGCCGGATGCGACCGCGAAGTTGCTGGCTCTCGCGCTTGCCGCCGCGGTGCTCGCGGGCCTGGTCTTCCGCGGGCGCGTCTTCTGCCGTTTCTGGTGCCCGGTCGGGGGGATGGTCGCCTTGACCTCGCGCCTTGCGCCGGTGGAGGTCGCAGTCCGCGACGCTGCCGTGTGCCGCCGCTGCGAGACCAAGGCCTGTTTCTTCGGCTCTACCCGCTGGTATCGGCTCTCGTGGTCGGCCTGGCACACCGTCTTCCCGCACAAGCGTCCCGGGTGTCCGGCATATTTGTTTCCACCCGAGGCCGCGCCGGGCCCGCACTGCCTGATGTGCACCGGTTGCATCAAGAACTGTCCGCACGACAACGTGCGCTGGGGCTGGCGGCCCTTTGCCGCGGGTCTCTGGCCCGCCGCCGCGCGCGATCGGGGCGAGGCGCTGCTCGTGATCGTGATGACGGGCCTCGTCTTCCATCGGCTGGCGCGCTTCTGGAGCGGGCTGCGCGCCGTCGTGGAGTGGCCGACGGAGGTGGTGGCGGCAGCCGTCCCGACGTTGCCGCCGCTCGTGCTCAAAGGGCTGAATCTGCTCGCCGGGTTCGTGCTCTGGCCGCTCGCGTTCTACCTGGTCCTCGGCGTCGTCGCCAGGGCCGCCGCGCAGATCAGCGTCACGCCGTGGCCCGCGCCGGGCGAGGAGCCCGCCGGGCTGCTCTACGATGTGGCCGAAATCGACCGCGAGCAGCGCGGGCGCGAGTCCGGCTGGGCGGTGCGGCGACAGAGCGTCTGGGGCTACCTCGCGGTCTACGGGTACGCTTTTATTCCGCTTGTCGCGGGGGCCTATGCCGCGTTCGCGCTCGTCAAGCTCAACGAGAAGGCCGGCTATCTGCCGCTGGCGCTCGGCGACCCGGCGGGCGTGAAGACCTCGGTCGCGATCAACCAGCTGCGCATCCTGCCCGGGCCAGAGAGCCTCGTGGCGCTTGCCGTGGTGCGCTGGGGCGCGATCGCGCTCGCCGCGGCCGGTCTGGTGACCGGACTCTGGTCCGCCGGCAGGATCGGCGCCCGGGCCTACGGCGCGGGCACGCCGCCGGCGCGACGCGGTTCTGCCGTATTCCGCATCGGCTTGCTGGCGCTGGGCGCGCTGCTGCTGCTCTGCCTGCGAGCCTGGCTCTTCCGTGGCCCGCGCGGGTAGCAGTCCCAGTATCCAGACGCTCTCTTGGAGAGGAACACGCTGCCCGGGAGAACGTACTTGCGGAGGGGTGGCGCGGAGGGGAGGACTCCAGCGGCGGACCGGAGGGAGCACGATGGAGGTCCGCAGCGTCAGGACCCCGCAGCCCGCACGGAAATGCAGGGCTCCACTGATAAGAGAGGAACACGCTCCCGGGAGAACGTACTTGCGGAGGGGTGGCGCGGAGGGGAGGACTCCAGCGGCGGACCGGAGGGAGCACGATGGAGGTCCGCAGCGTCAGGACCCCGCAGCCCGCACGTGAACGTACGGGTTGCGGGAAGGAGACTGGCGTCAAGGGTGTGTGATAATATTTAAAAAAATGGCTCGAAAGGTGGATTTCAAGCAGATGGTTCTGTCCGGCGAGGTGAAACGAGGAATGAGTGTCGCGCCACGAATTGCGACAGCGGTTCTGTATGCGATCCTGCTCCTCGCTGCTTCCACAGCCCAGGCCGCCGACGGCTCGCTCAAGGGCAAGGTTTCCTTCCGCGACAAGCCCCTCGCAGGCGTTGCGGTCCAGCTCTGGTCGGGCTGGCAGCACGGATTCCGCGGGAATCCCGACGCCGCGTCGACGACCGCCGCCGACGGCTCGTTCTCGGTCACCGCGCCCGAGGGTCGCTACTTCGTGATCCTGCGCTCGCCGAACGCCGCGCCCGACGCAGCTCCGGCCGCCGGCGAGCACTTCGCCTTCTACGGTGGCAACCCGGTCGCTCTTGCGGCTGGCGAAGCGCTCTCCATCGGGATCAACGCCGCCACCGTGATCATCCCCGAGCAGGCGAGCGTCGCCGGGGGTACCGGCATCAGGGGCCGGGTGTACGTCGACGGCGCGCCGCTCGATCGCGCCCGGGTCACGATCTATCAGGACGGCGAGACGATCTTCCGGGGGATGGGGTACGCGTCGGCGCTCACGACGTCGGACGGGAGCTTCTCCTTCAGCGTCGAGCCCGGCACCTACTGGGTTGTGGCCCGCAAGCGCACCGGGGACGACAAGATGGGGCCATTGAGCGCCGGCGACCTCTTCGCCTTCGCCCCGGGCAATCCCGTTCTGGTCCGGGATGGCGCATTCTCCGTCGTGGCGCTCAACACCGCCGCAAAGCAGGTCAACAAGGTCAAGGAAGGCGGGCAGGAAGTTACGCTTGACGGCACCGTGAAGGCCGGCGGGACCGTGATCAGCGGGGTCGTCAGGGACGCCGCCGGCAAGCCTGCCAGGGGGCTCTACGTCGGCGCCTACCGCGATTCGATGATGATCTACAAGCCGGACTTTATCTCGAATGTGACCGGGGAGGACGGAGCCTACACGCTCACGCTCGCCGGCGGCGGGGAGTTTTTCATCATCGCCCGCAACACGCTCGGGGGGCCGGCCGAAAAAGGCGACCTGCTCGGGCGCTACGCCGGGAACGAAAGTCACTCCGTGGCGGTCAAAGCAGGAGAGAAGCTGTCGGGTATCGACATCGTCGTGGAGAAGGTGGAATGAGCGCTGTGCGGCGGATGCGGATCGTTCGTTCGGCCGCGGTCTTCGTCGCGCTCTCCCTTCTCCTGGGATCGACCGGGGCGCCGGCCCACGAAGGGGAGGTGAGCCCGCCGCCGCTCGCGAGCGCCCCGACGGGAAGCGCGAAGGGCAACGGCCTCGAGGGCCGGGTCACCGTCGACGGGCAGGTGGTCACCGGAGGCGTGGTCTTCGCGTACCTGAGTTACGCGGACGTGCTTGCGTTCAAGCCCTTCGCCGCATCGGGCGCGACCGCCGACGACGGCTCCTACGCGCTGGACCTTCCTCCGGGCAAGTACTTCGTCGTGGCCAAGAAGCGCGCCGCGGGTTTGGCCGACGGGCCGCTGTCCGTCGGCGACGCCCTCTCCTACAACGGTTCGAATCCGATCACCGTCGACCCGGGCGGCTACGTCCACGTCGGCTTCTCCCTCTCGCGGAAACTCGAGGAGGTCCAGTACCGCGACGGGCCCGACCCGGCGACCGGGTCGCTCGAAGGGGTCATCGAATACCAGGGCAAGCCGCTCGACGGGGCCGGCCTGCGGATCTTCCTCGACGGCGCCGACCTCTTCCGCGGGCAGGGGTACT
>CAZEOK010000063.1:0-17986 GCA_964513745.1 uncultured bacterium
GAGCTCGCCCCGGACCGCGAGTGGGACCACGCGCGCGGGCTGGAGTGGCACCTGGCCGAGGACCCGCCGCGCGACGGCTTCCTGCGCCTGATGGAGGACTTCGGGCGGCTCTACCGCGGCACCGCGGCGCTCTGGGAGCTGGACCACGAGCCGGAAGGATTCCGCTGGATCGACTGCCAGGATGCTGCGCAGGGTGTCGTCTCCTTCATACGTCGCGGCCGCGACGGTCACCTCGCGGTGATTTTCAATCTGACGCCGGTGCCCCGCAGCGGCTACCGGATCGGGCTCCCCGTGCGGGGACGCTACCGCGAGGCGTTGAACACCGACTCGGCCCTGTACGGGGGAAGCAACCTGGGCAACGGCGGCGAGGTGGTCGCCGAGCCGGTGCCCAAGCACGGTTTCGCCCAGTCAGCGCTGTTCACGCTGCCGCCGCTCGCCGCGGTCATCCTGCGGCCGGCGGACGAAGGTCGCTGAACGACCAATGACTGTGCGGGCTGTGAGGCCTGACGAGCCGATGCCCGCCGATTCATTGACTCCGCTCGAGAAACTCGCGGCAGCCAGCGGAATCGAACCGTCGTGGCGGGACAACTGGGGGGGCGTGCACCAGACGAGCGAGAAAACCAGTGCCAGACTCCTCGCGGCGATGGGCGTCGCCGCAGACACGGCCACCGAGGCGCGTCGCTCGCTGGCGGCACTGACGCGCGCCGATTGGTGCGAACCCGTTCCGCCGGTGCTGGTCGTCCGCGGCGCGGCCCTTCCCGAGCGCTTTCCGATCGCCCTGCCCCGCCCCGCCAGCCGCGGCGTCCCGGAACCGCCGCAGGTTTCGGTCGAGACCGTGCTGGAGGACGGCGCACGGCGGCTTGTCACCTTTTCCGCGGAGCAGATCGCGCGCGAGGGAAGCCGCACTTACGGCGGCCACGCCTGGGACCGGTACGGGGTCCCGCTGCCCGGCCCCTTCCCGCTCGGGTACCACACGCTGCACGTCACGGCCCGGCGCGGCGACGGCGTGCTGGAGCGCGCGGTGCCGATCATCGTCTGCCCGGACCGGGCATATGCCGCTCCCGATGCGGATGGGGGGTCCCGCGCAGCGGGCCTCGGCGTCGCGCTCTACGGAGTGCGCTCCGCGCGCAACACGGGCATCGGCGACTTCGGGGACCTGCGCCGCCTCACGCACTGGGCCACGCGAGCCCTCGGCGTGCGCTTCATCGGCCTCAACCCCCTCCACGCCGTGCGCAACCGCTACCCCTACGCCCACAGCCCGTACCTGCCCCTGAGCAGCCGCTTCGTCAACCACTGCTACCTCGAGCTCGAGGCGATTCCCGAGTACGCGGTCAGCGCGGAGGCGCAGCGACTGATGGCAGCCTCCGCCCCGCTGCTGCAGCGGTTGCGCTCGGTCCCGCACGTCCCCTACGACGAGGCGGACGGCTACAAGCTGCGCGTGCTGCGCGCCCTTTTCGCGGAGTTCCTCTCAGGCTGCTGGAGCGGCGTCGGCGACAGCCGGCGGCGCAGGCGCTTCGAGGATTACCTCGCCCGGGAGGGCACGGGCCTCGAGCAGTTCGCGCTGTTCCAGGCGATCGAGGCGCACCTGCTCGCGACCGGCGATCGCGGCTGGTCGTGGCGCCTCTGGCCGGAGGGATTCCGTCGTCCCGAGGGACCCGATGCGCGCGCCTTCCTGGAGCGGCACCGCGAGGAAGTGCTCTTCTGGCAGTATCTGCAATGGCAGCTCGACGAGCAGCTCTGGCAGCTCAATCGCGACGCGGCTCGAGCCGGCCTGTCCCTCGGGTACTACCACGACCTGGCGCTGGCGGTGGACGAGCACGGCGCAGACACCTGGGCGCGGCAGGACCTGTTCGCTGCGGGAGCAGGTGTTGGAGCGCCGCCCGATGCCTTCAACGCGGCGGGGCAGGACTGGGGCTTCCCGCCCCCGCACCCGCAGCGCGATCGCGCGCAGGGCTACCGGGCGTTCGCCGAGCAGATCCGCCATGCCTGCCGGCACGCCGGCATGCTGCGCATCGACCACGTGATGCGCCTCGCGCGCCTCTTCTGGATTCCCAACGAGATGCCCGCGGCCGAGGGAGCGTACGTGCGGTACCGTCAGTCGGATCTTTTCGGGATCGTCGCTCTCGAGAGCGTCCGCAACCGCACAGTGATCATCGGCGAAGACCTTGGCGTGGTCCCCGACGGTTTTCGCGAGACCATGGCCTCCGAGGGGCTCTGCTCCTGCCGCCTGCTCTGGTTCGAGCGCCGCGACGACGGTTCCTGCAGGGCGCCCGAAGAGTACCCGCACGATGCGATGGTCTCGATCACCACCCACGATCTTGCCACGTTCGCCGGCTTCTGGACCGGGCATGACCTGCTGACCCGCCGGGCGATCGGCATGTTCCCCGACGACCGGTCGTTCGCGCAGGCGACCGAGGGCCGACGCCACGAACGACGCCGGTTGCTCGAGCTGCTCGTCTCCCGGGGTCTGCTCGGCGCGGAACGGCTCGCAGACGCCGGAGAACCAGCCGACCCCGACGGGGAGCTGCACAACGCCGTCATCGCGCTGCTCTGCTCGACACCGAGCCGGTTCTTCGTGCTCGCACAGGAGGACCTCTTCAAGGTGCTCGACCAGCAGAACGTGCCGGGAACGGTGACCGAGCGGCCGAACTGGGTCTGGCGGATGCCCTGGACGGTCGAGGAACTAGAAAGCGCGCCAGCCGTGAGAGACTTCGCGCGGATGTACCACGCGAACATCGAACGCTCCGGCCGGTTCGGTTAGCCCGGCCGCGCAACGCGGCTGGGATTTGCTCAGCGACTCGTCAGGGCTGGAAGTCCGTGGTTTCCTTGCCCTTCTTTTTCCGCGCCGCCGCCTTCGTCGCGACGGCCTTTTTCACTGCTGCCACGGCGCGCCCCCCCTCCTCACGGACCACGGCTGAAGCCCGCCCGGCGCCCGTCTTGACGATCCGGGCCGCCTTGCGCGCCTCATCCACCGCGCGGGAGCGATTGCGCTCGACGTCCTGCCGGATGACCTCCATCCGCGCCCGCAGCCGCCGTACCTCATCGAACGCTGCCTGAACGTCGGCGTCGCCAAGCACGTCCGTGCGGCCCTCGGTGTCGATCTGCCAGGCACGCTCCCCGACTTTACGCATCAGCATGCCGAGCTTGCGATCGAGGTTCGCCACCTCGATCTTGTGCCTCGCGATGATCGAGCCCGATTCGGTGACGTCCGCCAGACTGCCAAGAAGCTCCTTCGTCCGTGCCAGCACGTCCATACTCTCCCCTCCCCCTGCACACTCAGGTGCGTGGTGCACACCCCTTTTTATTTAGTGTAGACCTCCTGCCCCGTCTGTCAACGCCCTGTCATCGCCAGCTTGCAGGAGTTTCAACCGCCCGATTTTCCCCGCCGCCTGCGTCTGCTCCGTGGCGACCGGCGGCTTCCGGTAGAGGCCGCCGCTGCATGATGGCCGCCAGCGCCCAGATAGACCCACCCACGAGGACCCCGAGTGCCGGTCCGACGACCAGCGAGCCGAGCAACCACTCCCAGAAGCGCTGTGGGGCCTCTCGCCCGAGCGTGCGCATCGAGATCTCGGTCAGCCAGGTGCCGTGGCGCAGGTAGTAGCCGACCTCGATGCAGAGCGACGGGATCACCGGTGGCAGTCCGAGCTGGTTGGCCCCAAGCGCCATGATGCGGTTCAGTCCGAAGCGGCGCGCTCCCATATAGACCAGTACCGTGTGCAGACCGATGAGCGGCAGGGTCCCGACAAGCGCGCCGAACGCTCCGGCCAACCCGAGGCTGCGCGGCCGCGCGTGCTCGGCGAGCAGCAGCCTGGTCAGCCGGACCGGGTGCAGCAGCAGCAGGCGCCAGACGCGCGTCGACGTGGGTCTTCGCCTCGCGCGCGCGATTTTTTCGTCCATTCTTCATCATCCTGTCGCGCAGCCCGGAAGTCAACAACAGCAGGAGCCGGGGAGCCGGCAACAGGTCCCAAGAGCGAGGATGCGGCCGGAGCGCGGGCCGGCGCCTCCGGGATACTGCGGATGGGAATCGGCCCGCGGAAAAAACCTGCGAAGCTTGTTGTCTAAAGGTGGTGTAAACTGAACTCAGGGTGTCGCCACACCAACGGAGGGAGGTCAGCCCATGAACTCACGAACGATGGCCGCCGCAGTTCTCGTGCTTGCAGCCGCGATCGCAGGCCCCGCAGCCTCGCAGCACGCCCACGCGCTGGGGGTGGGTTTTTACGGCAGCGCCGGGGGAGGGACCGCCGACTGGAACAGCACCGGGTATTATGGTTACGGCGACCACCGGGACACTCGCCACGGCGGCGCGGGCCTTGTCATCGACACCGGTTCACCCTACCACCCGCTGAGCTACCGGCTCTCGATCGGCTGGGAGCGCATATCTCATCTTGCGAGACTCGACACCCCGGGCTTCACGCTGCAGGGAGTCGTGGTCGACCAGGACCTGATCGTCGACCTGATCGGCGCGCCGGGACCGTTGCGGATGTGGGCCGGGCCCGAGTTGCGCTTCGGCTTCCTGAGCGGCGAGCCCGACGACGGGAGCTCCGGCAAGGAGGATTTTCTGGCGCTCGGGATCGGTCCGGTGCTGGGTTTCGACTTCATGGTCTCCCCCGCACTGGCCATATCCTGGAAGTTCGGCTACCTCGTCAGCGGCTACTCCGGAAACAGCCAGTCCTCCTATGATTACTACGATGATTCCTCGCTGGGGGAAGGGCACGCTTACGCAAGCCTGGCGATCCTCTTCTCGACGGGAGGTGGATACGAGCAGCAGCCCCAGGCGCAGCCGCGGCAGCAGCCCCGGCCGCAGGAGCAGCGGCCCTATCCCGGCCGCTGGTAGACGGACCTCCCCGAAAGCGACGCGGGGGCCGACCGGTTACGGCACAGCCGAGCGGAAGCCCTGACGGTCCTCAGGCACGTCGGACGCATGAGACAGAGGACGCGGGGGACGGGCGAGAGCGCGGGAATGCCGGGTGGTTGAGCCCATCGTGTTCAGACGGGGCCGCGCGTGATCACGGCCATGGCACGCCCGGAGGCGCTGCTGTTCCTTTTCGTCCTGTTCTTCTCGCCGCTCGCCTTCGGCACGGTTGAGCCGTGGTCCCGCGCCATCGTGGAGAGCACCGCGCTCAGCGGCCTGGCCATTGCGCTGCGCCGCCGGACCCACGACGGTCGGCTGCGTCTGCACGCCGTGCCCGGCGCGTTGCCGCTGCTGCTGTTTCTCGGATTCGTGCTGCTCCAGTGCGTCCCGTTGCCGGCGGCGCTGCTGCGGGCGATCTCGCCGGCGGCGCACGCACGCTGGGCCGCCGCGCTCGGCAACACGGACCCGCTGCCCTGGTTGTCGCTTTCGCTCGACCCGCTTGCGACGGCTCGTGAACTGATCCGCTTCAGCTCCTGCGCCGCCCTCTACGCTCTCACCGTTCAGCTGCTCGCCCGGCGCGAACGGCTTCGCGCGACAACGACCGCGCTCGCGATCTTCGCCGCCGTCCTGGCGTTCGAGGCCATCCTGCAGTTCCTGACCGCTCCGCGGCTCCTGCTCTTTGTCAGGGCATCGCCCGCCGGTGTCCCCTTCGGCCCCTTCGTGAACCGCAACCACTATGCGAACTTCATGGCGATGCTCGCACCGGTCGTGTTCGGGCTTTTTCTCGGCCGCGGGACCCGGGGCGGGGCGCGGAGCCTGCGGGAGCGGTGCGTCGATCTTCTGGCGCGGCCGGAGTCGAGCGCCCGGGCCCTGCTCGGGTTCGCGGCGCTGCTCTCGACGGCATCGCTCGTGATCAGCCTCTCGCGCGGCGCGACGATCGCAATCAGCGCGGCGCTGCTCGTCTTCGGCGCCTGTCTGATCGCCCGCGGCCTGGGACGTCGACGCACCGTTGCCGCCGCACTCTTCTTCTATACGTTCACGGTCTTCGTCGGCTGGTTCGGCTGGCAGAAGGTCGCAGACCGCTTCGCGAGCCTGCGCGGGAATCCCGATGTCGTCGACGCGATGCGCGCTGGCGTCTGGCGCGACACGCTGCGCATGGCTGCCGATTTTCCCGTTCTCGGCGCGGGGATCGGGTCCTTCGAACGGCTTTACCCCGGCTATCGTTCCGTCCCGGGACCGCTCGCGATCGCCCATGCCCACAACGATCACATCGAACTGCTCGCCGGTGGGGGCTTCGTCGGGGCCGGCCTTTTCGCCTGGTTCGTGGCCGCGGTGCTGCTCGTTGTCGCCCGAGCCTGCCGGCAACGCCGCGACCCGCCCACCCTCTATCTCGCGTTCGGCTCGCTCGCGGGCTGCGTCGCGTTCATCGTGCACGGGGTGAGCGATTTCAGCCTCGCCATCGGTGCCAACGCCCTGTACTTCTTCTTCCTGCTCGGCCTTGCCGTGTCGGCCGCCAACACGCTCGGACAGCTGGACGACCAGGTCACCCTGCTCGACAACCGGCGTCTGCCGGCATCGGTCACGCTCGCGGCCGCCGCGCTGGCGCTGACCGTTGTCCTCAGCCACGCCGCCGACCTGACCGCCCGCCACGCCTGGAACCTCGCCACGGTGGAGGTGGGCCGATCCGGGGCGCTGCGGGTTCCGCCGGAGAGCGTCGGGCGACTCATCGCAGAGGCCTCCCTGTTGCAGCCGCTCGAACCCGCGTACCCGTCGGCCCTGGCGCGCATCGCGTCGCGGGAGGGGAACCGGGACGACGCGCTCCGGCTCACCCGGCGTGCCGTGCGCCTGCTCCCCCTGGATACCGGTGCCCTGATGCAGCTCGGCACCCTCCTCGGCGCGGGGGGGGAGGACGGACCGGCGCGGCGGACCTTCGCCGCTGCGGTGGCGGCCGACCCCGCGGCGGCGCCGCACCGACAGGTGTTCGGCGCGTGGCTGCTCTCCCGGGGGGACAGGGAGACTGCCGTCGCGCAGCTGCGGGAGGCCATGATGCTCGACCCCGAGCGTGCACCCGGCATCTTCGGACTGCTGGTGCTCGCCGGCTTCGATGATGACGGGATAGCCGCAATCGTCCCGTCATCACCCACCCCCCTGCTGAAGTTTGCGCGCTACGCGACAATGACGGGTGCCCGTCGGCACGCGGTCGAAACCTATCGCCGGGTGCTTCAGCTTGAGCCCGGCAATCGGCAGGCGCTGGCCGGGCTCGCGAGCCTGACCGCAGGCGAGACACTTCGTTGACGCAAGAGTTGGAAGCGGGATAAAATAAAAAAGTGAGTATTTTTCACCGCATCGCGGGGACGGTGATCGTCGCGCTCACCGCCGGGTGCGCTTCAACCCCGCCGGCGGCTCCGGAAGCCTCCTCCGATCCGGGGATGCTGATCGTTCGCGGCGGTCGCTTCACCATGGGTCACGACACGGGCGAGCTCAACGAGCGCCCGGCCCACAAGGTCGAGCTGGACACCTATGCCATGGACCGCACCGAAGTCTCGGCAAGGGATTTTGCGGAATTCCTCAACGCCGAGGGGAATCCCGGCGAGAGCTACTTCACCCCGAACGACCATGCAACGGTCGTGCTCGTGCAAAGTGAGAGAAAAGCTCGCGAGATTCTCTTCGCTGCGAGACCAGGCTACGAGAACTACCCGGCGAACAACGTCTCCTGGCAGGGCGCGGACGCCTACTGCCGCTGGCGCGGCAAGCGCCTGCCGACCGAGGCTGAATGGGAGAAGGCCGCCCGCGGGACGGACAAGCGGCTTTTCCCCTGGGGAAAGAGTACTCCCCGGGAGGGGCTCGCGCAGTTCGAGCAGACCTGGCAGGACAGGCAGTTCGACGTGCTCGTGCCGGTAGACGCGCTGCCCGATGGCGCCTCCCCCTACGGGCAGCTCAACATGGCGGGCAACGTCCTTGAGTGGGTGAACGACTGGTACCGTCAGAACCTCTGCGACTTCTGCAACCCGGACCGCGAAGGCAATCTCTCGCTGATCCGGCAGCTCACGGGTCAGGATGTCGCAACGGGCGCTGCACCCGCCGACGCCGAAGAATCAGACGAAGCCGGGGACACGGGCTCCGATACGTCGCAGCAGCGCCAGGCACCGCCGCGCAACAATCCGACCGGCCCGGAAACGGGGATTTTCAAGGTCTTGAGGGGCGGATCGTGGCAGGATCATCAGGATCAGGAACTGGCGGCCACGCACCGTTTCTGGCTTGACCCGACGCAGCGATTCCCGAACACCGGCTTCCGCTGCACCAAGGATGCCGCACGCCAGCCCGGGAGCCGACCTTGACAGCCGGTTGAATAAGAATAGATTTAGTTATATGAAGTTTGCAAAGCTGGGGACAGTGGCGTCGATAGTCATGGCAGCACCGTTGCTGTTGGGGGTGTCCTTGGCTTCCGCATTGGGCCGGGCAGATCTGGTGCGCGACATCCTCCGCCAGCAAAGCGGAGCGGAACGTGCCAGTTGCACCGCCGTGCAGCGCACGCTGGCGGCGGGGGCGGATGCAAGTCTCGTGGTGCGGACCGCCATCGAGATCGGTTACAACTCCTGTCAGACGATCCGCTGTGCTCTCAAGGAAAAAACGGAGTACGGCAAGGATGTTCTCTGCGACAAGGTGATCCGGGGAGCAGCGGCCGCTGGTGCCCAGGCCGACGTGATTTCGCGGTGCTCCGAAGAGGTCTGCGAACCGGCTGCCGTGGCCGCGATTCTCAGCGACGTTTTTCTCGATTTGAACTACTGCTACTTTGCGTTCCGGCCCTCGACCCAGGCCGATCCCCTCCCCCCGTCGCTGCCGGTCATCGACCGCAGCCTGCCCACGTCGCAGGCGAGCCCCTTCACGTTCCCGACGGGGCCGTAGAATTCCCTTTCCCCTTGCGGCGCCTGCCGCGCCGGGTGCCCTGCCCCGAGTCGGCTTCGTAGTAGTAGTGCTGGTGGTAGTAGTATGCGCCGCTGCGTTTCTCGTCGTATGCGTTGAGCACGAGCCCGAGCGGCCGAACGTTGATGTCGCGCAGAGCCTTGATCCCGCGGCGCACGCCATCGTACGTGGATCGCTCGGCGCGCGTGACCAGCAGCATGGCGTCGACCTTGCGGGCGAGCACCAGGCCGTCGGCAACCGTCAAAAAGGGCGGCGAGTCGACAACGATCATGTCGTACGCGCCCCGTAACTGCTTGAGCAGCGCGTCCAGCCGCTTCGACCCGAGAAGCTCCGACGGATTCGGCGGCACCGGCCCCGACGTGAGCACCGCGAGGTTCGGGACGCCGACCCCGGCGGGGTCGGGCGTCGCGGCGCCCTGGAGCGCCGTGCTCAGGCCCTGGTCGTTGGGCAGTTCGAAGATCGAGTTGATCCGCGGCTTGCGCATGTCGGCATCCACCAGCAGCACCGAGTACCCGGACTGGGCGAGGCCCACGGCAAGGTTGACGGCCGTCGCCGTCTTGCCCTCGGCGGGCGCGGTGCTCGTCACCAGCAGGCTCTTCGGCGGCCCCTCCTCCGACGAGAGGACGATCGAGGTGCGGAGGGCGCGGTAGCTTTCGGCCGCCGACTGTTGGGGCTCGCGCAACATCGCGGTCTCGATGCTCGTCCCGTGGTTGCGGACAGGGGGGATCACGCCGATGACGGGCACACCGATCTTGAGCTCGAGGTCCTCGGCCGAGCGTACCGTGTTGTCGAGGTACTCCACGAAGAAAGCCATGCCGACGGCGCCGACCAGGCCCACGATGAGGCCCAGGAGAATAGAGCGGGCGGGGCGCGGACCATCCGGCGACTCCGGGGCCAGCGCCGGCTCGAGCGTCCAGACCTGCACCCCCTGGAGCTGCTGGGTGAGGCTCTCCTGCTTGGCGCGAGCCATCAACGCGTCGTAGAACTGCCGGTTGGTCTCGACTGCGCGCTTGAGCTCTTCGTACCGGACGAATTTCTCGTTGGCGGCCACGGCCTCGCTCCGCCCGCTGCCCAGGCGGCGGCGCAGGTCATCCTCGCGCGCCGCCGTCAGCTCCATCTCGTTCTTGACCGAGAGCACGATGCGCCGGACCTCCGCGGCCTTCCTCTTCTCGAGAGCCGCTACCTCCTGGCGGGCGGCGATCATGGACGGGTGCTTCTGCCCGTATTTCCTGGAGAGCTCAGACAGGTTCTGCTCCGCCTTGAGCAGCTGCGTCTTCACCGCGCGGAAGGCGTCGTCGGTCTCGACGGTGGAGATGGTCTCCGCCGCGTCCGGGTCGTCCACGACCGCGGCCAGGCGCGCATACACGGACTCCAGGTCGCGGCGGCGGGTCTCGGCCTTGGCCAGTTCCAAGGCGAGTTCCGAGAGCCGTTCCGGAGCGCCCCCCGTCCTGTTCTCCATGCCCAGGATGTCGTTGGCCTTCATGAATTCCTGCAGATTACGCTCGGCCGCGTCCAGACGCGCCCCCTCCTCGCGTGCCTTCCCGGTCATCCAGTCGACGGCGTAGCGCGAGTAGCTCGTCTTCATTTCGAAGAGCTGGTCGACGTACGCCTTGACCACGGCGTTCACGATGACCGCGGCAAGCGGGGCCTCGGAGGAGACGTAGCTGATCGTGACGATCTTGGTGTCCTTCTCGGGTTTCGCGGCGATGCCGCCCTGGATCATCCTGGTCAGCCCTGGCGGCACGGAATCGGACGCGCCGCGCGGACCGGGTCCGCCGGCCTTCGCGCGAAAACGCTCCCGGAAGCCTGCGTCGGCGGCGAGCGCTTTCGCGGCACGCTCGGCCGTGGCCGCGCTGCGGATGATTTGCACCTGAGTGCTGTAGAAATCGGGGTCCCACGAGTTGTAGACGGGACTGCCGATGCCGAGGTTCTGGGACTCGGCCTTCTCGATGAGGATGCGCGTTGTCGCCCGATAGACCGGCGGGGCAAGGTAGACACGGATAATGGCCACGGCTGCCGTGATCACGAAGACCGCCAGGGCCGGCCATTTGCGCCGGTAGAGCACGCGCAGGTAGTCGCGCAGGTGAAGCTCGGGTTCCCCGGAGACCGCGGCGTTCAAAAGAAGCTCTTTGGGATGACGATGATGTCGTCGGGCAGCACGGCTTCCTCGAGGCCGACCTTCTCGCGCACCTGTTCCTGCCCGTCGACCCGGCGCACGATGCGGATCCTGTTTTTCGCGGCGGCGTCCGTGAAACCGCCCGCGAGCGTCACGGCCTTCAGCACGTTGGTCTCACGGTCGCAGCGGTAGGCGCCGGCGCTCTTGACCTCGCCCGTGACGTAGCAGACCTCGGCTCGGGCGGCGCTGACCACGATGATGTCACCCCGGCGCACCGGCCCCTCGAGTGCGGTGGCACCCCCGACCTCGATGAGCCGCTCCCGATCCCCCTCGGGACGGATGACCTTCAGGCTGTCTGTGGCGGCGTGCTCGGAGAACCCGCCCGCGAGCGTGACGGCGCGTATGAACGTCATGCCCTCCTCGTGCCGGTACTCCCCCGGCCGCCGGACCTCCCCGGTGATCGAGAACCTGCCGGCCGCGGCGATGAAGATGGTGTCCCCGTCGCGGACATCGACGTCGTTCGCCGTGCTCTCCAGCGTCAGCAGCCCCCGCAGGTCGATCGTGCGGCTCTCGCCCGAGCGGCCCGTGATCACGGCCCTGTTGTCGGCATCCGGCGTGACCCCGCCGGCCAGGATAATAGCACGGCGGGTGGTCATGCCCTCCTCGTGGCGGTATTCCCCCGGTCGCCGGACCTCGCCGGTGATCGAGAACCTGCCGGCCGCGGCGATGAAGACGGTGTCTCCGTCGCGAACTTCGATGTCCAGCGAGGTGTCCCCCAGGGTCAGGAGTCCCCGCAAATCCACCGCGCGGCTCTCGCCTGCGCTGCCCGTGACGACTGCCCGGCTGCCTGCATCCGGTGAAAGGCCTCCGGCCCGGGAGAGCAACTCCAGCAGCGAGAGCATGCCGCGGAATTCGTACACACCCGGCCGGTTCACCATGCCGATGATGTTCGCCTTGCGGCTGCGATATTCCTGGACGGAAACCGTAACCTGCGGATTGACGAGATAGCCATCGGCCAGACGCGCCGAGATGATATCGGCGATGCGGGGGAGCGCGATCCCCGCAACGAACACCTGACCGATCAGCGGCAGCCGGATCTGTCCCTCGCGGGTCACGCGCTCCGTTGTCGTCAGATCGGGGTGCCCGAAAACAGCGATCTGAAGGGTGTCTCCCTCGCCGACGACATAGTCCCCCCCCTGCGCACCTGCCGCATGCAGCAGTACCACCGATGCGCAGATCAAAACTATCCGAACGGCAGGCACAAACCGCCTACACCAGCGCAGTCGCTGCACGAACACCATCCCTCTCTGACATTTTTCTAATATTTTATAATAAGATACAGCTCGACGGCCTGTCAATAACAGCAGCAGGACGCCGTCAGTGGACGCAATGTTGTCGAAGGGCGATCCTTCGGATAAAGTACTTTCCGTGGCGCTCGCGTTGAGACTTTGCCTGCTCGCGCTGGTGCTCCTGCCCCCGAGTGGGTGTGTGAGCCGCGGCAAAGCCGTGTTCGATCGTGAGGGATGCGCCAACTGCCATCGGTTCCGCGGGGCGGGCGGCGGTCTCGGACCGGACTTGACTGACGTCGCCTCGCGCAGGGACGCCGCTGCGATGCGCGCCCAGATCGCAAGTCCGACGGGGGTGAATCCCTCCTCGCGCATGCCTGCCTTTGACCACATCACCTGGCTTGATCTCCACTCGCTCGTAGCCTTTCTTCGCTCCTGAAGTGACATTGCCCCTCCATTCACAATACCTCGGCAACCCTGCCGGTAATTACCGGGGATGCAATTCCGACAATCATGCAAGTATGTGAATTTTCCGAGTATTTCCTGCCTTAATTCCGACTGAAATTCAAAGTATACACAGCGCTGTTTTGGCTTGACAGCCAAGGTGATTCGGGTAGAAATGGTGACGATGAGCGAGGCGCTGGATGGTGTCACGCCACTGGACAAAGGAGGGTGCCTAGATGAAGTGCATGTCAGGCCAGGAATTTGACACGGGAGGGACGCTCGGGAGCGGTTTGTCGCGGCGCGATTTCATGAAAGTCTGCACCGCAGCGGCGGTCTACCTGGGGCTCGACGCCAGCTTCGGGGCGAAGATCGCTCAAGCTGCGACGGCCAAGCGCCTGCCGGTCGTCTGGATCTCCGGGCAGGATTGCACGGGGTGCACCGAGACCCTGTTGCGCGCGACCCACCCCACCCTTGAGCACCTGATTCTCGACCTGATCTCGCTCGATTACCACGAGACCCTGCAGTCCGGCTGCGGCAGGCAGGCCGAGGAAGCGCTCCTGTCGGCAATGAAGGCCGGCGGCTACGTCCTCGTCGCCGAGGGTTCCTTCCCGACCAGGGACGGCGGCATCTACTGCAAGATCGGCGGCAAGCCGGTCGTCGACATCCTCGCCGAGGCCGGCAAGGGCGCGGCGGCCTGCATCGCGATCGGCTCCTGCTCCTCGTGGGGCGGCATGCCCAGCGCCGACCCGAACCCGACCGAGGCGCGCAGTGCCGGCGAGGTGCTGAAGATGAAGGGCGTGAACATCCCGGTGATGAACATCCCCGGTTGTCCGCCCAACCCCTACAACTTCCTGTCGGCGGTGCTCTACTTCGTGACCTTCGGCAAGCTGCCCGAACTCGACGCCAAGGGCCGCCCGAAGTTCGCCTACGGCCGCCTGATCCACGAGAACTGCGAGCGTCGGGCCCACTTCGACGCCGGGCGGTTCGCCGAGAAGTTCGGCGACAAGGGGCACGGGGAGGGCTGGTGTCTGTACAAACTCGGCTGCAAGGGCCCCGAGACCTACAACAACTGCTCGACGCTGACCTTCGGCGACGTCGGCGCCAGCTCCTGGCCGGTCGGCATGGGGGCCCCCTGTTTCGGCTGCTCGGAACAAGGCGTCGGCTACACCGTGCCGCTGCATAGCCCGGCGCGAGTGGTCAACCTCACGCCGCCGTCGTTCTTCACCGAAGCCTTCCCCGGCAAGGAAGAACTGACGCCCGGCACCAAGGCGCTCGCGGCGGGCGTGGTCGGCCTCGCGGTAGGCGCTGCCGGCGTGGCGTTGCTCAACGGCATGGGGAGCAAGGGCGGGGACGGGAATGATAAGGGGGGTTGAGCCATGAGCTTGAACCGGCGAGAATTCCTCAAGACCGCCGCGGCGGGCAGCGGCGGTCTGCTCCTGGGGGCTCGGCCCCGTCCGGCCGCCGCGGTATCGGCACAGCTGCCGCGCGAGGCCGTCGGCATCCTTTACGACGCCACGCTCTGCATCGGCTGCAAGTCCTGCATGGTGAACTGCAAGAAATTCAACACACCCGAGCCGGGAGCCCTCGCGCTGCAGGGTCGCTCGGCGCCCCCCTACGAGACCGCAGGACCAGGAATCTGGGATGAGCCGCGCGACCTCTCGTCGAAGACGCTGAGCATCATCAAGGTCTACAAGAGCGGCACCGCGGTCAACAAGGATGCCGTGACGAACGGCTACTCCTTCGTCAAGCAGCACTGCATGCACTGCGTCGCGCCGGCCTGCGTCTCGGTCTGCCCGGTCGGCGCGCTGCAAAAGGACCCGGTCAACGGCGTCGTCTTCTGCGAGGAGCAGCGCTGCATCGGCTGCCGCTACTGCCAGATCGCCTGCCCGTACCGGATCGTGAAGTACGAATATGAGCTCGCCTCGCCGCGGGTCCGCAAGTGCCAGCTCTGCCATCACCGCTTCGCCGAGGGCAAGTACTCCGCCTGCTGCGAGTTCTGCCCGACCGGCGCCTCGATCTTCGGCCGCGTCACCGACCTCAGGGCCGAGGCTGAGCGGCGGCTCGCGCTGCAGCCCGGCACGGAGTACGCGTTCCCGGTCCAGACGGTCAAGTCCGCGAGCTTCTCGACGCGCCCGGTTGCGCGCTACGAGAAACAGCTCTACGGAGCGCGCGAGGCCGGCGGGACCCAGTACCTGCTCCTTGCCGGCGTCCCGTTCGCGCTCCTCGGCCTCGACCCGAACCTCGGCGAGAGCCCGCTGCCGGATCTGACCTGGGGCTACATCGCGAAGATCCCCGCGCTGATCGTCGGCGTGGCCGGAGCCGGGGCGGTGACCTGGGCCATCACGCGTCGGCGCGACGCCGAAAAGGAGGGGTGAGGACGATGAGCCGCAAAGAGATCAAGTTCCTGACCCCGACCACGGTCGTGCTGCTGCTGCTCCTCGGCATCGGTGGGGTCGCCGGAATCTACCGTCTGATGTACGGGCTCGGCGCCTCGACCAACCTCACCGACCTCTGGCCCTGGGGGCTCTGGATCAGCCTGGACGTGCTCGGCGGCGTCGCGATGGCGGCGGGCGGCTTCATCATCGCCGGCACCGTCTACATCCTGAACTGGAAGAAGTACAAGCCGATCGTGCGCCCGGCGATCCTGAACGCCTTCTTCGGCTACCTCGTCGCCGCGGGCTCGATCTTCTTCGACATCGGGCAGTCCACCCGCATCTGGCACCCGGTCGTGATGTGGCAGGTCCACTCCGTGATGTTCGTCGTCGCGATCCACGTCGTGCTCTACTCCACGACCCTGGCCCTCGAGTCGAGCCCGATGGTCTTCGAAAAGCTCGGCATGGACGGCCTCTACCGGTTCGTCAACAGGATCATGGTGCCGATTGTGATCTTCGGGGTGCTGCTCTCGGTGCTGCACCAGTCCTCGCTCGGCGCGGTCTTCCTGATCCTGCCGACGAAGCTCTCGCCGCTCTGGCACAGCAACCTGCTGCCCTACCACTTCCTGGCCTCGGCGGTGGTGCTGGGGCTCTCGATGGTCAGCTTCGAGGCGATCCTGAGCCGCAAGGCCTTCGGGCACAAGACGGACATGGCGATCCTGAGCGGCCTGGCGCGCGGGTCGCAGATCGCGCTCGGCGTCTACCTGCTGATGAAGCTCTATACCCTGTTCACCGGGCCCGGGCCGGGCGCCGCCTTCGCCGGCGACTTCCCGGCCAACATGTACCTGCTCGAGATGGTGCTCGGCGTGCTGCTGCCGCTTACCCTGTTTTCCCAGGCCGGCGTCCGGAACAGCCAGCGCCGCATCTTCGCCGGGAACATCCTGGTCATCGTCGGCATCCTGCTCAACCGGTTGAATGTCGGGATCTTCGGCATCGCCGGCTACGCCAGCCGGCTCGGTGCGGACTACTTCCCCTCGTTCTCGGAGTTCGCGCTCACGGGTGCGATGGTGGCATTCGCGATTCTGGGCTTCAAGGTTTCGACAATGTACCTGAACCTCTACCCGAAGGCTGAGCACTAAGGGGTCACTTGAAAACTCCAACAGGCAGGCTGATCAAAAAGGTCCAGATGCAAGGCGTCTCGAAGAACCGAGGAATGAGGCGTACCGAAAAGTACGCCGCAGTGACTCGGGATGAGAGCAACGCAGCAGATGGGCCTTTTTCAGCGGCCCGTTAAACACGTGAAAGGAAGCAGACATGGCGAAGAGAGTCACGATCGATCCCGTGACCCGCATCGAGGGGCATCTGCGCATCGAGTGCGAGGTGGAGGGCGGCAAGGTCACCAACGCCTGGTCGTCGGGCCAGATGTGGCGCGGCGTCGAGACCATCCTCAAGGGGAGGGACCCGCGCGACGCCTGGGCGTTCACGCAGCGCTTCTGCGGCGTCTGAACGACCGTCCACGCACTGGCTTCAGTGCGTTCGGTCGAGAATGCCCTCGGGCTGGAGATCCCGCTCAACGCGCAGTACATCCGCAACCTGATGATGGGTGCGCACGCGGTGCACGACCACATCGTGCACTTTTACCACCTCCAGGCGCTGGACTACGTCGATTTGGTCTCGGCGGTCACCAAGGGCGACCCGAAGGGCGCCGCGGCGCTCGGCGCGAAGCTCTCGGCGTGGCCGCACAACACCGTGGCCGAGATCAAGGCCTCGCAGGACCGGCTCAAGGCCTTCGTCGGCTCGGGGCAGCTGGGCATCTACGGCAACGGCTACTGGGGCCATCCGGCGATGAAGCTGCCGGCGGACGTCAACCTGCTGGCCGCGCACCACTACCTGCAGGCGCTGCATTACCAGCGCCGGATCAATATGGTGGTCAGCATCCTCGGCAGCAAGACCCCGCACGTACAGACGATCACCGTCGGTGGCGTGACCAACCCGATCAATCCGAACTCCCCCGACACGCTGAACATGGAGCGGCTCTACTACGTCAAGACGCTGCTGGACGAGGCCGGCGACTTCGTCAAGCAGGTCCTGGTGCCCGACACGGCGGCCGTCGGCGCGCTCTACGCCGGCGACATCGCCACGGTCGGCAAGAGCCACATGAACTACCTCTCGGCGCCCGACATGCCGATGGACGCGAAGGGGACGCAGTTCATGCTGCCCGGCGGCTACATCCCGGGCGGCGACCTCGCCCGGTACGCGCCGATCAGGAGCTTCCAGGACCAGTTCTTCAAGGAGAACGTCCAGGAGAGCATCAAGCACTCCTGGTACGACGGCGACTGGAGCAAGGGTCCCTGGGAGGAGACGACCGACCCGAAGTACACCGACTGGAAGGAGAGCGTCGCCGAAGGGCCGAAGTACAGCTGGGTCAAGTCCCCGACGTTCCAGGGCAAGCCCGCGCAGGTCGGGCCGCTCGCGAACGTGCTGTGCATGTTCGCGGCCGGCCACGAGCCCACCAAGAAATACGCAACGGCGGTACTCGACATGGCCTCCGGGCTGGTCGGCTCCAAGGTCGGCCTGGCCGCGCTGCATTCGACGCTCGGCCGGGTGGCCGCCCGCTCGATCCGCTGCGCGGTGCTCAACGACACGCTGCAGGAGCAGTTCGCGGCGCTGATGGCGAACATCGGCAAAGGGGACACCGTCACCTGCAACCCGCCGACCTTCCCGAGGGGCGAACAGCGCGGCTTTGGCTTCCACGAGGCACCGCGCGGCATCCTCTCGCACTGGATCGTGATCCAGGACGGCAAGATCAAGAACTACCAGGCGGTCGTGCCCTCGACCTGGAACGCCTGCCCGCGCAACGCGCAGGACGTGCGCGGCCCCTACGAGGAGGCGCTCATCGGCATTTCGGTGGCCGACACCGAGAAACCGCTGGAGATCATCCGCACGATCCACTCCTTCGACCCGTGCCTGGCCTGCGCGATCCACCTGACGG
>CAZEOK010000064.1:0-1330 GCA_964513745.1 uncultured bacterium
TCGTCGATAACGACAGCCACGCTGTAGGGCAGCTCCTGGTGCAGTGCGTGGCAGATCTGCTCGCGGATCATCTCGGAGAAGAACTCCCGCTCCGGCTGGTCGCTCAGGATATCCTCCGGGTGTCGTGGGGCACCGACCGGGAGTACGGCGAGAACGGCGCCGACGAGCGTTCCCACGTTGCGACCCGTGCGGGCCGAGACGCCAACCACATCGGACCAGGTGCCCGTCGCGCGTTCCCGCGCGATGATGCCGTCGAGGACGCGCGGTGCTACGATATCGGTCTTGTTCACGGCGAGGACGGCAGGCAGGCGCGCCTCGCCGACGAGTTCGCGCAAAAGTGCGTCTTCCGCGGGGTGATCTGGGCCTGATGGATCGGTGACGGCCAGGATTGCGTCGGAGCCGTTGATGCCGCGGCGGGCTTCGGCCATCAAGCCGCGATTGATCGCCTTCCCGGCTGCATGGAGGCCAGGGGTGTCGACGATGACGAACTGGCCTCCAGGAGCGTTCACGATGCCGCGCAGGCGCCGGCTCGTCGTCTGAGGCTTTGGGGAGACGATGACGAGCTTCTGGCCGATGAGCCTGTTGATGAGGGTGGACTTGCCGACGTTGGTCTGTCCGAGGCACGCGACGACCCCGGAGCGGCGAGCCTCGTCCCCCGGCACGGCGCCGGACCGCGAACCGGGCGAAGCGCCGTGCCGCGTCACGCGCTGCCCGCCGCCACCGGCGCAGCAAAGCCGAGGCTGGAGACGAAAGACGCCGCCGCCCGGTTGCGAAAACGCGCTTGGCTGACGTGGCCGGTGCGCCGTAGAGGTAGTGCGGTGAAATCCATCGCCCGTGCCTATTCGGTGCCGGCGCGCGAAGCGGGCCCCTGCTCGCGCCAGATGCGGTCGAGTATCCCATTCACGAAAGAGCCGGAATCCTCGGTGCTGAATTTCTTGGCGATCTCGATGTACTCGTTGATCGAAACCTTCGGCGGAATGTCGTCGCGGTGGAGCAGTTCGAATATCGCCAGGCGCAGGATGGTGCGATCGATGGCTGCCATACGCGCAGGATCCCAGTGCTCGGAGGCGGCCAGGATGCGCTCGTCTATCGAAGCACGGTGCCGCTCTGCGCCGCGGACGAGTTCCTCGGCGAAGGAACGGACATCGGGCTGCGAGACTCCCTGGCTCTCCCAAAAGGAGGCGATGATCGTCTCGAGCGGATCGCCGCCTGCGTCGCGCTGGTAGAGGATCTGGAGAGCGTACTCGCGCGACTGCCGGCGCCGGCTCGTCCGCGGACCGGCGCCCGAGCTAGGCGCGGAGCCGGGCGGCAAGGTCGGACATCTCCAGCG
>CAZEOK010000064.1:1340-17827 GCA_964513745.1 uncultured bacterium
CTGAACCCCTTGTTCCCGAGCTTGGCGCCGGCGCGCTCGACCGCCTGGTCGACGGTGTCGGCCAGGACCACGCCGTTGATCACGGGCGCGGGACCCTCGAGCATGATCTGCGCCAGGCACTTGGTGACTTCGGCCGCCAGATAATCGAAGTGCGGCGTCGCGCCGCGGATGACCGCGCCGAGGCAAATGATCGCATCGTAGCGGCGCGCCCCCTTCTTCCCGCTCCCGCGCTGCAGGGCCTGCGCTGCGAACCCGATCTCGAACGCGCCGGGAACCCAGGCGACATCTACATCGTCCGCTGACACACCGTTGCGGGAGAGGGCGTCCTGCGCCCCCTCGAGCAGGCGCCCGGTGATGAAGTCGTTGAAGCGGGAGACGACGATCGCGAACCGTCGCCCCTTGCCATCGATCTGTCCCTCGAATACCGTGCCCATTGCTCCTCCTGTCCCTTGCGTGATGATAGCGTTCAAACCTTATCGAACAGATGCCCCATCTTTGCCTTCTTGGTTTTAAGATAGCGCCGGTTGCGGCTGTGCGGCCGCACCTCGATGGGGACCCGCTCCACCACGTCGAGCCCGTAGCCCTTGAGCCCGACGATCTTCTTCGGATTGTTGGTCAGCAGCCGCAGATGGTGCAGACCCAGATCGGCGAGGATCTGGGCGCCGATCCCGTAATCGCGCAGGTCGGCCTTGAAGCCCAGGCGCAGATTGGCCTGGACCGTGTCCAGCCCCTGGTCCTGCAGCTCGTAGGCCTTCAGCTTGTTGAGGAGGCCGATGCCCCTGCCCTCCTGGCGCATGTAGAGAATCACACCGCGGCCTTCAGCAGCGATCATCTCCAGGGCGCGCTCGAGCTGTTCGCCGCAATCGCAGCGCTTTGAGCCGAAGACATCGCCGGTCAGGCATTCCGAGTGCACCCGCACCAGCACCTTGTCCTTGGGCCCGAACTCGCCCTTGACGAGCGCGAGGTGATGATAGGCGTCCACGTCGTTTTCGTACATGATCGCGCGGAAATCGCCGAAGCGGTCCATCGGGATGACCGCCTGCGCCGCGCGACGGATCAGCGAGTCGTTGTTCAGGCGGAAACGGATCAGGTCGGCGATGGTGCCGATCTTCAAGCCGTGTTTCCGGCCGAACTTCCTGAGGTCGGGAAGGCGGGCCATCGTGCCGTCTTCGTTCATGATCTCGCAGATCACCCCGGCAGGCACGAGGCCCGCCATCCGGGCGAGATCCACCGAGCCCTCTGTCTGGCCGGCCCGGCGCAGCACACCGCCGGGAGAGGCCTTGAGCGGGAAGATGTGCCCCGGGCGCACCAGGTCGTCCGGGCGGGCCTCGGGAGCAATGGCCGCGAGGATGGTGGTCGCGCGATCCGCGGCCGAGATCCCGGTGGTCACGCCGCGCCGCGCCTCGATGGACACCGTGAAGGCCGTCCCGTAGTGTGCCGTGTTGTCGGGAGCCATCGGCGGCAGGCCGAGACTGCGGACTTTCTGCTCCTCGAGCGTGAGGCAGATCAGGCCACGCCCGTGTTTGGCCATGAAGTTGATCGCCTCGGGAGTCACCTTCTCGGCGGCCATCGTGAGGTCGCCCTCGTTCTCACGATCCTCGTCGTCGATTAAAATCACCATCTTCCCGCGACGGATGTCGGCGATCAGCTCCTCGACACTCGCCAGCGATCCCCGGTCACTGCGCGTTCGCGCCACTGCCATGCCCTTCCCCCCCCTACTCCTCGTATCGCGGCGCCGTCAAAGCGCGGTTCGCGCCGACCGGCTGCCGCTCCAGAAACCGTTTCACCAGCTTGGCCAGATAGTCTGCCTCGAGATTGACCTCGTCGCCGATCCTGCGTGAGCCGAGGGTCGTGCGAGCGACGGTCTCGGGGATCAGGGAGAGCCGGAAGCCGTCGCGCTCGATCGCGTTGGCCGTGAGGCTGACCCCGTCGACGGCGATGGACCCCTTGGGTACCAGCAGGTCCATGACGGCCGCGGGCGCGGCCACGAGCAACTCGAGGCCGGCGGAGGTGGGCCGTACCCGCTTGATTCGTCCGATCACGTCGACGTGCCCGAGGACCACATGCCCTCCGAGTGGATCGCTTGCGGTCACCGGGCGCTCGAGGTTGACCCGCTCGCCGGCACGAAGCTTCCCGAGAGTGGTCCGCTGCTGGGTCTCGGCCGAGAGGTCGGCGGTGAACGAGCGCTCGGCGAGATCCGCGGCGGTGAGGCAGACGCCGTTGACGGCCATGGAGTCTCCCGGTCGCAGCGCCCCCCGACCAGGGTCGTACCCGACTCGCAGGCGCAGGAATCCCCCCCGGCGCTCGGCTCCGAGCACCGAGCCGATCTCCTGGATCAATCCCGTGAACACGCGACCTCCCGCACATAGCCCTCGACCATGATGTCTTCGCCGATCGTGCTCCAGCGAACGTTGCGCAGGCGAGACGCATCGACAAGCGGCCCGACACCGCGCCCGCCGATGACCGGCGGGGCCTCGCGCCCGCCGATGAGCAGCGGCGAAATGAAAAAAACGATCTTGTCGACAATGCCTGACTCGAGGCTCGAGGCGGCGATCTCCGCCCCCCCCTCGATCAGCACGCTTGTTATGCCCAGGGCGAACAGTCTTTCGACGACCAGCCGGAGGTCGACGCGGCGGTCCCCGCCGTCGACGACCAGCACCTCGGCGCCTATTTCACGCAGCTCGCGCACGCGGCTCCCGGGAGCATCCGGCCCGGCGACGAGGATGGTGCGGCCGCGGTTGCGGTGGGCCAGAACCCTGGCGCGGCTCGGGATGCGCAGGTGGGTGTCGATGACGATCCGGTCGGGGTGCCGGCAGTCGATCCCCGGCAGCCGCGTCGTCAGGTCGGGGTCGTCCGCCAGGATGGTGCCAATGCCGACAAGAACCGCGTCAACCGCGTTGCGCATCTCGTGGACGCGTCGGCGCGAATCCTCGCAGGTGATCCATCTCGCATCCCCGGTTCTCGTCGCGGTCTTCCCGTCGAGGCTCATGCCTATCTTGAGCGTGACGTGCGGCAAGCCGGTCGTCATGTTGGTGCAGTAGATTTCGTTGAGTCGGGCCGCCTCTGGCGCGAGCAGGCCGATCTTGACTTTCACCCCGGCTTCCCGCAGCCGGGCCAGCCCTCGGCCGTCGACCCTGGGGTTGGGATCCTGGATGGCGGCAAAAACCCGTGAAACACCAGCGTTGATGATGGCGTCAGCGCACGGCGGGGTCCGCCCGTGGTGCGAGCAGGGCTCGAGGTTCACATAGAGGTCCGCACCACGCGCCGCCGTCCCGGCCTGCTCAAGCGCCACGGTTTCGGCGTGGGCTTCGCCGGCACGGGCATGGAATCCCTCGCCGACGATCTTTTCGGCGGCGACGATCACGGCGCCGACCATGGGATTCGGGCTGGTCCGCCCGCGGGCGCAGGCAGCGAGCTCGATGGCCCGCGCCATGTAATGACGACGCCCGCTCACGGGGTGACGCGATTGACCCGTTCGCGCAGTTCCTTGCCGGCCTTGAACACCGGGACCTTCTTGGCGTTGATGCTCACCTGGCTCCCGGTCTTCGGGTTGCGCCCGTCGCGCGAGCGGCGCTCCTTGACTTTAAAGGATCCGAACCCGCGAATCTCGACCCGGGGGTCATCAGCCGAAGCGAGGGCCAACTTGATGCTGTCGAAGATCTCGTTGACGATGACCTCGGTCTGCTTTTTGGTCAACCCCTCGATTTTCTCAGAAACTTGCTCGATCAATTCGGACTTGGTCATGCCCGGTTCCTCCCCCTGCCGTTTGCGGGCGGTTTCTCTTGCAAGATTATAGAGTTGCGCCGCGCGAGGGTCAAATTGTTTTTTTCGACCCGGACCGCTAGGAAGGCATCTGGATGCGAAGCGCGCGCAGGAACTTCCGGTCGAACGCCGAGAGTCGCCGTATCGAGACGGGTCGCTCGGGAACCGCGGGTCCGATGAGCGTCTCCTGTATCTCCTCGGCGCGCTCGCCCGTTTCGGTGCGACCCAACACGACACCGACCGTGAGACTCGGTGTATACCCGCGGTTTTCAATCTCGCGGAGCAGTTCCTGAAGCTTCTCGGAGCCCCTGATCGCATCTCTCAGCGTGGCGCTCAATTGATCGAGGAGGCCTTTGAGATCGTCATCCATCTGCACGGTCGGTCCTTTCTCGGTCGTCTGTTCCCGGGACGACATCTCCCGGATCTTGCCTGGCAAAGTCCCCTGGCGTGATGTGGTCGATCCACTGCCGCCATTGATCTGCCTCCCCCAGGTCCTCCGCCGAATCGAGGCCGCGTGAACGGGCGAGCACGTCTTCGGTGACGAAGATCGGGGCGCCGACGCGCAGCGCGAGGGCAATCGCATCGCTCGGCCGTGCATCCAGCCGGTGTCCCTGGCCACTGCACCGCAGATAGATCGAGGCGAAAAAAGTGTTCCCCCGCAGGTTGTCCACGACAATCCGCTCCACGTGGGCGTCAAGAAGCCCGATCACGTTCTTCAACAGGTCGTGCGTCATCGGGCGAGGGGTTTCGATTTTCTCCATTTCGATGGCGATGGCGTTCGCCTCGAACAGCCCGATCCAGATCGGCAGCAGCCGGCTGCCGTCTTCCGCCTTGAGGATGACGATCGGAGCGTTGGTGACCGGGTCGAGGGTGAGCCCGCGTACGGTCATGGGGTGATCATTCCGGGCATTCACGGTTCTGCAACTCCTCCAGCCGAACTATACCACCCCGTGGAGGGTGAAGCAAACCGGACCCGGGCAGACATGCAACGCAGCGGGGACTTGGCGTGGGTCGGGCGGGTTGCGGGGCGACTCGGCGGCTCACCTATCGCATGAGCTCCTCGATGGTGATGCCGACGCAGCGAGCGAGCGTACCCGGGTGATAGCCACCCTCGAGCGTGCAGACTACCGGCAGGCCTGGGCAGGCCTCGATGATGTCGCGCACGATGCCGCGAACGCCCTGATCGCTCACGACGAGATCGGCAAGCGGGTCCCCCTCATGAAGGTCGTACCCGGCCGAGACGATGCAGCAGTCCGGCTTGAAATCGGCCACTTCCTCGGGCAGGATCTCGTGATAGGCGTGACGCATTTCAACGTCCCCGGAACCCCGAGGCAACGGGATGTTCCGCGTGCATCCTCTCCCCTTGCCGGCCCCGCGCTCGTCGGCAGATCCCGTGCCCGGGTAGTGAGGATACTCGTGCGTGCTGAAATAGAAAACGGTGTCGTCTTTGTAGAAAGCGGCCTGGGTGCCGTTACCGTGGTGCACGTCGAAGTCGACGATCATGACGCGAGCGTAGCCGATGCGTTGGGCATGGCGCGCGGCGACGGCAGCGTTGTTGATCAGGCAGAATCCCATGCCACGGGCCGGCTCGGCGTGGTGACCGGGCGGGCGAACGGCGCAGAATGCGCGCGCGACCTCACCCGCGCGGCAAGCATCCAGGGCGCGGCAGGCGGCCCCGGCGGCGGCGAGAGCGGCCTCCAATGAGCGCGAGGAGATGTAGGTGTCGGGGTCGAGGTAGCGTTCTCCCGGGCGCGCCAACTCTTCAAGGTACGCGGTTTCGTGCACGGCCAGCAGGGCGTCTCGATCGACGGGGGTCACCGGGAGGCTTTTCAGCTGAGCAAACAGGCCGGTTTCGTGAAGATGTCCGATGATATGGCGCAGCCGCGGTGGCGACTCAGGGTGCCCGGTGGGCGTGCGGTGCTCGAGAAAGACCGGGTCGTAAAGCAGGCCGACCCGCGTCATGCGGAACGCGAATCCTTCTCCCCCCGCTCGAGCAGGGAAGCCATGAACTCCTCCCAGGGTATCTGCACGTTAGCGGGGAGGTTCGGGTAGCTTCCTTCCTTGAAGATAACCTGGCTCTCGGCCAGGCGCAACATGGCCAACAGAGCGACCTCGCCGCGTTTTCTGCCGAGGACCGCGTGCTTGAGCCTGCCGCCCTCCATGTAGATCAGTCCCTTGAACGGACCGGCATTGACGGTGACAACCCCGGTGCGCTTCATGGCGCGCAGGAACTCGACCGTGTCGATGAGCATGCTCTCGAGTTTCTCGCCACCCGCCTCCTCCGCGGTGCCGCCGAGCACCTTCTCGCGCTGGTCGACCCTGCCGACGAGATGCTGGACCTTGAGAAGGATGTCGGCGAGGTGGAAGGGTTTGGAGATGTAGTCGTCCGCGCCAAGGCGCAAGGCCTGGAGCTTGTTGGGAGCCTGGTCCAGCGAGCTGAGGAAGAGAAACGGGATGGCCTTCGTGGAGGGGAGCATGCGCAGGGTCTGGCAGAGCTCCCAGCCGTTCATCTCCGGCATCATGATGTCGGAAATCACCATGTCCGGTTTGCCTGCCAGCGCCGCGGCCACGCCCTCCTCGCCGTTGCCGGCCCGCAGGACCGCGAAACCTTCACGTTCGAGAGCGTCGGCGAGCAGCTCGCGCAGCGTCACGTCGTCGTCGACCAGGAGGAGTGTTCGTTTCACCATGATCGGGAAACTTTAATCGCGGCGCGGTCGCGAGTCAACGCCGACGACGGCGCTGATCCTCGGGAGCGTGGTCATGCCAGTCGCTGCCCGTCTTGCCGCCCGACGGCCGTAAAGAGCGGCCAGAACCGCACCCGCGATGCCGCCGAAGCCGGCTGCGGTACCCCCTGCCTGGGGAGAGATGAACGTCCCCGCGAGAAGTTGCGCCACGCCCGCGCCGATGAGCAACCCGACCACGGGAAGAATGTAGATCCTCGCCGAGGCGTTGATCACCGCGCGCGCCGAAACCGCAACCAGGACAGCGTCGCCCGCCACCGCGCCGACATCGTTGCGCGCCTCGAGCAGGCGCTCGCCCGCGTCGCGCCCCGTGTGGCACTGCAACGCCGATGCGCATTCTGCACAGGCTGGAGTGCGTCTCAGGCGCACGAGGGCAGTGCGCTCTCGCACCTCGACCACGGTCCCGCTCTCCTCGATCGGCACGAATCCCCCGCTAGCTCTCCGGCCGCAGACTGCCACAGGTCCGGACGAACGCGCCGACCGCGGTCAATCCGGCGCACAATGCGACAAGGACGGCCCTGCCAATCCGTATCTCCGCCAGAAACACGAACCACCCTCCGCGCCGGATGAACAAAAAGGCCCGCCGCGAGCGGCGAGCCCTGGATCCATGGAGCCGACGGTCGGATTTGAACCGACGACCTATCGATTACGAATCGATTGCTCTACCACTGAGCTACGCCGGCCCTTCGTAATCAGGGATGGCTTATACCAGTCTCCCCTGTCGTATTCAAGTAAAACCCTCGTGTCGCTCCCGGGCTCAGGGTATCACCTGCGGTGCGGGAATGATCGGCACGCCTGAATCGGGCGTTTTTTCTCGGAGGGTCTCCTCACGCTGTTGCTGGTAGGTCTCGAAGCTCGGCCGCTGACCCGGGTCGTACTTGGGATCCTTGTCGTTCCGGATGTCGCTGATGTTGTGCAGGGTCTCGTAACCGGTTCGCTTCAGTGCCTGAGAAGAGCACCCGAGAAACGAAACCAGAGCGATGATTGCAGTCAAATTTCTTACTCTCGTCACCACCTCAACATCTCCCCCGATGTCCCTTGGCAGTTATCCGCGCGTTCCCATGCGGGCTGCGGGGGCCTGACGCTGCGGACCTCCATCATGCTCCCTGCGGTCCGCCGCTGGAGTCCTCCCCTCCGCGCCACCCCTACGCCCAACGAGTGCCAACGCGTACGCGTTCTTGTGCAAGGCGCGATCCGACCGGCTACAAAGCCATCGCTTTCCAGTGTTGATCATGGCTGTCTTTCGGGGAAGAGGCCCCAGAGCGTCTCCGGGTCGACCCGCTGCTCGAAAAGCCGGATGCCGAGGTGCAGGTGCGGGCCGGTGGCGCGGCCGGTGCTCCCCACGCGGCCGATGATCTGGCCAGCCGAAACCTCCTCCCCTTCGGCAACGAGCATTTTCTCCAGATGCATGTACTGGCTGACGAGTCCGGAACCGTGATCGACGAGCAGGGTCTGGCCGGAGTAATAGCAGTCCCGGGCGAGGCGCACCGTGCCGCTGGCGACCGCCAGCACCGGGGTCCCAGCCGGTGCGGTGTAGTCCTGGCCCGTGTGCGGGCTCTTCGGAATACCGTTGAGAATCCGGCGACGGCCGAAGTTGCCAGCGGCCTTCTGTGGTAGCGCCCGCGAGAAGCCCCGCTCCCAGAGTTTTTCCCTGGTGGCCGTTCTGTAGACCTCGGCCGCCAGGGCCTGCTCGCGCGCGATCCTCTCCTCGAGCGCCTTGGGCGGGGTGACCATGGCCGGCGGCAGGGTCAGATGCTCTTCGGGGAAGGTCCGCTTTACGATGGTCACGGTCAAACGATCCTCACCGCCGCCTACCCGGCGAACGAGAGCCGGCGCCTCCCCTGGTTTCACGTCAAGGTCCACCCCGAGAAGAAAGACCACCCCGGGCTCGCCAGGGATCGCAAGCGGCGGATAGGTCCTGTCGAGAAATAACACCGACTCGGGGGCGCCAGGTTCCGGGCGCGGACGCAGGATGAAGACGTCTCCCGGCCGCACGCTCGCTGGCGGGATGACCGCTCCCGGAGCGTCGCCCGCCGCTACCATCGCAACCAGGCTCATTACCGCAGCCACCAGCGGCCTGCTCATACCGGCGCGGACCACGAGGGACCCTTCCCCGGCCAGAAGTTTCCGGCAGCCGTCGGGCTCACGGGGCCATGGCCCGTTCCGAGAGGATAAGAGCGGCGGATGGCCTCGGTGACAAAAGCCTTGGCGCGGCGAACCGCTTCCGGAAGAGCCAGATCCTGCGCAAGGAAGCAGGCGCAGGCGGTGGACAACACGCAGCCGGTTCCCCGCGTGTTGAGGGTAGCGATTCTTGGCTCGCGCAGCAGGGTGGTCCCGGAGTCGTCGGCGTACACGTCCACAGCGTCACCGCGGCGGTGTCCCCCCTTGATGAGCACCGCCCTCGCGCCGAGATCGCGAAGGCGGCGTGCGGCTTCGGTCATCCCGGCGACACCGATGATCGGCCGTCCCAGCAACTCCTCCGCTTCGGGCAGGTTCGGGGTTATCAGGGCAGCGAGCGGCAGGAGCAACTGCACCAGCGCGCGTCGCCCGTCGCCCTCGATGAGCGATCGCCCCGTGGATGATCTCAACACGGGATCGAGAACGATGCGCGGCTGATCGTACCGGGCAAGAGCAGCGGCAACAGCACGAACGATCGGGGCGGCGGCCAGCATGCCGATCTTGACGGCGTCGGCCCCGATGTCGTTGAGCGCCGCGGCGATCTGCGCCCGAACCAGCCAGGGGTTTGTCGGTGCGACAGCGCGTACCCGGCGGGTATCCTGCGCCGTAACCGCCGTGACCGCCAGCATGCCGTGCCCGCCGAGCGCCGCGATGGTCCGCAGGTCGGCCGCGATTCCGGAACAGCCCGCTGAATCGGTGCCTGCGATGCACAACACCCGATAGGGACCGCCGGATCGGAGCCGCGGCGAAGACGCCTTCTCCAGTGCCGTATTCCTTGACATGTCCAGACTCCGCTTATTACTATACCAGATGATTCGGCCACACAGTTCCGTGAACGTGGATCCGCGGCGTCGGCCGCCAACAGTGGGAGACCGTACATGGGAGATGATAAGCCGCGGAAAATAATTTTCATCGACAAGCGTTTTCAGAGTGAGTTCATCCTCAAATTCGTGGTCCTGCTGCTCGTTGGCACCGGAGTTTTCGTCCTCGCATCCTATCTCATCCTGAACAGGCGTCTCGAGGAGACTTACTACAGCGCCCATTTCACCATCAAGAACACCGGGGAAGTCCTGCTGCCGACGCTGCTGGCCCTGAGTGGCATCTTCATCGTCGTTCTCGGCGTAGCGGCGATCATCATCACGCTCTATGTTTCACACCACATCGCCGGCCCCCTCTTCGCCATGCGCCGCTATCTGGAGAACATCTCGCACGGCGAGCTGGATTTCGAACCGAAGCTTCGACTCAAGGACCAGACCACCCCCCTCGCGGAATCGCTCTCCCACGCTCTGGAGACCCTCAACCTCCGCCTTGTGGCTATTCGCGTCAGCGCTGATGCCATGCGCGAGGCCTCCGCTAAGCTCTCGCACCACCTCGATGCCTCCGGTTCCGCCAGCACAGAGTGCCGCAAGGACCTCGGCGACCTGCTCGCCCGCGAGGAGGCACTGGCTCGCGAGATCGAGTTTTTCCGGTTGCGGACCTCACCCGGGAAGTCCTGAACCGCAGATCGGGAAAAGCGATGCACGCGCCTGCACTCCTCGCTGCCGCCGTGCTCCTGGCCGCCGCACCAGCCGCCGCCGCGCCCGAGCGCAATCCGCACGACTTCCAGCGAATCGGCTGCACCCACTGCCACGTTCTCGTCCCCGGGCAGGGGCGCGTTCTGCAGCGGAACATCTTCCGCAAGAACATCGACGATCTCTGTCAGGAGTGCCATGCCGCGTCCCTGGAGGACAACATCAACCACCGCGTGGGAATCCGTCCCTCGATGAAGGTCCCCCAGGACCTTCACCTGAACGAACAGGGAGAGATCTCCTGCGTCACGTGTCACGACCCCCACACCGAATACATCAGCAGCAAGACCGGCAATCGCACCTGGTTCCTGCGGCGGCAGATGCTCAAACGAGAACTCTGCCTCGCCTGCCACGCCGAGGAGAACTACCAGGAGCCGAAGATCGCCGTCACGCTGCTGGCGCCTTCCAACAATGCCGTGGTCGACCGGCTCCCCGTGCCGTTGATCGGCACGGTCTCCGACGGGCATCTCGCAGAGATCACCGCGGAGATCAACGATGCCCCCCTGGTCCTGAGCGTCCACAATCGTACGTTCTCGACGATGCTCAAGTTGCGCGAGGGGATCAATACGATCCGCATCACTGGCGCCGGCGTGTTGCCCGTCGTCCTGAACATTCTCCACAATCCGGAGTTGCCCAAGGAAATGACCTACCGGCGCTACAGCTCGCACGGGATGCTCACCCGCAAGGATTGCTTTGTCTGCCACGACGAACAGGCGCGTACCTACGCCATTGCGATCCCGGATGCTGACTTGTGCGCAAAATGCCACGACCGGCCGGCGACCGCGAAATACGTCCACGGCCCCGTGGCGATCGGAAGCTGCACTCTCTGCCACGATCCTCATGGCCAGACCAATCCTGCCTTTCTCGTTGCGAGCGGCGAGTCCCTCTGTTTTCGCTGTCACACCGAGGCTGACGCGCTCAAGCACCTGATGCTCCGTCCCGCCGAAAACGGCAACCTGCTGCGCGAGAAAGGCTGCGTGTTCTGCCATGATCCGCACCAGGCGGATCGCAGGTATTTACTGCGCCAGAAGAAGTGAGCCCTGCTCAGTCCAGCCCCGAGCGGCGTCGAACGATCCACTCGACCGAGATCACGGCGAGGAGCAAAAGGAAGGCCGGCAGCATTTCCGCGAGTGGACGGCTCTCGGCGCGCTCGTTCAAGCCGGATGAAGTCAATTCGTCGAGCAGCTTCTCCAGGGAGTCAGCGGTCGTGGCCGGCGACCCGAGTTCCAGAAACGCCCCGCGACGCCCCGCAAGCAGTGCTTTCACGTTACCTCGATTCAGCCCGGGGGAGCGGTACTCCTCGGGTGGCCAGGCAGCGACCACGGTGGCCGCGGCGCGCGCGTACACCCTGCCTGATCTGGAGGCCTCCGCAGTTATCTCCCAGCTTCCCTCCCCGACCGCAGCCGCCTCGACCCGGTAGACACCCGGGGCCTCGGGCGCCGCGACCAGGGTCCGCAATTCGCCGCCAGGACTACGCAAGTTCGCCGTGAGCTCGGGACGCGCGGCCG
Organism: uncultured bacterium; assembly: GCA_964513745.1. Taxonomy (GTDB): domain Bacteria; phylum JAUVQV01; class JAUVQV01; order JAUVQV01; family DATDCY01; genus DATDCY01. Next base: position 13,098 of record CAZEOK010000064.1, read on the forward strand.
GGAGAAAGTCCTCACCCAGCACGCGGATCCGGGCACGGATCGGATCCCCGGGTGCAAGCCTGACCCTCTCGGGTTCGACCCGTAGCGGCTGAAGCTGCGGGTCGCCGATGCTCCAGCGGACCGCCTGGCGCACGAACGCCAGATAGGCCCTGTTTCCTCTGCCGCGACCAGCCTCCGCGAAGGACCAGTCCCAAAGCGAATCGGTGAGCACGGAGAGCACCCGCCCCCGACCGTAGCGACCGAGGACGACCAGTGGTTGCGGCTGCGCGCCGGCCAGCGATATCTCGGCGAGAACGACGGCACCGGCCCTTGGCGGACCCGAGACATTGAAGCCTCTCAGTGGCGGCGGCTCGCCGCCGGGCTCCGTCAATCCCTGAAAGAACGGGTGAGCGCGACCCGCGGGGGTCAGGCTGGGCTGCACCGGCATTTCGCGGAATCCGCCCCCGGGGGGCGCGGTCCCCGGAAGTTCAACCGGCAACACGGCAGCAAGCGGGCTTTGCTGATAGCGCCCGCCGAGATAGGAGAGCGGACCGCCGAGCATCCAGAATCCGCCGCCCCCACGCACGAACTGCTCAACCTTTTCAAGGTATTGGGACGGCAGATAGGGCTGGTATGCGAAATTGTCGAAAACGAGCAGGTCGAAGTTCGGCAACTCTTCCATGAAGATTTTCTGGGTTGGGAACGGGATGAGGCTCAGATCCTGCTGCGGGACGTCGACGGCGTCCACGGCGGTTCGAAGGATGATGAACGAGACGACATCGAGGCTCGGATCGCCCTTGAGTGCTCCGCGCAGGAACCGATAGCTCCAACTGGGCGCCCCGGAGACCAGGAGTACCCGTATCCTGTCGCGGACCGCATCGACGGGCAGTTCGGCGCGGTTGTTGTCGACAATCTGCTCACCGTCCTGAACTGGCAGCTGCACCACGAGCGGATAGCTGCCCGGAGCCGGCGGCGTCCACTCGAGCGTTACGCGAAGATCCTGCCCGTCTTGCGGCAGAGTGACTGCTCGTGAAACAAGCACCTGCTCGCCCTGCTTGAGCAGGAGAGGCACGTTTCGGCCTGCCAGACCGGAGGCCCGCAGGAGCACCTGGATCTGCAATGCCTGCCCGGCAAAGGCGATGGCTGTGGGCTCGACGGAGGAGACCTCGGCGTCGAGCGTACGCTCCCCCGCCCCGACGCCGACAATCACCAGCGGCAGATCTGGCAGCGCCAAGGCAGACTCCCCGGCTGCGTGCCCGCCGTCCGTGAAAAGGACGATCGCAGCGGGCTCTCCGGTGCTCCCTGCCTGCCGCAACGCCCCCGACAGGTCGGTGCGCGAACCCTCGGGCAGCAGTGCTCCGACCCCGTCCGGTGCTACCGGCGCAAGCGAATCGGAGAACGAGTAGAGTCCGGTGACGAAGCCAGCCGCAGACCGGCGATACTCCGCCGTTTGCAGGAATTCGCGAACCCGATCGAGCCGTGAGAGCTCCAATCCACCGTGAAAGCCCATGCTGCGCGAGGTGTCGATTGCGACGACGATCGGGCGGCGGACCCGCTGAAACGTCTGGTGAACGACACGCGGACCGGCAAGCAGCACGAGCACCAGAGCGATTGCGGCGCCGCGCAGCAGGGCCAGTGCCGCAGCCCTGCGCGCGGAAACGCGGGATCGCAGCGCGGCATAGTGCCAGAGCGAGAAAAAAGCGAGCGCCACCGCCGACGCGGCGGCCCACAGGTGCGTAAAACCCCCGCCGAAGGCGTTCCCGAATTCCATTGGTGCGGTCTACAGCCTCTGTCGCAGGAACGGCACGTGGATGCGGTCCTGCTTGTAGTCGCCGCAGAGTGCGTACATGACGATGTTCACCCCGAGGTGGAATGCAAGGCGCCGCTGGCGCTCCCCTCCCGGGGAGCAGGGATCGATCCAGCGTCCGAGTGGATCACGGGCGAAGGCGCCGAGCAGATCGTTCTGGGAGTAGACCACCGCGGTGCGGCCCTGGATGGTGAGGCCTTCGAGAAAGGGGCTCGCGAGTCGCGTTCCAGCAACCGTTCGAACCAGGAAGAACGATTTGAACACCGTATGCTCGGCGGGAAGTCGTTCCAGGCGGGATGCTGGCAGTACCCGGGTCAGCTCCCTCCGGAAGGCTGCGTCGAACCCATATCCGGGGGTCCCGGCGGAATCGTCTGCAACGAGGGTGCCGCCGGCATCGATCCAGGTGCGTAACCGATCCACCTCGGACTGAGCGAACGGGGTGAAGTCACGGTGGCCGGCGACGTAGAGAAACGGGTGCAGGAAGAGCCGGGGATCGTCGATGGTTACCTCGAGCCGTGCGGGCTCAGCCTCGACACTGGTCATCCGCTCGATCTCCCCGATGAACTCGGCGGGCCCGGTAGGGTGGGGGTCCCAGTCCCCCCCCGAGTATCGCAACTGGGCAAAGGTGAAGCGTTTGATCGCGTCCTTCTGATCCGTGCGCAGGTTGGAAAACGCCAGGGCCGGCGCTGCCCGGGGCGCCAACACGAACGCCCCCGCCGTCGCAACGGCGAGCGCGGACACGAACCGGCGTCTGTCGGGATTTTCAGGCCCGGAAACGCCCGGGCCGGCAGCGTGCCGCCGGCGTGCACTTGTCTTCACCACGCCTCCACTATATCCTGTTTGCCTTAGACGGCAAACCTCCCGCGCCGATGCGGGATCGTGCAAGGAGAACGAGCATGCCAGAGTTGCGCAAGGATCCAATTCTCGGCCGCTGGGTCATCATTTCCAGTGATCGTGGCAAGCGGCCCTCGGATTTCACCCTGCCCCAAGATCGGCGCAGGGAGGGGGGGTTTTGCCCCTTCGACAGCGGCAACGAGTACACGACACCGCCGGAGATTCTCGCCTACCGCGACAACGGCACGGAGGCGAACAAGCCCGGATGGAAGCTGCGCGTGGTCCCCAACAAGTTCCCCGCGCTTCAAATCGAAGGTGCTCTCGACCGGATCGGCGAAGGGATGTTCGACAAAATGAACGGGATCGGCGCGCACGAGGTCATCATCGAGACCCCCGACCACGAGGCGACGCTTGCGACCATGTCTCCGAAGGCGGTCGAGGACGTTCTCTGGGCCTACCGCGATCGCATCATGGACCTCAAGCGGGATCTGCGCTTCCGCTACGTCCTGATTTTCAAGAACCACGGCATCACCGCGGGCGCGACTCTCGAGCACTCGCACTCCCAGCTCATCGCGCTGCCGATTGTCCCCAAGCGGGTGCGCGAGGAGGTCGACGGGTCGATGACCTACTACCGCTACAAGGAGCGGTGCATCTTCTGCGACATCGTCCGCCAGGAACTCGACGCCGGCCTTCGTGTCGTCGGCGAGAACTCCGAGTTCGTCGCCCTCGCCCCCTTTGCGCCGCGATTTCCGTTCGAGACCTGGATTCTGCCCAAGAAACACGACTCGTCCTTCGAGGACGCGTCCCCGAAGCAGTTCGTCTCGCTCGCGACCATGCTCCAGGAGACGTTACGCCGACTCGACGCGGTGCTCGAGAATCCCGCCTATAACTACATCCTGCACACCAGCCCGTTTCGCGAGGAGGACAATGAGTATTACCACTGGCACATCGAAATCATGCCCAAGCTCACGAAGGTTGCCGGTTTCGAGTGGGGCTCGGGTTTCTTCATCAACCCCACACCGCCAGAGGAGGCGGCGCGCTTCCTGCGCGAGGCCCGCGTCGAGCGGCCGTAAGAGGTTACCATGAAGAGGATTCTGGTCGTCGACGACGAAGCGAACATCCGCCGACTCTACAGCGACGAGCTGACCGACGCCGGTTATCGGGTGCATAGTGTCGCCACGTGGGACGAGGCGCGACAATCCATCGACCGCGAGCGGTTCGACCTGGTGACCCTCGATATCCGGATGCAGGGCGGGATCGACGGGATCGAGGCGCTGCGCCTGATCAAGGAGTTGCGCCCCGGCCTGCCCGTGGTTCTCGTCACGGCCTACGGGGAGTACCAGGCCGACTTCGGCTCCTGGGCAGCCGATGGGTACGTCGTCAAATCCTCCGATCTCTCCGAGCTCAAGCGGCGCATCGCCCAGGAGCTCGGCGAGCTGCCCCGCTGAATCAAATTCCCCCGTCGGGAATCTCAACCGGCGTGGGCTTGTGCGTGACACGTGGAAAGGTGGTGTGATCGTGAGTGACCCGGTGCCGGAGGCTGTGGAGTCCGCCGTCCTGCCGTTGCTGCCCCTGCGCGACATTGTCGTCTTTCCGCACATGGTGGTGCCGCTCTTCGTCGGCCGCGACAAATCGATTGCCGCGATCGAGCGGGCCATGACCGCTGAAAAGCAGATCCTCCTCGCGACCCAGAAGCGCTCCGCGGTCGACGACCCCCAGCCGGACGACCTCTACGATGTCGGTGTACGCGCCGAGATCCTGCAGGTGCTGAAGCTCCCGGACAACACCGTGAAGATCCTCGTCGAGGGGCTCGGGCGGGTGCGTCTTGTCGGCATTGCACTCGCCGGCAACCTCCTCGTCGCGCAGCCGGTGCCGCTCGACCCCGGCCCGGAGCCCGGCAGTCGCGAGATCGAGGCGCTGCGCCGCTCGGTGAACGAGCTGTTCGAGAAGTACGTGAAGCTCAGCCGCAAGATCCCGCCCGAGCTCCTGGTGACCATCGCCGGCATCGTCGAGGCGGGAAAACTCGCCGACACCGTGAGCGCCAACCTGATGGAGCAGAACCAGGACAAGCAGTCCCTGCACGAGACGACCGGCACCAACGAGCGGCTCG
>CAZEOK010000065.1:0-8213 GCA_964513745.1 uncultured bacterium
CCGCTGCCGTGGTTGACCATCTTCATCATCCGGCCGCGGCGCGTCCCGACCATCTGCGTCACGGCGCCGACGACCTCCTCGGGGCAGTCGACGATCAGGATCTCGACGGGCTCGTGGCGCTCGCCGTTGATCACCTTGGTCACCACCTCAGGCCGGCCCACCGAGAGCTCGTACCCCTCGCGCCGCATCGTCTCGATGATGATCGCCAGCTGCAATTCGCCGCGGCCCGCGACGAGAAACGCGTCGGGAGCATCCGTCGGCTCGATGCGGATCGAGACGTTGGCGAGGCTCTCCTTCGCCAGGCGGTCGCGCAGGTGCCGGGAGGTGACGAATTTGCCGTCGCGGCCCGAGAGCGGCGAGGAGTTCACGGAGAAGACGACGGCGATCGTCGGCTCATCGACCTTGATCGGCGGCAGCGGCAGCGGCGTCTCGGCGTCGGAGACCGTCTCGCCGATATGCACGTCGGCGAAGCCGGAGAGCGCGACGATGTCGCCCGGGCCCGCCTCGGCTATCGGGACCCGGCGCAGCCCGGCCTGCCCGAAGAGCCCGGTGATCTTCGCGGTCACGGTCTCGCCGCCGAGGCGGCACAGAGCGGCCTGCTGGTCCTTGCGGATCCTGCCGTTGAAGATCCGGCCGACGATCAACCGGCCGATGTAGTCGTCGTAGTCGATGTTCGCCACCAGAAGCTGCAGCGGCAGCGCCGGGTCGTAGCGCGGCGCGGGCACCGTGGTGACGATCGCCTTGAGCAGGGGCAGCAGCAGCTGGTCCTCCCCGTCGAGGCTCGTGCGGCAGGTCCCCTTGCGCGCGTTGCAGTAGAACACCGGAAAGTCGAGCTGATCCTCGGCGGCATCGAGATCGATGAACAGGTCGTAGACCTCGTTGAGGACCTCCTTGGTGCGCGCGTCGGGGCGGTCGATCTTGTTGATGACCAGGATGGGCGTGAGCTTTTTCTCGAGTGCCTTGCCGAGCACGAAGCGCGTCTGCGGCAGCGGTCCCTCGCTCGCGTCGACCAGCAGCATCACCCCGTCGACCATCGAGAGTGTGCGCTCGACCTCGCCGCCGAAGTCCGCGTGCCCCGGGGTGTCGACGATGTTGATGTGCACGCCATCGAACTCCACCGAAGTGTTCTTGGCCATGATCGTGATGCCCTTCTCGCGCTCGAGGGACATCGAGTCCATGACGCGTACCGCCACGGTCTCGTTGGCGCGGAAGGTCCCGCTCTGCCAGAGCAGGGCGTCCACGAGCGTGGTCTTGCCGTGGTCGACGTGGGCGATGATGGCAATGTTGCGAACGTCGTCGCGGGTGGCGCTGGTCATGGGCTGTTCTCTCCTTGACGGCCGGCGGGCCGTGGTTTGGCTGGCTGCTGACTGACCCTGACAGGCTGCTGAAAAAGCCCATCTGCCGCTTGCAGCTGGACCTCTTTGAGCAAACTGCTACTTTATATATTTATTATAGCAGATTATCTTCATGTTATCAGCGCTCCGTTGCTTCCACCGGATCGACCAGATCGACGCTCAGGACCAGATCAACCGGCCAGACACGCCGAAGCGGATCGTACCCGGCGAGCAGCAGGGCGTAGAAGGCCTCGAAAGCGGCGCTCGGCGCGAAACGAGCCTCCACGCCAGGCGCCAGGACGATCTCCGCGCGTTCTCCGGGAAAAGAAACGGTGCGACGCGAGCGTCCCGAGAGATAGCTGAATTCCGGCGTGAGCAGGAGTCGCACGGCGCCGTCCGCGCCGACCAGCTCCGCCTCGACCTCGAGCGCGGACTCGATCTCGCGCCACTCGGTCCCCGCCTCGAGCCAGCCGCAGCTCACGCCGTGGCGCAGGAACCAGCCGGCGAAGGGGATCTCGCGGCCGACCCGGATCAGGCCCCGCCCCCCCTGGGCAAGCGTCACGCTCTGGCGCGAGAGCGATATCGCTACCGTGCGCGCCTGCCGCCAGCGCTGGAGCGCGGGATCGTCCGGCTGCGGGGGAATGAGAATCTGTCCAGTCGCACCCCAGCCGGCCTCCCTACCGCTGGCCTGATCGACGAAGCGCGTTTCGACGCGCACTAAAGTCCCTGCTGCCGGCGTGGCTGCCGGCGACTGGGCGACCGAGGGTTGCCCGACCGCGAGGATGATCATCACGGCCAGGAACACCGTGGCCGTGGCTGTGAATCTGCCGCTCTTCATCGTGCCTGTCCGGCGGGCATCATACCGCAAAAACACCGTGCGGACAGCCTGCGATACGTTTACGCGAAAAATCTTCCTTTATATGATAGCCTCCCGGCAGCATAAGCAATGCCGTTCGCAAGGAGAACGTCGCCTCCATGGATCTTCGCACCACCACCCGAGAGAACGCGGCGCGGCAGGCGCGTCGGGCAAAGCCTTGAGCAACACGATCGCGATGCCGGATGGAAACCGGGCGCCTCAGACTCGTGCAGCCGTCTCTGCTCCCTGATTTCCTGGCCTATACGGCTCGCCATCGGCTCATGCCGCCGGGCTCGAGGGTCATTGCGGCGCTTTCGGGCGGCGCTGACTCGACGTGCCTGGTGCATCTGCTTCTTGCGGCCCGGACGCGCCTCGGGATCACCCTCGAGGTCGCCCACTTCAACCACCGTCTGCGCGGCCGCCGGGCTGAGCGGGACGCCGCGGTCGCCGAATCGCTGGCCCGGCGTCTCGACCTGCGCTTTCACCTGGGCCGCGGCCAGCCATTCACGCCGCGCCAGCGCCGCACGGCCTCCCTCCAGGAGCTCGCGCGCGCGATGCGGCTGAGATTCCTGCTCGGCCTGGCGCGCCGCGGACAGGCGATCGTGGCGCTGGGGCACACGGGGGACGACCAGGCCGAGACCATGCTGATGCGCTTTCTGGCTGGCTCGGGGCCCGCGGGACTCGGCGGCATCCGCCCTTCGAGCCACGCCGGACTCCTGGTGCACCCGCTGCTCTTCGCACGGCGGGCCCGGATCGAGGAGTGGCTCGAGAAGCGCGGGGTGAGCTGGCGCACCGACCACACGAACAGCACGCGGCGCTACCTGCGGAACCGCGTGCGACTCGATCTGCTACCGCTCATCGCCAGGGAGTACAACCCGCGCATCGTCGAGCGGCTCGGAAAACTGGCCGAGATGCTGCAGCACGATAACGATAGTATCGAAATCCAATCCGCCAGGCTGCTCGAGACCGCTGCGGCAGGGGACCACCGGTACGCCTTCACGCCCGGGATACTCGCTTCGACGCACCCGGCGATTCTTTCACGCGCGCTGCTGACAGCGTTGCGGACCGTCGCCCTCCTGCCAGCGGATTTCTCGAGCCGCCACGTCGAGGCGCTCCTCGCGGCCGGAAGCGGGGCGCGCTCCTGGGACGTGCCGGGAGGCGTCACCTGCAGCAGCGACGGCGCCGGCCTGGTCCTGCAGCGTTCGTCGTCCGCACCTGCGTCTGCCGGCCTGGGGTGCGTGCCTCTGCCGCTGCCCGGGAGTGTGGCGCTCCCCGGCGGCGGTTCCGTGACGGCGCGCACCCGCTCGCGGCCCGCAAGGTTCGATCCCCGCGCCTTCGGTGCCGACCCGTGCCGGGTCGCGCTCGACCTCGACAGTCTGAGCCCGCCCCTTGTGGTGCGAGCCCGCCGGCACGGAGATCGTTTCCAACCGTTCGGCATGCCCGCTGAAAAGAAGCTCAAGGAGGTTCTCATCGAAGCGAAGGTCCCTGCCGGAAGCCGCGCGCGGGTTCCATTGGTATGCGACCGGAACGGCATCGTCTGGGTGGGAGGATTGCGTCCCGCGGAGCACTGCCGGGTTCACGCGGAAACGCGCCGGCTGCTCGTGCTCGAGCTTGTGCGCGGCGGGGAAGATCAGGCCGAGGCGGCGGATCGGAATCGGCGCGCCATCTCCCGCCAGGAAACGCGCGGTCCGGCAATCAACGTCTCGAGCAGCAGCAACGCAAGCAGCGCGACCAGAATCGGTCGGGTGAGACTCACTACGCCGAGCCGGGCGGGGTCGCCCGCGACCCCGGATGGCGTCACCTCCACGAGTTCCGCCCGCACCGGCCGCAGCCGTTCCTCGATCTCGTCCGCGCCGAGAGGGGCGAGATCCGATTCCACGGCCGGGACATTCACTGCTGCGATTCCCGCGCGGCCGGGGCGCGACCAGCGGTAGAAACCGACCTCCCCGGTCTCCCTGGCGACCGCGAGGCTCCCCGCGCCCGCCGACTGGAACTCCACCTCGCGCCGGATCCCACCCGGAGATTCAAGGACGACCCGGGTCCCGGCAAGCTCCAGCCCGCCGGTGAGCTCGAGCGGCTCACCGGCGACAAGTTCTGCATCCGACGCCTGCTCCAGGTCACCGGCAAGCCAGAGCACGAGCCGCTGCACAAGAGGCACGTACGCCGGTCGCGTCGCCAGGTCATTGCCTTCAAGGTCCGCGGTCGATGCGGCAAAGACGATGCGCCCGCGCCCCAGTTGATGCTCGAGCAGCCACGGCTCACCGTCCTCGAAGCGCGCCAGGATGCGGGTCGCCGGGGACGGGCGCTCCAGCCGCGCCCGCAGCGTGAACGAGGCGGTCGCGAATGTCCCATTCGCCGGCGGCCGGAACACGGCAAGCGGCGCCGCGGCATAATCGGTTTCACCGACGCGCCACGGACGCTCGGGCGGCGACAATTCTGTCGCGGTCACGGGTGCCGGCAGCAACCCCGGCGCATCCCGGCGCCAGGCCCCGGTGTCGCACGCGCCGCCCCAGAACACAAGAAGCGACCCGCCCGCAGCGACGTAGTCGGAGAGCAACCGACCTGCTTTCTCGCCCGGTGCACGGACATTGGCCAGCACGACGACCGCCGTGCCGGCGGGAACCGGAGCGGCGAGCGCCTCGGGGCCAACGACCGTGACCCGCACCGGCACGGTCGCCGCCAGCCGTTCGGGCCGCAACGCCTCCTGAAAGAAAAAGGTTTCACTCTGGGCGAGCGAGGCCCCGGGCTCGCCGTCGACCGCGAGCACGCTCACCGGCGGTGCCACGTCGAGCCCCAGAAAGCGACGATCGTCTGCCGGATAACGATCCGGCGGCACGCGTACCTCCACCTGCTGCGCAGCGCCTGCCGGCGGCCGCAGCGTGAATTCCACGGCGGCGCTCGTGCCTGGCTGCACGGTCTCGAGGCGGCTCGCCGCAAGCTTTTCGTCCAGCCTCAGCTCCACGGGGATCACCTGCTCAGGGCCTGCGTTCGCGATCTCGACACGCACCACGCGCGGCTCGCCCGCAACACGGCTCTCCCCGCTGGCGGCGATGCTCACGACCCCGGCCCGATTGCGCGCGCCGTCACCGCCAAGACGCAACACCCGCACCGGGACCGACGCATCGAGCAGCGCGAGCCCACCCAGCGAGACGCGATCCCAGCCGCCGCGGGCGAGGTCGCTGATCACGAGAATCCGCCGCTGTGCGGCCCCGGACTCCCGCAGGAGGCGGTAGGCCTCGGCGAAGGCGCGGGGCGGATCGGCGATAGCGGGCCGTGCGGACGCCGCCGCGAGGGCGTCGACGAAACCGTCCGCGTCAAGCCACCGCGACGCGGCGGCACTCTCCCCGGGCCTCGGTGCGACCTCGATCAGCGCGAACCGTTCACGCTCCCCTGCCCTCGCAGCGATCCCGCGCGCCAGATCGCGCGCCGCCTCGAATCGCGGGCGTCCGGTCGCCGCCAGCGCGGTCATGCTCAGCGACGTGTCCAGGATCACGGCGGTGAAGCCCGGCTCCCCCTCCCGGAAGGCCGCCCCCGGCGCCTGCAGCACCGGGCGGGCCAGCAGCAGCGCAAAGAGCAGCACGCACAGCGCGCGCACGAGCAGCAGCAGGAGCCGCCGCGCCCGCAAGCGGCGAGACGAGCGCCTCTGCGCCAGAAGGAGAAAGCGCACCGTCGGAAAGTCGACGGTCGCTTCGCGCCGCCGCTGCAGCAGGTGGATCGCCACCGGCACGGCGACCGCGGCGGCCGCCAGCAGGTTCAGGGGCGCCAGCAGTCCGAGCGCCACGCCTCACCCCTCCCGGCGCGCGAGATAGCGCACCAGTCCCCGGTCCAGCGGCTGGTCGGTGACAAAGAGGTCGTGGTCCGCGCCGGTGCGCCGGCACAGCGCGCGCACGAGCGCGAGGTGCTCGTCGATCGCGGCCCGGTACTCGCGGCGGATCTCGCGCGGGTCCGTCGTCACCTCCAGGGCGCCCTCGAGGTCGCGAAAGAGCGTGAGCTTGTGAAAAGGCAGTTCGAGCTCGTCCCGGTCCGCCAGCTGCAGCACCATAAGATCGTGCCGACGGTGGTGCAGGTGGCGCAGCCCCGCCTCGAGTCCCTGCGGGTCATCGAGCAGGTCGGATATGAGGATGCACAAACCGCGCCGATGGAGGCCGCCGGCCACGTCGGCAAGCGCCGCGCGCACGTCGGTCGCCCCGGCGGGTCGGGCCGCCTCGAGCTCGGCTATGATCGCGCGCAGGTGGTGCGGCTGGGAACGGGCGGGGAGCACGCGCGGGGGGCCCGGGCCCATGACGACCAGGCCGACCGCGTCGCGCTGCAACAGCATCAGGTAGGCCAGCGAGGCCGCGAGGGTGGCCGCGTAGTCGTACTTCGAGATGCCCGAGCCGGCATAGCCCATCGAGGCGCTGGCATCGACGAACAGGTGTGCGCGCAGATTGGTCTCGGCCTCGTACTCCTTGACGTAATATCGGTCCTGGCGACCGAAGAGCTTCCAGTCGACCCGTCGCAGCTCGTCGCCGGGCGTGTAGGGCCGGTGCTCGGCAAATTCTACCGAGAGCCCGCGCAACGAGCTGCGGTGCAATCCCGCCATCAGCCCCTCGACCACATGACGGGCGCGCAGCGTCAGGTTCGAGATCCTGGCCAGCACGACCGGATCGAAGTAGCGTCCGTGCCGGCCGGGCGCGCCGCGCGGGGGCGAGATGCTAGCGTCCATCCCCGGCAGCCGTCTCGAGCAGTCGGCGGACGACCTCGCGCGAGGAGACCCCTTCGGCCTCGGCGGTGAAGTTCGTGAGGATGCGGTGCTGGAGAACCGCCGGGGCCAGCGCCCGCACGTCCTCGATCGAGGCGGCATAGCGCCCGCCGAGCAGTGCGCGCGCCTTGGCGCCGAGCACGAGATATTGCGAGGCCCGGGGCCCGGCTCCCCAGGCGACGTAGTCGCGGACGAACTTTGGGGCGCCGGCTGACGCCGGGCGGCTGGACTGCGCCAGGCGCACGGCATACTCGATGACCGGGCCGGCTGCCGGCACCCGCCGGACCAGTTCCTGATAGGCGAGGATGCGCGCCGCATCGAGTACTGGCGCGACGCTGGCGGTTGCGGCCGCGGTGGTGGCGCCGACGATGCGCGTTTCCTCCTCGAAGCTCGGGTACTCGAGGTAGACGCTGAACATGAAACGGTCGAGCTGGGCCTCCGGAAGCGGGTAGGTCCCCTCCTGCTCGATCGGGTTCTGGGTCGCCAGCACGAAGAAGGGGCGTTCCAGGGGGTACGTCCGCCCACCGGCGCTCACCTGATACTCCTGCATCGCCTGGAGCAGGGCGGCCTGGGTTTTCGGCGGGGTGCGGTTGATTTCGTCGGCGAGCAGCACGTTCGTGAAAACCGGCCCGGGCAGGAATCGGAACGAGCGGCGGCGGTCGGCGTCCTCCTCGAGCACCTCCGTGCCGGTGATGTCCGAAGGCATCAGGTCCGGGGTGAACTGCACGCGGTTGAAGGTGAGGTGCACGGCCTGCGCAAGCGTGCTCACCAGCAGGGTCTTGGCCAGCCCCGGAACGCCGATGAGCAGACAGTGCCCGCTCGTGAAGAGGCTGGTGAGCAGCTCCTCGACCACCTCGTCCTGCCCGACGATCACCCGGCCGATCTGCTCGCGGATCGCGGCACGCGACCGCACGAGCTCCGCTGCCAACTTCACGTCCTGCTCGTCACGCCACTCGTGGGTACCCATGCTCATACCTCCCTCTCGTTCTCCTGAATTTACCGTGCAAGCTGCGGGGTCCTGTCGCTGCCCATCCCCGTCGGTGCTCGCGAGACGCTCCGCGTCGCCGGGGTCCCCCGCTCCGCGCCACCCCTCCGCCCTGCAGGGGCTCTGCTACAGCGAATTCCATCATATATCGCCGCACGGCATCAGGGAGATTGAATACCTGGACCCGGGCCCAACACAACGCCGTCGTCAACCCCATTTCAACGACTGGCACAGGTAATAGCGAGACGGCTGGGACATTCCGGAGGGAAGATGCGCGGAGCCGCCGATCAGCCCGGG
>CAZEOK010000065.1:8223-10737 GCA_964513745.1 uncultured bacterium
GCGTCTGCCTGTGGCGGGCACCAGCCCGCCTCGGCATCCGCTTCGTCGTGCGCCTTGCACCTGGACCCTTTTGGGCAACCTACCTTTTCCGTCTCAGACGATGAACGGCGAGGCAGCTGGGGATTCACTGAGGGAAGATGCGCGGAGCCGCCGAAAAGCCCGGAGCGGTGCCCGGGGCGGTCCCGCAGGGACGCGGGCTCGTTGTTTGAGCCGCAGGCGAGTTACGAGACCGCGAGCCACGGGCGCGGTTCCGGGCCGGCGGCGCAGACGCACGACCGAAGGAATGTCCCCGCCGCGTCGCGCACGCGGAACAGCGGCGTTTCCGGAATCGGCCTTCCTCACTCCTGCAATTGCTTTAAGCATGCAATCACTCATCCTGCATCACCGAGCGCATGAACGCCTCGTTGCCCGGCGCCAGCCGCAGCGCGGTCACCGAGGCCGCCTGCGCCTCCTGGGCCCGGCCCAGGCGCCGCAGCGTCCGGCCGAGATCGCGCCAGACGAACGGGTCGAATGGATTGAGCTCGAGGGCCCCGCGAAGGGCCTCGGTCACACCCTCGTGATCTCCGAGCGCCGCCAGCGCGGCGGCCAGCGCGATGTTGGCCAAGGGGTAGCCGCCCCCCAGCCGCACCGCTTCGCGTGCAGCCGCCGCCGACTGATCCGCCCTTCCCGACTCGAGAAGCGCCCGCGCCGCCTTGACGTGGGCGTAGGGAGAGGCGGGCGCGATCGACCGTGCCTTTTCGTACTCCATGAGCCCTGCGCGCACATTGCCCCTGGTGCGCAGCAGATCGCCGAGCCGCAGGTGATTCTGCGCCGCCAGCGGCTGCCAGTCGGCCAGGTCCCAGGCCTCGGGCTCCCCCTGCCCCGCGAGCCGGAAGCGGGGGACCGCGACGCCGGCGACCTCCCGATAGCCGCGCAGTTCGAGCAATCGATGCCAGCCGTCCTCGAAGCGCGAAAGCGGCTCGCCGATCGCCGCGCGCAACACCGGGTCCATTCCCTGGTACTCCGGCGCCCGGGACAACTCCGCGAGCACCCTGCGCACGCCCTCGACCTGCCAGCCGCGGATCAGGTGATCGACGGCAAGCGCGCACTCGGCGAAAGCCAGGCGCACCGCTCCCGGATTTGGCAGCCGCACCAGCGATGGGTCCATCGCCGAGAAGGGGATCAGCTGGTTCTCGCGCAACGCGCGCGCCAGCAGGCTGCGGTCGACGTCGTCGAGAAACTCAGGCCGCTCGGATCGCCAGAGCGTCTCGCCGTAGCGAGCGAGACCCTCATGGAGCCAGATCGGCGCGCGATTGGCGCTCAGACGCACGATCAGATAGTGCAGGTACTCGTGATTCAAGGCGTCCCGCCAGGGGTAGCCGCGCAACAGCAGACGCGGCGAAAGCACCATGATCTTGTTGAAGGCGCTGGTGCCCACGGCACCGGCATTCTCGATCTCCTGCCGGGAGAGCCCCGAAACCAGCTCGAAATCCTCCGCGGTGGGGACGATCTCGACGCGCACTTTCAGGGGCGGGCGCTCGCCGAGCCACGCGGCGATCGCGTCATGGCCTGCCTCGAGCGCCTCGAGCGCCGGTTCGGCGAGCAACCAGTCGCGCTCGGGATCGAAGCGCAGGACGAAGTGCTCGCTTTCGCGCACGGCCAGGCGCCCGTCCAGTGCGAGGCTCGCGGTCGCCAGCCGCAGGTAAGCGGCGACCGGTTCGAGGGCGGTCACGACCGGCGGCAGCGGGCCGAGCAGCCGCACCGCCTCCGCGTACTCCCCGGCGTGGAACGCCAGGCGCGAGGCGAGCAGCAGGTCGGCCGGAGCCAGCGGGGAGCCCAGACGCTCGAGCGCCTTTCGCGCCGCCGGGACATCCCAGCGTTCGAGCGCCAGCAGGGCTTCCAGCCGCTCGCCGCCGGGAGTGCCGCCGGGGAGCCCGGCGCCGGCGGCCGGCAATTGGTGAGCCAGAGCGCTTGAAAGGCACGGAGCAACCAGCAAGACACCCAGGGGAATCGATCGGAGTCGTCGAAAGAGGCTCATTCGGCGATCCTCTGGTAATAGCCCTTGATGCGCTCCTCGTAGTGTGCTGGATACCCGTCGCTGAGCGATTTCATGATCTCCTCGCGGAAGATCTTCGGCACCCGGTGCTCCTCGCGGCCGGGTATCAGGAAATTCCGCACATCGGTGCCGCGCCGTCCGCCGGAGCGGCGGCTGCGCGCGGAATCAGAGGAAGATCCGCCCGGACGGGAGAATCCCGGGGAGCCCATACCCATCTGGTTGCCAGGCCCCTCCTGGCGCATCCCCTGCATCTGCGTCATCTCATCGAGTGACTTTGTCGCCCGGTCGCGCGCCCGCTGCAGCGCCGCAAGAGCCGCGCGCTCCGGCGGGAGCGACCGCGCCGGCTCGTGCCGCTCGAGCAGCTCGCCTGCCTCGCCCATCAGCCCGGCCGCCTGCTCGAGGTTCGAGCCGATCTCCGTCGGCAGAAACGGCAGCGCGGCGCGCAGCGCGCCGACCTCGGCGGCGAGCTCCTGGGCCGC
>CAZEOK010000065.1:10747-17812 GCA_964513745.1 uncultured bacterium
TCTGCTCGTTCGCGAGCGCGTCGGCTCGCCCCCGTTCTTCGGGGGTGAGCACCTCGGCCTCTCCGGGCGGCGCCGACGTCGTGCCGGCCCGCGCCATCTCGCGCAGCGCCCCCTCGAGCCGCGGCCCGGCCTGCCGCTCGAGGGCCTCGGTGCGATCGAGCAGCACCCGCTGGCGATCGGCGAGGCGCTGCAACCGGGGGACCGTGCTCCCGCGCAGCCGCTCGAGCGACGCGCGCAGCCGCTCGTCGCCCTCGTCCTCGGCCTGGCGCAGCCGGTCGCGCACCTCGGACAACTTCTTCGCCAGTTCCCGCGCAGCTTGGCGCGCACCGGCGATATCGCCCTTTTTCAGCAGCTCGCGCACCTGGCCGAGCTGGTCGAGCACCTTCTCGAGATCGAGGCCCCTGAGCGCATCGCTGTTCAGGAATTCCTCGGGCAGTTCCTTGTTCTGCTTCGCCAGGGCCTCCGCGAGATCGTGCAGCGCCTGCTCGATCTGCTCCAGCTGCTTGAGCACCTGCTCTGCCGCGGCCCGATCGCCCGGGGCAAGCCGCTCCAGAGCGTCCAGCAGCTGTTCCTCCGCCCCGGCCATCTCCCGCGCCCCGCTCTCGACGTCGGCCATTCCCCGCTCGCGCTTCATCGCGTCGGCCATGAGCGCCAGGTCCTCGGCCTTCCGGGCAGCCTGCTCGGCGGTCGCGGCAAGGAAACCGGTCTTCTGCCGCGTCTCCTCGGCCGTGGCGCTGGCCCGGTCCAGGCCCGCCGCCATCTCCTGCATCGGGGCCTGCAGGCGCTCGCGCATCTCGGCGAGCCCCTGCTGGATCAGGTCGGCCTGAAGAATCGACTCATCGCGCGCCACCGGGTCGCGCTCCATCGACTGCGCGAGCTTTGCCGCGCGCTCCTCCGCGCGGGCGGCGGACTCCCGCGCTGACTTCTGCAAGGCGGCGGCCGCCTCCGCCTCAGCCCACGGGAACTGGTCCGGCTCGCGCGCCCGTGCCTCGAGCTCCGTGTAGCGCGTCTGGAGATCGAGCTCCTCTCCCAGCAACTGCACCAGGTCGTCGGCGAGCTTCTCCATGGTCTCGCGCGTCTGCTCGCGCTTTTCGCGCGGATCGGCGATGCGCACGACGAAGGGCGGGGACGCACTGACCTTCGGCCCCGAAATCGTGTCGTTGTCCGCCGCCTCGACGAAGGCGACGATGGTCTCGCCGGGCTTGGCATCGAGGGGTCCGAGGTCCCAGGCGTGGTCTCCGCCGGCACTGCGTGCCCCGGCCAGAAGCGGGAGCGCCCAGCGGCGCTCGCCGGCCGCAGCTCGCGCCACCAGAGCGAGCCGGGAGATGCCGTAGTCGTCGTCGGCACGATAGCGCACGGTTATCGAGCCGCGCGGATCGCTCTCGATCTCGCCCGCCGGTTCGATCACCACGACGGTCGGGACTGCATCCGGAAGGTAACGGACGGCGTATTCAGGTCCGCCGCCGTTGGTGAGCCCTCCAGCGTCCTCGAGCTCGATCCGGTAGGAGCTTTCCCCGTTGAGATAAAGAGCGGCTTTGTGCCGGCGCTCGCCCGCCTGGCGCACGGCCACCCGGTTCGAGCCGAAGACCAGCGCCGCCTTCGCCACGTCGACGCTGGTCGAGAACGCGATCTCCACCGAGGTCCCCTTGAGGGCCTCGATGTCGCCGCTGCCGGCAACGTGCCGGGAGGGGATCCTGCTGTAGGCCGGGTAGGTAAAGAGCATTTCAAAGTTGCCTGCCGCCGGCGCGTCGGCGACCTGCACCCGATACCAGGGTGAGGCGACGCCGCCTGCGAGGGCCCGGTATCTGAAGTCCCCCGAAACCGCGGTGAAACGCCAGAACCAGCTGCCTTCCGGGCCGCGCTCCATCGCGGCGATCCCTTCCCCCGGTGCGCCCTCGTAGCCGACGAGAACCGTCGAGGGACGCGCGCCGTCCGCGCGGACGCGGACCAGCAACTCCCCGCCGCGGGCAATGCGGGCGTCCCCGGGCTCCACCGTGAGCTGCAGGTGCCCGAGTGGCCAATACACCCGCGGGTCGACCAGCGCCCGCGCCGCCGGGCCGGATATGCCTCCGGCAAGCGCGAGCGCCGCCAGAGGGACCGCGACGGCCGTTACCAGAAGCGCCCCGCCGCGTGCCGCGCGCCAGGAAACGAAATGCTGCGGCGTAGCGGCGGCGAGACGCTCGACCGTGCTTGCCACGAGCGCGCCGACCAGCGGCGAGGAGATGCCCGCTGCCGGTCTATCCAACAGTGGCGCCAGATCGAGACTGCTCTCGACGTCGTTGCGCAACTCGGGCTCGACCGCCTGGGCCCTGCGGGCCGCCGCTCTGCGCGAAGGCCTGGCCAGGGCCAGAGTAAAGCGAACTGCCGTCACCGCGACACCGGTCGTACCTGCCGCGGCAAGCGCGAAGGCCACCCACGGCCAGGCCGGCAGACGCTCGACGACCAGCGCGTTCAGCGCGAGGGCGACTGCGGTGACCACGAGACAGCGCGCCAGTGCGGCCGTGGCCGCGGCGACACCGAGGAGCAGCCGCAGCTGGTCGAGAAACCGGCGCAGCGCCCGGGTTTCCTCGCCGGCCGTCACTGCCTTGACATCCAGAGCCAGCGGGCCAGCAGCAGCAGCGTCAGCAGCGCCCCGCCCACCCACGCGTGCCACTCGCGATGCCGGAGAACCAGGCCCCAGTCAAAGCCCCCGCGGCTGTGCAGCGGAGCGCAAGGGCGGGGAAAAAATCTCGGGACCTCGCGGGTATAAGCGGTAAAAGCCTCGCCGAATATCCCGGCGAGCAGGGTCTCCTCCTTGCGGATGACAACGCGGTAGACCGGGACGGCGACCAGCAGGAACGCCGCCGCGAGCCACGCGTTGCGTCCCATGACCAATGCCCCGCACGCCATCAGAAAACTGCCGAAGTACAGCGGGTTCCGGGTGTGGGCGTACGGCCCGGTCACGGCGAGCACCTCGCGCTTGCGGATGTGGCCGGCGGCCCACGTGCGCACGGCAGCGCCCAGCGTAAACAAGACGGCGCCGGCAGCGATTGCCGCAGGGGTCGGTTGCGCAAAGATCAGGAAGGCCGCGGCAAAAACCCATCCGAGGGTCACCCGCCGCTGCTGAAGTCGATCGGCGAGGCTCATGGCGCCCACACGGGCTCGTCCGGGTCGGGACTGCGCTTCCAGCGGTTGTGCACCCAGAACCATTGCTCCGGGTGGCGGCGAACGGCCGCCTCGATCGCCGCGGTATAACGCGCGGTGGTGACGCCGATCCTGGCCTGGCGATCGCCTTCCTCGGCTGGGGGGATCGGGGGGCCTATCCACGCGCGGTGACGGCCATCGGCCCCGCGGGCCGAAAAGGCCGGAAGCACCGGTGCCCCGCTCTTGAGCGCGAGCATCGCAAGTCCGAAGTTCGTCGCGGCGGGCCGGCCGAGGAACGGCACGAAGACCCGCTCCCGGCGCAGGGCGTTCTGGTCGAGGAGCATCCCGACCGCCTCCCCGCGACGCAGCGTTCGCCGGACCTCGCGCACGGCGTCACGGGCATCCAGGGTGCGGACACCGGCGGCACGGCGCTGCGCCTCGACGGCGGTATCGACCAGGGGGTTGGCCATGGCGCGGGCGAGGCTCGTCAACGGGACTTCGCGCGCCAGGCGCGCTCCGAGCAACTCCCAGTTGCCGCAGTGGCCGGAGAGGATGAACGCGCCGCGCCCGCCGGCCAGCGCCGCGCGCAGGTGCTCTCCCCCCTCGAGGTCCACGCGGGCAAGCAACTCGTCAGCGCGGCTGCCCGCCAGCGCGAACTCGGCGAGCGTGCGGCCGATATTCTCGAAACAGGCGCGGGCGATACGGGCGGCCTCGGGCATGGCGCACCCGAGACCCAGCCCGATGTTCCGCGCCGCAAGCCGTCGGTGCCCCCGGTCAAGGGCGTGCCAAAGCCTCCCGAGACGCGCCCCGCGCTCGAGTGCTTCGTCGAGGGGGCGTGCCGCGAGAGAACGGAGGAGGAGACTGGCGGCGGCATGCTCGAGCCGATGCTTCAGCCGCGGCCTGCCGCCACGATGGACCTCAGCGTTTTCCATAGCGTTTCGCGGCCTCGGATCATAGCAAGTTTCACCTCGGCCCGATAGAGCGGAACCGGGCCGCTCCAGGCGGGTACGCGCACGGCGTCCTTGGCCGTCGTAACGGCAGCGGCGGCGCCGCAGGCAGCAGCCGCCAGCTGAAGACGCCGGACTTCTCCCGATCGGTACGCATGGTGGTCCTGGAAAACCTCCCAGCCGGCGAAGCGCAGTCCAAGCGCCTCCAGCGTCCGGCGGAACGACGCGGGATTGGCGATACCGCTGAAAGCATAGACGCTGGAGCCGGCAGGAAGTTCCGCCGGGGCGCCGGTCAGCGCGTCCCGCCAGCCGGCGAAAACAAGGTCGGCCTCGACGAGCGTTGCGTGGGGCGCGAGTTCGGCAACCCTGTGACGCAATCCGCCCAGGTCGGCGGCGGCGCCGACGCGGTTGAGCACCACGACGCCGGCGCGGGAGAGTGCTGCGGGATCCTCGCGGAGCGGACCGGCCGGCACCTGGCGACCGTTGCCCAGACCGCGCGAGGCATCGAGCAGCGCGATGTCGAGCGCCCGCGCAAGCCGCCGGTGCTGGAAGGCGTCGTCCGCGACTACGACCGTTGCGCTCCCGTCGGTCGTGGCGAGCACCCCGGCGGCGTGACGGTCGCGGCCGACAACGACGGGGATCTCGGGATAGCGGGCGGCGAGCAGCGCCGGCTCGTCGCCAAACCGCCGGGCCGCCTCCCAGCCGCCGGTGCTCGGGACGCGCTTCGGTCCGCGCTCGCTCCCGCCGTACCCGCGCGACACGACGGCTGGCCGGGCGCCAAGGGCCGCCAGCTCCTCGATCAGCCAGGCAACCATGGGCGTCTTCCCGGTGCCGCCGACACTGAGGTTGCCGACGCTGATGCAGGGCACGCAGAGACGGCGCACGCCGAAGATGCCCCGGTCGTATGCCCCTGCCCGCGCCCGGCTTGCCAGCCCATGGAGCGCAGCGGCCGCGCGCAGCGCCGCCGCTGGAGTTTCGCGACTCCCGGGTTCCGGGTACCAGATGCGCTCGAGGCGGGCGGCGAGGCCGCCGATCATGAGGCGCGCTCCCGCCCGTCGAGGATGCCGTGCGCGGCGCACACAACCAGGTCGACCGCCCCCGAGAACGTCGCCGCGACAGCGAGCGCCCGTCTGCCGGCCGCGGCGCGCGCTCCGGGATCCCCGAGCAGCCGCCGGCACCGGTCGAAGATCTCCGCGGCGTCCCCGGCCAGAAAGCCGCCTCCCGCCGCGAGCAGCGCGCGGCCCTCCTCGTCGACGTGACGGATGTCCGGACCGAAGACGACTGGCACGCCGTGGGACGCCGGCTCGAGCACATTGTGCCCGCCGTGGTCGCCCCAGGTCCCGCCGACGCAGGCGACTGCCGCCGACGCGTAGAAGTCCGCGAGCTCGCCGAGCGTGTCGAGCAGCACGACCGCCGTACCGGGTCCGATGCGATCCGGCGCCGCACTCCAGCGCACCCAGGCGCCCGGCCATGCGCCGAGTGCTCCAGAATCGAAGCGCTCGGGGTGACGCGGGGCAAGCACGAGCAACAGCGCCGGCTCGATGTCCCGCAAGCGGCGGAAAGCTTCGAGCACGAGGTCGCTTTCGGGGCCGCGCAGGCTGCCGGCGACCAGCACCGGGCGCCCAGCAGCGGCGCCGAGGCGCTCGCGGATCGCTGCCTGACGGCGCTCTGCCGCCACGTCCATCCCGTCCCGGCGCGTGTGCTTGAGATTCCCCGCGACGCGGACCCGCGCGGCGGGCAGCCCGATGGCCTCGTACCGCGACGCGTCGTCAGCGGTACGCGCCAGCGCCAGCGTGACCGCCTCGAGGACGGGCTCCAGTGTCCCGCGCAGCGCGTGGTACCGTCCGAAGCTGCGAGGCGAGATCCGCCCGTTGGCGATTAACACCGGCACCTGGGCGCGGCGCAAGGCCACCAGCAGCACCGGCCAGAGCTCGGTCTCCAGCAGGATGAACAGCGCGGGGCGCTCCCGGCGGATCACGCGCGCCGGAATCCCCCCCCAGTCGATCGGCAACAGCAGGCAGCGCACGCGCGGCTCGCCGTCCGCCAGCGTCCGTGCGGCGATCTGCCGCCCGCTGGCCGTGAACGTCGAAACCAGAACGCGCGCCGCCGGGCGCTGTCGCAGCAGCGCACCGACAAGCGGTGCCGCAGCGCGCACCTCGCCCACCGAGGCGGCGTGAACCCAGATCGTCTCGCCGGCGGCGGCATCGGCGGCGAGCGGCCACCAGTCGTCGGGAACACGTCCAAACCGTTCCGCCAGACCACGCCGCAGCGCGGGCGCAAACGGCGCGAGCAGCAGCAGGGAGAGAACGGCAAGCGCACCGAAGAATTGATAGCAGATCATCACCATGCGCCGCATTATAACCCGTCGGCGGCCACCAGGCGCCGGCGGTCACACCCGCATCAGGGTGCCCCGGGTGCAAACGGCGGCAACCCGCCGCGGAACGCCGCTTTGACACACCGAAGTCGCGTGCTACCATTGCCGTCGTTTCGCGACGGAACCGAACTGTGGACGCAGATCGTGACCGTCGCCCGCGGTCCTCTCGACGCGTGCGGCGCAGGAGAAGACAATGGGAGTTCCCACAGCGTCGCCGGTTGCTCTCGGGGAGCCTCCAATCGTGTCCCACCGCAGCCTGCGTTTCCGCCTCGGGTTGACCCTCGCCATCGCGATAGCCGGCGCGGCCGCCCTGTTCGCCTTTTTCTTCATCGCGCACAGCCGCAGGGAGATCCTCGCCCAGACCATCTCCCAGAACCAGCAGACCGCCGAGGTGATTCGCCGCGGCGCGCGCTACGCCATGCTTCAGAACCACCGTGAGCAGGTGGCGCAGATCATCGAGGCCGTGAGCCGCACCCGGGGGATCGAGAAGATCCGCATCTTCGACAAGGAGGGCGAGATCATCACCTCGACGCTCCCGAAGGAGATCGGCACCAGCGCCGACAAGACCGCCGATGCCTGCTACCCCTGCCATGCGGCCGGCCAGCCCCTGCGGCAGAATCC
>CAZEOK010000066.1:0-17734 GCA_964513745.1 uncultured bacterium
CGCCGGGATCGCCTTGAGCAGGTGGCCGAAGAGCGGCAGATCGACCATCGACATTTCATCGACGATGACCAGGTCGGCCTCGAGCCGGCGGCCGCCGTGGCGATCGAACTCGCCGCGACGCGGGTTGAACTCGAGCAGCCGGTGGATGGTTCTGGCCGGGCGACCGGTGGTCTCTTCCACTCGCTTGGCGGCCCGCCCGGTGGGGGCGCATAACAGGATGCGCTGGCCGGCGCCCTCGAGTATGCGGACGATGGCGTTGATGATCGTGGTCTTGCCGGTGCCCGGCCCGCCGGTGATCACCAGCGCGCGCCCCGTGAGCGCCCTCGTGACCGCGGCGCGCTGCGGACCAGCCAGCGCAAGCCCCCACTCGCCCTCGAAGCCGGCAAGCTCGGCCTCGACGTCGAAGCGCGCGGACGGGCCGCCCGCGTCAAGGATCGCCCCGAAGAGCGCGGCGGCCGCGGTTTCGTCCGCAAAGAGACGCGCCAGGTAGATCGGCTGCGCGGGGGCGCCACCGTCCTCGTTGCCCGGCAGCGGTTCGGCGCGCACGAGCCCGCGCCGATCAAGCTCGTCGACGGCCTGTTCGAGCGGCTCGGGCAGGACCTGGAGCAGTTCGACAGCGCGCTGCACCAGTTCGCCGCGCGGCAGATAGACGTGTCCGGAGGACTCGGCGGCGTCGACGAGCGTGTGGATCAGCCCGGCCTCGAGCCGCCGCGGCGCCTGCGGTGGCAGGCCGAGCGAGCGGGCGATGGTGTCCGCGGTGCGGAAGCCGATGCCGAAGACCTCCTCGGCCAGCTGGTAAGGGTTGTCGCGCACAACCGCGATCGCCGCGTCGCCGTACTGGCGCCAGATGCGGTGGGCGTGCGCTGTGGCAACTCCGTGCGACTGGAGAAAGAGCATCACCTGCCGGACGGCGCGCTGCTCGTTCCAGGCGGCGCTGATCAGCGAACGGCGCGCCGGGCCGACCCCCTCGACCTCCTCCAGTCGCTCGGGCGCTCGCTCGATGACGTCCATCGTCTCGAGCCCAAAGGCCCTGACCAGCCGCGCGGCCATCACCTTGCCGATGCCCCTGATCAGTCCGGAGGCGAGGTAGCGCTCCATGCCGACCAGGGTCGCCGGGGCGATGGGGAGATAGGAGCTGAACTTGAACTGGTCGCCGAAGCGCCGGTCGGTCTCCCAGCGGCCGGTGAAACGCAGGCACTCCCCTGGTCGCACCCCGGGCAGCAGCCCGACGGCGACAACCGGGCCGCGCCGCCCCTCGACATCCAGGCGCACGACGCTCCATCCGGTCTCTTCGTTGGCGAAGGTGACGGACTCGAGCACCCCCTCGATGGTCGTTTCCTTCGCGGCGGAGGGCGCCTCGGCGGAACGGGAGACTTTGAATGACTCCGGCATCGTGAAAGGATACCATCACCCAGGACAAAGGAGCGTGACTATGAAACCAGTCGTCTCGAGCCGTTCCGTGCTTTGGATCGGCCTGGGGCTCGTCGCGGCAGCCCCGCTGCTCGACCCCGTCGCGCTGCTGTCCTGGCTCAGCGGCCGCACGCTGGGCGAGCCGCCCGGCGTGCAGCTCGCCCAGCGATTGGCCCAGGCGCTCGTCTTCGCCGGAGGGATCGCGGCGCTGCAGGCCCGGCGTCCTGGCGCGGGCCCGTTCCCACTCCTGCCGCTCTGCGGCGCGGCGGCCGCACTCGTCGGGATGCAGGCCGCCACGATCCTGTTCGCCGCAAGCACCGGCATCCTCGAACTGCTCTGGGCCGGAACGGCGGTCGGGCTGCTCCTGCTCAGCCTGCGCGGTGCTGCCTCGCTGCTGCTCGTCGCGCTCGGAGCGCGGCGCAGCGTTCCGAGCGTGGCGGGACCGCTGGTGGCGATCGCAGCGCTGACGCTGAGCGCGGCGATGCTCGAGTTCCTGCTCGCCGGCCTGGCCCGCCGCCCGCCATCCCCCGCAGCGGCGGCCCGCTCCCCGCGTCTGGTCATGCCCGAAAGGCTCGGGCGACGGGACGTCAAGATCGAAGGCGCCCGCAGCGCCTGGTGGTGGCAGGGACATCTGCATGTCTTTGACGAGGGGGGGATGCGCCGAACCACCCCGCTTCCGGCAAAGACTCCCGGGACTTTCCGCATCGCCGCCGTCGGGGATTCGTTGACGTACGGATACGGCGTCGCGACCGAGGAAAGCTGGCCCGCGCAGCTGGAGCAGGCCCTAAGCGGGGAGTTTCGACTGGAGGTGATCAACCTCGGCATCTGCGGCATCCAGAGCGAAGGCGTGCTCGACGTGCTACGGCGCTACGTGCCGGAGCTGGAGCCCGATCTCGTCCTGTACGGATCTTGCCTCAACGACTTCCTGCCGGCCGGCCGCGGGCACTACAGCAACAACCGGGCCTGGCGCGTTGATCTGCCCGGCGGCCTTCACCTCGAGGGGGGCACGCGGCTCGGCGCGCTGGTCGCGCGAGGCTACGACCAGCTCCTGATGCGCCTCGGCGTGCGCGTCGACTTCTACACCGACATCCTGCGGGACTTCGAGAACTACCAACAGCGCTTCGCCCGCGACGTCGCCGCGATGAACCGGTTCGTCACCTCCCGCGGCCTGCCCCCGGTCATGGCGCTCGTCGTCAGTCAGTCTCCGGACGTCAACGGCCCCGGGGGGCGCATCGCCCGGCTGGCCGAAGGGTACATGCGTGCCGCCGGAATGCAGGTCATCCCGTCGGACTACCTGCTGGCAATCCAGGGACGCACCGACCTCCTTGTCAGCCCCTGGGAGTCACACCCGAGCGCAGCGGCCCAGCGCATCTTCGCCGAGGAGTTCCTCGGTCCAGTCCGGCGCGACCTTCGCCTGGGCGCCTTCCGCCGGGGCCGCTGAGCGGCACCCGGAGGCGGGCAACCGTGGATCTGCGACGACGCACCTTTGCCGCACTGCGGCACCGCAACTTCCGGCTCTTCTGGTTTTCCCAGCTGGTGAGCCTGACCGGCACCTGGATGCACGCCGTCGCGCAGGGCTGGCTCGTGCTCGAATTGACCGATCAGCCCTTCTGGCTCGGCGCCGTCGGTGCGGCGGGGACCCTGCCGATACTCGCGTTCTCGCTCTTTGGCGGCGTGGCCGCCGACCGCCTCCCCAAGCGTTCGCTGCTGATCGCGACCCAGAGCGTCTCCGCCGCCGTCGCGCTCGCGCTTGGTCTGCTCGCCCTCAGCGCACAGGTGCAGGTCTGGCAGGTGCTCGCCGCCGCACTGCTGCTCGGTACCGCGAACGCGCTCGATCTGCCGGCGCGCCAGTCGTTCGTCGTTGAGATGGTCGGCAG
This sequence comes from uncultured bacterium, assembly GCA_964513745.1. Lineage (GTDB taxonomy): Bacteria > JAUVQV01 > JAUVQV01 > JAUVQV01 > DATDCY01 > DATDCY01. The sequence continues at coordinate 3,288 of CAZEOK010000066.1, forward strand.
GGAAGACCTGCTCAACGCCATCGCGCTGAATTCGCTCACCTTCAATGCGGCGCGCGTCATCGGCCCGGCGATCGCCGGGACAATCGTGGCGGCCGCGGGCACGGCGACCTGTTTCCTGGTCAATGCCGCGAGCTTCGTGCCGGTGATCGCCGCGCTGGCGCTGATGCGCAACCTTCCGCTCGTGCGCAGCCAGCCCGGCGGCTCCATGGCGGCACACCTGCACGAGGGTTTCGCCTATGCCGCCCGCGAGCGCCGTTTCCAGGGACTGATCGCCCTGGTGGCGGCGGCAAGCTTCTTCGGTTTTCCCTGCGTGACGCTGCTGCCGTCCTTCGCCCGCGACGTCCTCCACACGGGCGCCCGCGGCTACGGCGCGCTGATGGCCGTGACGGGCATCGGCGCCATCGCCTCGGTGCTTGTCCTCGCCAACCGCCAGCGGTCGGGTGTCGGCGGCAAAGCGGTGGTGTGCGCCGGCCTGGTCTTCGGGGCGGCCCTGGTGCTTTTCGCCGCGAGCCGCTCGTTCACGACCGCCGTGCCGCTATTGACCATCGCGGGGGCGGGGATGGTGGCTCAGGCGGCCACGGCGAACACGCTCGTTCAATCCATGGTCCCCGATGCGTTGCGGGGACGGATCATGAGCATGTTCACGCTGGTGCTCATGGGGGCGATGCCCCTTGGCAACATCCTGATCGGCTCGCTCGCCGGGCTGATTGGCACGATGGCGGCCGTGGCGACCTTCGGAACTGCCCTCTGCGCCGCGATCGGGATCATCACCCTCGCGCGGCGCGAAGTGCTCGTCAAAGGCTAAGCCTTGTAGCCGATCTCGTTGATCTTGGCCTTGATCCCCTCCGCGGTGACGAGCGCCGGATCGAACTCGAAGGTCCCCTCCTTCCTCCCCAGATCGACCTTCGACGACTTCACGCCGGGCATCGCCGCAACGCCTTTTTCAACGCGCATCACACAGTGCCCGCAACTCATCCCCTCGATGTGAATGACCGCCTTATCCCCGCCGCCCTTGCTGAATAGTCCCATCGTCCAGGCTCCCCTCGTCGTGAGTTGTTTCGTTGCGGATATACGCTATTCTTTCGAGGCGCTGTCGAGCTTTTTCTCCGCAAGCTTGTCGGCCGCCTCGAGAGTGCGCCGCGCCTCCACCGCCCGTTCTATCGGCTTGACCACTGCCGGCCCCGAAACCCCTTTGGCCTGCTCCTGCACGTCCCGCAGCACGAGCCACGCCGTGACCAGCAGGCCGATCAACATCGCCACCAGCATGAATGTCTTCATCCGCCCCTCCCCATCGCACCCGGCCTTGCGACCGCCGGCCTCAACCTCAACCGATTGTTTTTTCGATGCTCCTCCCGGCTGGTCGATGCTCGGTCAATTGACACACCCCGCCGCCGACCCTACGATACCAGCAACATCGTGGAGGGACCCATGAAAGAGCGGATCATCCGGATCTTCGACGAGCACTCCCGCCTGCAGAAGGAGTTCCTCAAGCACAACACCGAGTTGCTGGCGCAGGTGTCCGAGACGCTTCTCGCGGCCTTCCGCAAGGGCCGCACCATCTATTTCTTCGGCAATGGCGGCAGCGCGGCCGACGCGCAGCACCTGGCCGCGGAGTTCGTCAACCGCTTCCGACTCGACCGGCGCGCATTGCCGGCGCTTGCGCTCACGGTCGACACCTCGGTGCTCACGAGCATCGCCAACGACTTCGGTTACGAACGGATCTTCGCGCGCCAGATCGAGGCCTTCGGGCGCCCCGACGACGTCGCGGTCGGTCTTTCAACGAGCGGGGCGTCGCCAAACGTCATCGAGGGGGTCCGACAGGCGCGCCGCCAGGGCCTGGTGACGGTCGGGTTCTCCGGCGGCGACGGCGGCCTGCTGCTGCGCGAGACCGACCACTGCGTCGTGGTCCCCTCGAAAACCACCGCGCGCGTGCAGGAGATGCACATCATTGCCGGCCATGTCATCTGCGACATCGTCGAGCAGGAGTTCGTCCACCCCACCCACGAGACCCGATGAGCCCCCGCCGCGCCGCTCCCGAGCCACTGCCCCTGCGCACGCTCTCGCTGAGAAAACGCGCGAGCAAAGTGCGCCGCACCGACCTGGCGCGACCGGTCGCGGCCGGCGCCGGTTTTTCCGACTGGCTCGCCGCCCTGCCGGGAATCCTCGCCGGGAAGGACCTGCGCGAGCTGGCCGCCGCCGTCGTCACCGCGCACCGGCGCAAGCGCGAAGTGCTCCTTGGTATCGGCGCACACGTCATCAAGTGCGGGCTCTCGCCGTGGATCGTCGCGCTGATGGAGGAGGGGCTGCTCTCCGGGATCGCGATGAACGGCGCCGGCGCGATCCACGACTTCGAGCTGGCGTACGCCGGTTCGACGTCCGAGGACGTCGGCCCGGCCCTCGAGGACGGGAGCTTCGGCATGGCGCGCGAAACCGCCGACTTCGTCAATGGCGCGGCAGCCGATGCCGCGCTCGGGGGGCTCGGCTTCGGCGAATCCCTCGGACAGGCGATTCTCGAAGAGCGCCTGCCGAACGCCGGCCTGAGTATCGCCGCGGCGGGGGCGCGCCTCGGCATCCCGGTCACGGTTCATGTGGCCATCGGCACCGACATCGTGCACATGCACCCATCCGCCTCCGGCGCCGCCATCGGGGAGGCTTCCCTGCACGACTTCCATCGCTTCGCCGCGCGCGTCGAGCGCCTCGAAGGCGGGGTCTACCTCAACGCCGGCAGCGCGGTCGTCCTGCCCGAAGTCTTTCTCAAGGCGCTGGCAATGGCGCGCAACCGGAAAAAGGGGCTGCCGCGCCGCTTCGTGACCGCGAATCTTGATTTCATCCCGGCCTACCGGCCGCTGACCAATGTCGTGCGCCGTCCGACCACGGGCGGCGGCACGGGCTATCAGATCACGGGGCATCACGAGCTGACGCTCCCGCTGCTGTTCACCGCGGTGCGCGAGGGGCTGGCGAAGCGGGGGAAGCGTTGAGCACCCGGCCGGCAGCGGGGCCAGGGCCGACGCCCTGCGCCTGCGCCATGGCCTCACCGCACCTGCGCTGGAAGATCGTCGGCCGGGATGCCCTGAAGCACGCCGTCCGCAGCCTCCAGCGCGCCGGGAAAAAGGTCGTCTTCACGAACGGCTGCTTCGACCTGCTGCACATCGGCCACGTCCGCTACTTGCAGGAAGCGCGGGAACTCGGCGACGCGCTCGTCGTTGGCGTCAACTCGGACGCGTCGGTGCGGCGCATCAAGGGGCCGGGGCGCCCGCTCACCCCCGCGAAGGAACGCGCCGAGATCCTCGCGGCGCTCGCCTGCGTCGATTTTGTGACGATCTTCGGCGCGGCAACGCCGCTGCAGCTCATCCGCGCGGTCGGCCCCGACGTCCTCGTCAAGGGAGGCGACTGGGCGATCGATGCGATTGTCGGGCACGAGGTTGTTCAGAGCCGGGGCGGCAGGGTTGTCGCGATACCCTTCGTGAAAAACCGGTCGACGACGGGGATCATCGGCAGGATCCGGGACGCGGCGGCCGCCGCGGGGTCGTGATGGCCAAGGAGAATCCCACGCTCGCGACCATCGCCAGGAGGCGCAGCGTGCGCGTCTTCGATGGCCGGCCGATCGCGGACGAACTCGTCGGTGCGCTTATCGAAGCCGCCAACCAGGCACCTTCGGCCCACAACAGCCAGTCCTGGCGCTTTCTCGTGCTCGGGCCAGAAACCAAGCGCTCGCTCGCGGCGCTCGTCGCGGCGCGCTCCACCGATTTCCCACGGCCGACCAACGTGCTGCTGCGCATGGCGGCGCGCACCATCGCCAGCGCCCCGGCGGTGATCGCGGTCGCCAACACCGGGGAGCTGATGCGCCACGGCGCCGAGCTTTTCCCGATAGCCGGCGAGCAGAACCGCGATTTCTTCCGGACGATGGAAATCCAGGGCAGCGCCGCAGCGGTGCAGAACCTGCTGCTGGCGGCGACGGCGCTCGGTCTCGGGTCGGTCTGGCTCGGGATTCTCTACCTGATGAAAGGCGAGGTGCTGAAGCTCCTCGGGGAGCCGCAGGGCGAGTTCATGGCGGTGATACCGGTGGGGTACGGCTCGGCGCCGGCGAAGGGACCGAAAAAATTGGGCGTCGAGCAGATTGCCCGGCATTTACCCTGATTCCGGCGGGATTCACTACGAGGCCGTCCCGAGGCGCCGTGGTGCTGTCGCATCGCACCCCCCCGCGCGCTTCGCTGCGCGGCGGTGGGCCCCGCTTCGCGCCACCCCGGCTAGCAGGCTGCTGAGGGTCTTCGCAAGCCTTGCATCTGGACCTTTTTGATCAGCCTGCCCGTTTCGAGATTTTCAGCAACCTGCTATTGTTCCCGGGAGTTACTGCCGTGCGAACGCAGGGAATTCGCGATCAGGCCGAGCCCGCCGGCCATCAGGATCAACATGATCAACGTGTTGTACAACGACGTCGGTCTGAAGTAGATGTGCATGCTCATCAGAATCCCGGCGACAATGATCAACGCTCCGAGGACCGAAAGCACCCAGCCGACCACGGACTTCCCGTCGAAGAACAGAAAACCGACGCCGATGAGCAGCGGCAGCAGCGTCAACCCGAACGCGTTGAAGCCGAAGAAATCCCAGAAGGTCCCGGCGACGGTCACCTGATTGAGCAACAGGTACCCGCCCACTGCCGTCATGGCCAGACCGCAGAAAAACCGACCGACGCCCCCCGGCGTGCCGCCCGCCCCGCGAAGTTGCTCAGCGCTCATGAGTCCTCCCCCTCCTGATGGGTGTGGAGAATTTCCTCAGCGATTCCAGATCAGGCCCGTCTGTATGGTCAGAATTGGTAGCGCTACGGGGATTCGAACCCCGGCTTGATGGCTGAGAACCACCCGTCCTAACCCCTAGACGATAGCGCCACTTGTGGCCGCATAATATGAATTCGGCCGTCTTTGTCAAGGCCCGTCGCGTAAAAACGTCAAAGAACCGCGGCAGCGGCCAGCCGCCTCAGCTCCTCCGCCAGGCTCGGCGTGGCCTCGCCGCTCGCGACAATGCGCGCGGCCTCGGCAAGCGTGAACCAGCGTCCCTCGTCGATCTCCTCGGGCAGCGGCCGCGGCTCCGCGCCCGCGACGTGCAGCCAGGTTTCGACCAGCTCGGTTTCGCAATCGGTCCGCCAGAGGTAACGATAGAGAAAGCGCAGCTCGCCGGTCAGACCGAGCTCCTCACGCATTTCGCGGCGCGCCCCCGCCTCGTGGTCTTCGCCGGCATCGACGTGGCCGCCGACAGAGGTATCCCACCTCCCCGGCTGGATGTCCTTGGCGTGCGAGCGCTTCTGCAGGTAGATGCGGCCCTTCCCGTCGGTGACGACGACGTGCGCTGCGCGGTGCATCAGGGCTGGCGTGCGGTGGCAGAGTGCCCGCGGCGCCCGCCCGACGATCCGCCCCTGCTCGTCGACGATCTCGAAGACTTCCCCGCCGCCGGGCTTGATCAGAAGCAACGCCGACCACTCGCCCCCGCTGCGCTCCGCGGCGCAGAGGAGCCCGAGTCCCTCGTACGCCGCGCGCACCTCGCGTGTCTGCTCGCCCGCCAACAGGCCCGCAAGGACCAGGGCCCCGGACGGCGAAAGGCGTCCGTCCATCAGGGGTGCCAGCGGGAGCAGGACATCGGCGGTGATGTTAGCGGCAATCAGGTCGAACGGTCCGTCGATCGCGGACAACTCGCGGTTGTCGACCGTAACATGTGCCAAGAGATCGTTACGCGCGATGTTCTCACGGGCGGCGGCGACGGCGTCCGGATCGTTGTCGATCGCGATCACGGCTCGGGCCCCCCGCAGGGCCGCCGCCATCGCGAGAATGCCGGTGCCGGTCCCGATGTCCAGCGCGCGCGCCGGGGGCGCACCCGCGCAGATCTCCTCGATGAAACCGAGCGCAAGCCGTGTGCTGGCGTGCAACCCCGTGCCGAATGCCATGCCGGGATCCATTTCGATGACGGCTTCGCCCGTCTGCGGCTCGTAGGGCTCCCAGGACGGCCTGATCACCAGGCGCGGAGCGACGTGAAAGGGATGGAAGTGCTCCTTCCAGCCGGCGCCCCAGTCTTCCTCGAGAAGCTGCTCGCTGCACAGGGTCACGTCGCCCGGCGAACCGGCCCTCGACTCGAGGGCCTTCAGCTCCCGGAGCAGACGCGCCTCCTGCCCTCCGGCCGCGGCGTCTGCGTCGAGATAGCCGATCACCCGCTCGCGGGCACCGCCATCGACCGCGGGAGGAGCCGGGGCGATCTCGACACCGGATCCCGAGAACCCGACAAGCAGGTCGGCTGCCGCATCAACCAGATCGGCCGACACCTCGACCATCACTCGCTGCCAGCGTCGGCGCGGGCGGTGCGCGAAGGGATCGAGCCTGCCGTTGGTCATACCGCCGAGTGTAGCAGCGATTGACGGGCGAGGGGGACGACAATGCCCCCCCTGCTGCCCGGCAAGGCGGAGTCGGAGGGCAGAGCATGCTATACTTGCCGCGGCAAGGACCCTTGCGGGAGGTCAGATGCAGGATTATCAGGTGCCAAAGGAAAGAGCCGCCGTCCTGATCGAGATGCCGCCTCACCCGCCGGAACCGCGATTCATCTTCCTGTCCGCGTGTGCGCAGAACCACCAGGGCACGGAGACCCCCTCGGACATCTTCAACGTTCAGCAGGCCTTCCTCCCGCTGTTCCGCGAGGAGGGCGACGCAATCCTCGCGCGGCACGACGCGATCACCTGGGTGATGGTCGGGGAGCCGCGACGAACCGAGTGGCGCTACTTCGAAGCCCGCACCGGCGCCCCCGACGTCGCGGTCCTCTTCGAGTTCGACACGGGCACCCGCCTCGATGGTCGAATCGCCCTCGTCGGCCCGGTGGGCAGCCAGCGTGTCCTCGACGTCATCAACCGCGAGGAGGGCTTCCTGCACGTGGAGCGTGACGACGAGCTGTTCCTCGTCAATCTCAAGCGTGTGGTCTCGATTACCATCAAGGGGCAGTAGCCGTGGCGGCTCTCGACAAGACCCTCGAATCCATGGCCGCCCGTAAAGCCGAGCTCTTCTCGCTGAAGGCCGGCGGGATTCCGCTCTTCCACTCCTCGCGGGGGACCCAGCCCGTCGGGGCGAGCCCCCTGAGCGAAGAGCGCGTGCTCGCCTATCTGCGCGAGCTGACCGGCCCGGCCGAGCGCGCATCCCTCGAGGCGCGCGAAGCCGTGACGTTCACCTACCGCACCTTCACGGTCGCGGTGGCATTCCCCGAGGACGGCGTCGAGGCGCAGATCCGGCTGGAGGCGGCAACGGAGCCGGGCGAATCCTCCGGGCAGCCGCCCCCCGGCCCGGCAGCGGGGCAGACATCGCCGCCGCCCCCCAGCGCGGCGGCGCAGCGCACCCCGACCGCGATGGAGACGGACCGCTCCTTCGACCCGCGCGCCGACGGCGCCCCCCCCATCGACGATCTGTTCCGCGACATGATCTCCCGCAAGGCCTCGGACCTGCACCTGACCATGGGGCAGCAGCCGCGACTGCGTCTGGACGGCCGGATGATCCTTACGGAATTGCCGCCGCTGACGCCGGCGCGCATGGCCGAGTTGCTCTGGCCGATCTGCTCGCCCAAGAACCGCCGGGAATTCGAGAGCGACAGCGACACCGACTTCGCCTACGAGGTGCCGGGACTCGCCCGCTTCCGCTGCAACTATTTCATGGACCGCACGGGGATGGGGGCGGTCTTCCGCCAGATCCCGACGAAGATCCCGACCATGGAACAGCTCGGCCTGCCCAAGGAGATCGTCGATCTCTGCTGGCTCTCCAAGGGCTTCGTCGTCGTCACCGGACCGACCGGCTCGGGCAAGTCGACGACGCTGTCGGCGCTCATCAACTTCATCAACGAGAACCGCGCCGACCACATCATCACCATCGAGGACCCGATCGAGTTCGTCCACCAGAACAAGCAGTGCCTGCTGAACCAGCGCGAGATCGGCACCCACACCCTGGGGTTCAAGCGCGCACTGCGCGCTGCGCTGCGCGAGGACCCGGACATCGTGCTCGTCGGCGAGATGCGCGACCTGGAGACGATCGGCATTGCCATCGAGACCGCCGAGACCGGCCACCTGGTCTTCGGCACCCTGCACACGACGACCGCCCCCTCCACCGTGGACCGCATCATCGACCAGTTCCCGGCCGACCGGCAGACCCAGATCCGGGTCATGCTCTCCGAGACGCTCAAGGGCGTCATCGCGCAGACGCTCTGCCGGAAAAAGGGCGGCGGCCGCATCGCCGCCTACGAGGTACTGATCGTCAACACGGCGGTCTCCAACCTGATCCGCGAGGGCAAGACCTTCCAGATCCCCTCGCTGATGCAGACGCAGCGCCAGATCGGGATGCGCACGCTCAACGACTCGCTCCTCGATCTCGTCAAGGGCAAGCTTGTCGAGCCGAAGGAGGCCTACATCAAGGCCGTGGACAAAAGCAGCCTGCTCGCAAACTTCGAGCGGGCCGGCATCCGCTTCGACCCGGACAAAATGTAGCCGGCAGGCCGCCTCATTCCTCGGGTGCTCACGCGCCTTGCATCTGAGCCATTTTGAGCAGCCTGCCTGAGTTGGGATTTGTTTTGGAAATCCGTTTAATGACCCGGGCCGCCCTGGACCATGCTGCCCGTGTCAGTCAGGAGCGGCATGATCCGTCCTGGCAAGACAGCGGGGATGGGCGCGCGGAGGTGTGCTGGTGCACACCGCACAAGCAGCCCGACCCGCAACGCCGCCAGGGCGGGTCAGGGCCTCCTGAATGACCCGGGCTGCACGGAGACGCAGCGGGGGTCGGGGGCGGTGATGTCGCCGGTGACGAGCAGGCTCACCGCCGGGCAACCGCCGTGGCAGGCCGCGTGGTGCGCGCAGCCCCCTCGCGGGCACGCGTTGCCCGCGAAGGTCCTGAAATATTCCAGTCGGGGATGACCCCAGATCGTCTCGAACGAATCCGTCAGCAGATTCCCGAGCCGGAACTCCGCCCTCGAAAAAAGCAGATAGCAGGGAAACGCGGAGCCGTCGGCGAGCACGGCGAGCTTCGTCGTGCCCGCCGGGCAGCGCGCGTCTCGCAGCTGTCCCGCCCCGCTCCCCCCCGGCACGAAGCCGTCACAAACCACGCCTTGCACCCGCGGGTGACGTTCCTGCACCCCTGCGAGGCGATCGATATATTCCGGATACGAGAGGCAGCCGGCCAGATCGCGCGGCGTGAGCGGGTCGCGGAAGATCAGGAAGTACTCGGCCGCGGGGCGTGACAGGTGCTCGCCTGCCGCCGGAGCCGGATGCCAGCCCCGGGTGCAGACACTCTTGACCATCGGCATCCGCCGGACGATGTAGTCGCGCAGGTCTGCCGACACCGCCAACTCGTTCACCGAGACGCCGACCCGCAGCGTGCGGGGCCCGAATCGGTCCTCGAGACGCTCGAGCAAGGCGAGGTCGCCGAAACCGTTCGTGCTCAACGTCGTGCGCATCCCGCGCACCGCGATCGCCGCGACCAGCTCGTCGAGCCGCGGGTGCAGCGTCGGCTCGCCGCCGAGCAGATCGAGCGTGTCGACCCCCGCCGCCAGCAGGCGATCGAGCATCCGTTCGAAATCCGGCGGCTCGATGTCCGGCACGGGGCGCAGCCCGCGGTTGAAGCAGAAATCGCAGACCAGGTTGCATCTGAGCGTCGGGTAGAACTGGACGTAGGCCGGCGCGGCAGGCCGCACGATCACGGCCGAACACCGCCGGCGCGAAAATGCCAGCCCTTGAAGACGAAGACGGCGCCCGCCGGCGTCACCTCGAGAAGGCGCACGCCGGGTGCCGCCTCGGCTCCCTCGCGCAAGAGCCGGTCATTCACGGTCATCAGGCGCAGGCCGGGATCGTCGGACCAGACATGGCCCGAGACGACAAGCGCCGGGAGCTGCGCGCGGATCGGCGCTGGAAGCTCGAGCGCATCGAAAACTCTCCCGTCGGCGGGCGGCGCTTCCTCGGGGGGCGACGATTCAGCGGCGATCGGGGACCCACCCGGCACCTCGGGCGCGGACGGAGCCGTCGCCGGGGTTTCGTCCGTTGCCGGCGGCGGCGCCACAGGGACCGCCGACACCGCCGGGGATGTCGCTGCCGGCGCCTCGGCCGGCGCCGGAGAGCCAGCCACCCCCTCGGGCTTCTGCGCGGGCGGCGCCAAGGCGATCGTCCGTCTGGTTGAAGACCTGCGCCCTTCCTCGCCAACACCTCGCAGCGCTTCCAGATCCGGGGCCGGCGAGACGTCCGCGCGCGGGGTCACCGGCGTAGCGGGAGGTGCCGCTTGCGGGGGCGGCCCGGTCGCGATCCCGGCGGTATCCGCACCGCGGTCGCGGCGATCCGCGCCGAACCAGGCCAGCGAACCGATCGCGGACGCGAGAAGAAGCAGGGACACGGCCGCAATCGCGCGCGCAGGTCGACCCGGCGCGGACGGCTGAGGCCCGTGCAGGGAAAACAGATCCGGCACCGGTCCGGGCGGGCGCTGCTGCTCCGACTTCTTCAGGGCATCCAGGATGTAGGACATTCTTGCCGCTCCTCCCCTACTTCGCGATGTGGCATCCGACGCAGATCTCCGCGCCGACGCGCAACCGCTTGTACGAGCCGCCCTCCCCGGCGCCCGCAGTGACGCCGGTTGCGGCCCGCTCGTGGGGGTCGTGACAGGTGACGCAGACGATCCGCACGCCGATCATCGGGAAGGAGATCCCGATGCGTTCCTCGGAAGTCTCCATCGCCTCGGCGACAGCGCTTGACGGCTCCAGGTAGTGCGGTGCCAACGGGTGCGCCTCTTGATAGCGCGGCGGGTGGCACAACAGGCAGAGATCGTTGACCATCTCGCCGTCGAACTGGCGGCGGACCACCCATCCGGCCTGCCCGGGCTCGGGGAGCGATGAGTGACAGAACAGACATTTGACCCGATCCGGCCTGCCGGCGGCGTCCCGCTGCTCGTGGGGATTGAGCAGCCCCATGAGCCGGCGCGGGTGGCAGCGCGCACAGAACTCCCCGCGGTTGGAGAAGCCGCCGCGCAGGAATTTCGGGTTCGACTTCCTGGCCGAACCGGCGCGCTCGCCCCCCTCCTGCAGCGAGGAATCGTGGCAGGTCGCACAGGTGAGACGCCCGTTGTTCAACGGCATATCCTCGGGCAGCGCCACCTTGCGGGAGGGGCTGCAGTTGACGGGGTGGATGTCGGAACGCGAATACTTGAACGCATGGCAGCGGTAGCAAATCCGGATGACGTCGCCGCCTTCCTTCAGGTGGGGATCCCCCTTCGTCGGCTCCCCCTCGTGGCAGGAGATGCACATCACGTTCTTCCAGTGAGGGTTGACCTTTTTCGAGATCCCCGCCAGCTGCAGGTACCGTTCGCGCAACAGCTTAGTGCGCCCGGCGGCAGCGTGCGGGTCGTGGCAGCTGATGCAGGTGAATTGCCCGTTGAGCCTGGGGATGTCGACCTCCGTCGCCCCCGGGAAAAGGTACTCGTCCGTGAAGGGGTCGAGCGCGAGGAAGTGCCGATTGTCGAGGGCATTGTGGCAAAAGTTACAGACCATCTGGACGTTGGGCGCCAGCGTCGTGAGACCTTCCCCGGGTTGCGGACGGTTCATGTGGCAGAGGTGGCAGGCCTCGCCGGTCCCGGCGTGTGGCGATTTCTCGCGCAGCCGCGAACCGTGACAAGCGGCGCAAAGCGTCTCCATCCGCGACGTGCCGGCGGCGACGGAACGCAGCAGATTGCGTTGATGACCCGAGGAACGGTGGATGTAGTGGCAGGTCAGGCAGGTGATCTTCCCGTCGAGGGACCCGCCGCCGAGAGGAAGACCGAGCGTCGCCCTGTCGACCCCGGCGGGCACGATGTCCACCGGGTGGAGGTTCGCATCCTCATGGCAGCCGACACACAGCCGGATGCTGTCGTCCCCCGTCGTCAGGGGCCGGACGGCCGCTCCCTCGCTGGATGCGGGATGACAGCTCTCGCAGCCGATGTCGTGAGGATCGCGGATGGGCTGTGCGATCGTGTACGTCGTTTCGGGGCCGACCCCGCCGCTGGTCAGATCGATCCCGAGGCGGTTTGACTCACCGCGCGCCGAGGCGACAGGCGCGATCGTTGCGAGTGCGACCAGCGCGGCGGCGAGATGCCGGCGCACGAAGACGTTGCCGGACGTGGACGGCATCAATGCGCTCCCGCAAGCGTCGGGGTCCCGGGCGCAGGGTCCCGGTCAAGCAGGATCAGCGTCTCCGGACCTGCGATGCCGTCGGGTTCAAGGCCCCGGGAGCGCTGAAAGCCGCGCACCGCGGCGGCGACCGTCTCGTTGAACACGGGGTCCGTCACTGCAGCGGGCGTGACTCCAGCGGCGAGCCCGAGTTGCCGCACCAGCCACGCCACCCCGATACCGCGATCCCCGGCGGCGAGCGTCCCCCGGGTCTGCTCCGGCGGTCTCCAGAGCAGCACGAACTGCCTGATGCCGTACCCGTCGAGCTTGCCGATGTCGACCACGGTCCTCGCCCCCCCCGCGACGAGCGTCACCTGCCGGTCCTGCAGCCGCTCGAGGACGAGCCACCGGGGCGCTCCCTGCTGGTCGTAGACCCGCACGATCGCCGGACGGTCCAGTCGGCGCAGCTGCTCGAGCCCTCCCTCGCCGCGCAGGCAATCCAGTCCGTGCACGAGAGACTGCGCGCAACCGTTCTCATCGTCGCCCGCGCGAATCCCCCAGCGCCGGTAGAGCCAGCGCCACGCCTCCCGTTGCTGCCGCGCTTCGGGTTGCTCCAGCAGTGCCCTGAGTACGCCGGAAACCGGCGGCGAGGAGGCGGGCGGAGAGGGACGACCGGTGGCGGCGGGCGGCGGCTGGTTCTGGGCCGACAAGGAAGTTGCCGGCGGCACCGCTGGAACCGGCAGCGACGGGGCTCGTCCGGGATGTCGCCCCCCGATCGCGGCGAACAGCGCGGTCAGCACCGCGACGAGCCCGACCGCGAGGGCACCGGCGGTGACTACCCGTGCCCGTGACCAAGATCCCGTCCTCTCCCCGGCGACCTCCCGTGCCGCCTGGGCGAGCGTGGCGCGGTCGACCAGTCGCCTCTCCTGCGCGAAGGCGCCGAGCAGCGCGCGGTCGCAGAGGATGTTGATCAGCCGGGGCACCCCGCGGCTCAAGCGCCAGAGCCTGCCGATCACCGCAGCGGGGAAAAGCTCCTCGTGGCACCCCGCGACCTCGAGTCGATGCCCGACGTAGGCTGCCGCCTCCCCGCGCGAGAGAGGCCTGAGGTGAAAGCGTGCCGTGATCCGCTGGGCGAGCTGGCGAAGATCGGGACGGGCGAGGGTGACGCGCAGCTCGGGCTGGCCCATCAGGATGATCTGGAGCAGCTTGTGGCGGCTCGTCTCGAGGTTCGTGAGCAGCCGCACCTGCTCGAGCACCGCGGCATCGAGGTTCTGCGCCTCGTCGATGACAAGGACGGCCCGCTCGCCGGCGGCGTGGACATCGAGCAGGAAGTGATTGAGGCGATCGAGCGAGTCCTTGACGCTCGCGGGGCCGGACGATCGGTCGAGGTGGAATTCGTCGCAGATGGCGGCGAGCAAATCCTCGGCGGTGCGGGCCGGATTCAGGATGACGGCGGTGCGGGTGCCCGGCGGCACCTGTTCGAGAAAGCAGCGGCAGACCGTTGTCTTGCCCGTCCCGACTTCGCCGGTGAGCTGGACGAAGCCGCCTTCGCTGCGCACGCCGTAGAGCAGGTGCGCCAGCGCCTCGCGGTGCTGCGCGCTCAGGTAGAGGAAGCGCGGGTCGGGCGCGAGCGAGAAGGGGAATTCCCGCAAGCCGAAGTGCTCCAGATACATGGTGTCCGTTGCCCTCGTTTCCCGGCGCCGTTCCCCGGCCGGAACGAAAGCGAGGGTACACCAGCCTCCAATCCCTGTCGATGATCGAGCAGCAGGACCCCGGAGCCTGGACGGTAACGGGATTGCGCGTTGCGGCCGCCGGCGTCACAATGGCGGCTGGCCCCGGCACCAGCGGCATGACTCGACTTGGGAGGAAGTCTGATGCAGGACTTCGAGAAACTCGGCGTCTTCTACCTCGGCAAGGAGTACGACCTGGCGGGGAAAAAGCGCAAGGACGACCTTGTGCTCTACGACTCGCGCGACCTGGTGACCCATGCGGTCTGCGTCGGCATGACCGGCAGCGGCAAGACCGGCCTGTGCATCGCGCTGCTCGAGGAGGCGGCGATCGACGGGGTGCCCGCGATCGTCATCGACCCGAAGGGGGACCTCGGCAATTTGCTGCTGACCTTCCCGGAGCTGCGCGGCGAGGACTTCCTCCCATGGGTCAACGAGGAGGAGGCGCGCCGCAAGGGGGTCGAGCCGGCGGCCTTCGCCGAGTCGCAGGCCGCGCTCTGGAAGAAAGGTCTCGCCGAGTGGGGGCAGGACGGCGATCGGATCCGAAGACTGCGCGACGCCGCGGAGTTCGCGATCTACACGCCCGGGAGCACG
>CAZEOK010000067.1:0-17734 GCA_964513745.1 uncultured bacterium
CACGCCGAGCCGATCACCTTCGGCCTCAAGCTCTGCTCCTGGTACGAGGAGACGCTGCGCAACCGCGAGCGGCTCGGGCGGGCGCGGGCGAGCATCGCCGTCGGCAAGATCTCCGGGGCGGTTGGCACCTACGCCCACCTCGACCCGGCGATCGAGCGCGAGGTCTGCAAAAAGCTCGGCCTCGCTCCCGACCCGATCTCGACGCAGGTGGTCCAGCGCGATCGTCACGCCGACTACCTGCTCGCGCTCGCGCAGCTGTCCACGTCGCTCGAGAAGTTCGCGCTCGAGATCCGCCACCTGCAGCGCACCGAGGTCGGCGAGGTCGAAGAGCCCTTCACCGCCGGACAGAAGGGTTCCTCGGCGATGCCGCACAAGAAGAACCCGATCATCTCCGAGCAGATCTGCGGCCTCGCGCGCGTGATGCGCGGCTACGCGCTCGCGACGCTCGAGAACAACCCGCTCTGGCACGAGCGAGACATCTCGAACTCCTCGGTGGAGCGGATCGTCCTGCCGGACGCCTCGATCCTGATGGATTACCTGCTCGACCGGATGACCTACCTGGTCGCCGACTTCGTCGTACACCCGGACGTCATGCGGCGCAACCTCGGGCTCACCGGCGGGCGGATGCACTCCGAGACGGTCATGCTCGCGCTCACCCGCTCCGGTCTCCGCCGCGAGCAGGCCTACGAGATCGTCCAGCGCAACGCCATGGAGGGGATGCGCTCCGGGCGGCCGCTGCGCGAGTTGCTCGGCGCCGACGCCGAGGCGTCGAAGCGGCTCAGCGCGCAGCAGCTCGACGCGGCCTTCGACCCGAAGCATGCGCTGCGTTGGACGGACGCCATCTACGCGCGGATCTTCGGCAGGGCCGCGAAAAAGCCCGCCGCCCGCCGCGGCAGGACCCCGAAGTCTGCACGGGGAGGAATGGTTTCTTGAAACGATGTCCGCCTCCGATCGATGGTGAATGTTGATGCAGAAGTGGCTGATCGAGTTGCCCTGGCCGGCCGTGATCTTCGGCTGCCTGACGCTCGGGCTGGCGCCGTTCGCGCCGCCCCACATCTTCGAGAAACTGCAGATGCTCGTCCGCGGCCAGCTGCGCCGCCCGATCGACTGGTTCGACCTGCTCTTTCACGCGGTCCCCTGGCTGCTTGCGCTTGCCAAGGGGCTGCTCATGATGAGAAAGCAGTGACCAGGATGCGGCACCAGGAGGGCGACCAGGACGATCTGGTGACGGTCGGGCAGTTCATCGATGCCATCGCGTCCGGGTTCGCCCGCAGCCGGCTCGAGGCCGACGGGTTGACCTGTTTCGTCCAAGGTGCCGGGCTCGGCTCGCTGCTGCCGACCGCGACCGTTTTCCCGATCCTCCTGCAGGTGCGCGGCGCGGATGCCGGCCGGGCAGCCGAGATCCTCGCCGAGACTCCCGACCCCGGCATCCTGGCCGAGGAACCGGAATCGGCGTCGGCGAGCCCGCCTTCGTGACGCGCGGCCGGCTCGCCCATCGCAGCCTGGCACGGAACCAGCATGCCATGTGCCTGTTCCTGAAGGGGGGCAGGGCTGTCGCGGCAGGTGCCTCTTCCTCGGGGTTTTGACTCACCCCCGCTCCCCGTTTACAATACCTGACACGAGAACACGGGCAATTCCTCGCAGGCAGCAAAGGAGCGGACAGAGCGATGTTGAAAAAGCACTCGAAGAAGACCGCGCACGTCGCCCTCCCGAAGGAGACCCCGGCTTTTTTCTGCGCGAACTGCGGCGCGGTCTCCCTCGACCCGAACAAGATCTGCAAGGTGCAGGGCAAGGGGACCAAGGCCGACTGGTGCGGCATTCCCGACAACAATCCGCCGCAGCAGTGCCAAAACCGCGTGCACAACATTCGCTGGGCCTGTGCGAAGTGCAACAAGGTCTCCGTGAACGCGGAGTTGCTCTGCGAGCCGCGTGAGATGCCCAAGCCCAAGGGCTGAGGCACAAACGGCTGCCGGGGACCGCGATGCCCTCCAACGCCACGAAAGGCAACACCGACTTCCTCCTCGACGACTTCACGCGGCAGGATACCTGGCGGATGTTCCGCATCATGGCGGAGTTCGTCGATGGATTCGAGGCGCTCGCCGAGTGCAGGCCGGCGGTGTCGGTCTTCGGTTCAGCGCGCGTGATGCCGGGCGACGCGGACTACCAGATGGCGGAGGCCATTGCCCGCCAACTCGCCCGGGAGGGCTTCGCGATCCTCACCGGCGGCGGGCCGGGAGTGATGGAAGCGGCGAACAAGGGCGCGGCCGCGGCTGGCGGCCGCTCGGTGGGGTTGAATATCGAGTTGCCGATGGAGCAGTCCCCGAACCCGTACTCCAACATCAGGGTCAGTTTCCGCTATTTCTTTGTCCGCAAGGTGATGTTCGTCAAGTACGCGTCGGGGTTCATCATCCTCCCCGGGGGATTCGGCACGCTCGACGAGTTGTTCGAGTCGATCACCCTGATCCAGACCGGCAAGATCCGCCCCTTCCCCGTGGTGCTGGTTGGCCGCGCCTACTGGTCCGGGCTTGTCACCTGGATTCGCGACGTGATGATGGAAGACCAGAAAATATCGCCGAAAGACCTGGCGATCCTCCGGGTGGTCGACACCGCCGACGAGGCGATCGAAGTCATCAATGAATTCTACCCGGAGGCCACCCGGAAGTAGCCGACCCCGTTGCGCAGACACCGGGGGCTTCCTTTTTCCACTTCGACGCTTATAATAAATTTTTAGATTCATGAAAGCGCTTTGTGCACCGGCTCCGGACGCCAGGCCGGCGCGGCGGGTTTCGCGGCCGTGCATGGCTGTTGTATGCGCGGCTCTTGTCGCAGGAACCTGCCTGGCGTTCCCCTCCGTCACAAGCACGGCCGACAAGCCCATCGTGCTTGCCGCCCTCCCGCCGCCGGCGCCACCGCAGTGGGGTGAGCTCGACAGTTTCTTGACGGGTGTGCGCGGGCGGTTCCGCGGCGTGATCTCGTATTACATCGAGGACCTGCAAACCGGCCGGACGATCGTCTGGAACGAGAATCAGCCGCTCCCCGCGGCGAGCGTCATCAAGCTGCCGATCGCCGTGTCGGTCCTCGAGCAGGAACTCGCGGGAAAGATCCAGCTCGACGCCGAGGTCGTGCTCAAGGCGACCGACAAGGCCGACGGCAGCGGGGTGCTCAAGCGCACCCGCTCCGGAACGAAGCTCACCGTCGAAAACCTTCTCGAGCTGATGCTGCAGCGCAGCGACAACACGGCCACGAACATCCTGACGGACATGCTGGGCCTGGAGGAGATCAACGGGTCCTGCCAGCGACAAGGTCTCACGGCAACGAGCATGCCGCGATATATCATGGATCTGGAGGCGCGCGACAACAAGATCGAAAACTACACGAGCGCCACCGACATGGGTCGGTTGCTCAAGGCCCTCTACGAGCGGCAGATCCTCGATCCGCCAACCAGCGCGCAGCTGCTCGACATCCTCAAGGGGCAGCACGTCCGCGACCGCCTGCCGCGCTATCTGCCCCGGGGCGTCGTCGTCGCGCACAAGACGGGCCTGATGAAGGACGCCTGCCACGACGTCGGCATCCTGTACGGCCGTAACCACGACTACGTGATTGCGGTGCTGACCACGGAGTTCGGCTCTTACACGCAGGCCAAGCAGGCCATCGGCCAGATCGGCCGTGCGGTCTACCTCTACGACGCGGGCGAAAAGATCACCCTGGCGAAAGCGGTGCGCCGCAGGAACCTGGCCCCGGCGAAGGCCACGAGGCGCCGCAAAGGTTAGCAGAGCTGCCGCAGGGCCGTCGCCACCCGCTCGATACCCGTCCCGATCCGCTCGCGCGAGAGCGCGAACGAGAACCTCAGGTGCGCATCCGATCCGAACGCCGCGCCGGGGACGATGGCCACCTGCGCCTCGGAGAGCAGGTAATCGGAGAGCGCCACGGATCCGTCGATTGCCTTCCCGCCCGCGCTGCGTCCGAAGTACGCGGAGAAGTTGGCAAAAGCGTAGAAGGCGCCCTGCGGCTCCGGGAGGCTCACGCCGGGGATGCGCCGCAGCAGCAGCGCGATGTGATCCTTGCGCGCGGCGAACTCACGCACCCACACCTGCAGGGTCTCCTTCGGGCTGCGCAGGGCCGCGACGGCGCCCTTCTGGGCGAACGAGGTCGCGTTGCTCGTGCTGTGGTCCTGGACCGTGGTCATCGCGGCGATGATCTGCTTCTCGCCGGCGGCGTACCCGAGACGCCAGCCGGTCATCGAATAGGACTTGGAGAAACCGTTCACGACGAGCGTGCGCTTTTTGATCTCCGGCCCGAGCGAGGCGATCGAGACGTGCCGGAATCCGTCGTAGGTGAGCGGCTCGTAGATCTCGTCGGAGACCACGAAGAGGTCGCGTTCGACGGCCAGCGCCGCCAGGGCCTCCAGTTCCATCTGCTCGAGACCGCAGCCGGTGGGGTTCGCGGGCGAGTTCACGATCAGGGCCTTCGTGCGCGGCGTTATCAGCGGGCGCACGGCGTCGGCCAGCAGGCGGAAACCCTCCTTCTCCTCGGAGGGGACGAGCACCGGACTGCCGCCGGCGAGGCGCACCATCTCCGGATAGGAGACCCAGAAGGGCGAGGGAATGAGCACCTCGTCCCCGGGGTCGAGCGCCGCCTGGAAGAAGTTGAAGAGCGAGTGCTTCGCGCCGCAGGAGACAAGGACCTGGGAAGGTTCATACGCGAGAGCGTTGTCCTCGCTCAGCTTGCGGCAGATCTCCTCGCGCAGTTCGGGGATGCCGGCGGTCGGGGTGTACTTGGTGAAGCCGGCCTCGAGCGCCGCGATCGCCGCCAGCTTGATCGGGGCCGGGGTGTCGAAATCGGGTTCGCCGGCGCCGAAGCCCACGACGTCCACCCCCTGCTGCTGCAGCGCGCGCGCCTTCGCGGTCAGGGCCAGCGTTGCCGAAGGGACGATCTTCGAGAGGCGGCTGGTGAGCTTCATCGCGATGTTCCTTTCGTTCTCGGGTTGCGACCGGTGGTGCGCGTGCCGAGGGTGGCCCGCAGGCGTGATGCCACGCCCGGTGGAACGAGCGCGTCCACCGGCCCGCCGTAGCTGGCGATCTCCTTGACGATGCTCGAGGAGAGGTAGATGTAGTTGATGCTCGGGGCGAGGAAGATCGTCTCGATCTCCGGGCGCATCTGGCGGTTGGTCAGGGCGATCTGCAACTCGTACTCGAAGTCCGAGACCGCGCGCAGGCCGCGCAGGATCGCCACACAGCCGTGCTTCCTGGCAAAGTCGATGAGCAGTTCGTCGAAGAGCAGGACCTCGATTCCCGGGTCGTCGCCGACGGCTTCGCGAGCCATGGTCAGGCGATCCTTCGCGGAGTAGAGCGGACCTTTCTGGGGATTGCGCGCCACCGCGACGACGACGCGGTCGAAGACGGCGCGCCAGCGGCGGATCAGGTCGAGGTGCTCGTTCGTGATCGGATCAAAAGTGCCGGGGTAAATCCCGGAGCGTCTCATGCGTCATCCTCCTCGCGCTCGAAGGTCGTGAGCACGGTGTCGCCGAACCGCCGTTCGTCGGCGAGTTGCCAGCCGGGGGCGGCGGGGAGCGCCGCGCCGCGCCGGTGCTGGATGTACAGACGGCACCGGAGACGAATGATAGCACGCAGCCCCGCGGCGCGCATGCAGGCCGCCGCGGTGCCGGTGTCGTAAGGGGGGTCGAGAAAGGCGATATCGAACCGCTCGCCGCGGCGGGCCAGGTCGTCGGGGGCGTGCGCGGCGTCGCGCCGCAGGAGCGTCGCGCGTTCGAGGGCGTCGAGCGTTTCCAGGTTGCGGCGGATGACGGCCAGCGACGCCGGGTGGTTGTCGACGAAGGTGGCGTGCGCGGCGCCGCGACTGAGCGCCTCGATGGCGACGGCGCCGCTGCCGGCGCACAGGTCGAGGAAGCGGCTGCCCCGGATCGCGGGCCCGATCATGTTGAAGAGGGCCTCGCGCAGCATCGCCGGGCTCGGGCGCACGGCCTGCCCCGGCACGGTCTGGATGACCCGTCCGCGAAAGTCCCCGGCCGTGACCCGCAGGCTCACGAGGTCACCGGGCAACGATGGGCTCCCACGCGCCCGCCCGTCACCGCACCGCCGCCTCGCGTCACGGTCCTTCCGTTCCGCCGACGGTCAGCTCCGGGATGCGCAGCGTCGGCTGGGCGTCCGATACCGGCACCCCCTGGCCGTCCTTGCCGCAGGTGCCGAGCGCGAAGCCCAGGTCGCTGCCGACGCGGTCGATTAGCCGCAGCACTTCGGGCCCGTTGCCGACGAGCGTCGCGCCGCGCACCGGGTAGGCGGCTTCGCCCCCCTCGATGCGGTAACCCTCGGTGACCTCGAAGACGAAGTCGCCGTTGACGGTGTTGACCTGTCCGCCGCCCATCTTCTTGACGAGCAGGCCATGTTTGACCTCCCGGAGTATCTTCGCGGGGTCGTCCGTGCCGGGGAGGATCATCGTGTTGGACATCCGCGGGATCGGCCGCTGGTGGTACGACTGGCGCCGGCCGTGCCCGTTGCTCGCGCGCCCGTCCTTCGCGGCGCTCAGACGGTCGAAGAGGTAGGTCTTCAGCATGCCGCGGTCCACGAGCAGCGTGCGCTCGGCCGGGACCCCCTCGTCGTCGATGCCGTAGCTGCCGCGCACGCCGCAGAGCGTCGGGTCGTCGACGACCGAGACGAGAGGGCTGGCGATGCGCCTGCCGCGTTTTTTCGAGTATACAGAAAAACCCTCCTGGGCGAGGTCGGCCTCGAGGCCGTGGCCGACCGCCTCGTGGATCATCGTGCCGCCAGCTTGCGAGGAGAGCACGACCGGCATCCGGCCGCCGGGCGCCGGGCGCGCCGAGAGCATCTGCACCGCGCGCCGCGCCGCCTCCAGCGCGATCCGCTCGAGGGTATCGGGAGGAAGAGCGCCCAGACCGGTGCTGCCGCCCGCGGTCTCGTAGCCGGTCTGGATAACCGCGCCGTCAGCGGCCACCACCTGGGCCAACCAGACGGAGGCGACGCGGTAGTCGCGCGCCGCCTCGCCCAGCGAGTTGGCGATCCGCACGTCCTGACGGCGTTCGCGACCCATCAGTATCACCTGGCGAATTTTGGGGCTGACGGCGCGCACCAGCCCGTCGACGCGGCGGACCAGCGCGGCGAGCTGCACCGGGACCGGAGCCGGGATATGGCGTCGGCGGGATGTCGGGGTGGAGCCGGCGCGCAGGTACCGGAGGCGCTTTGTCTGGGCAGCGCCGGCGCCGATCACGGATCGCAGCCCGTCGGCCAGGGTTCGTCCCGATGCCGCCCCGAGTCGCTGCGAATAGGTGTAGTAAGTCTGATCTCCCAAGAGCACGCGCAGCCCGAGGCCCGCTTCGTCGCCCTGGAGGGCTTTCTGGACACGCCGGTCTTCCAGGTGCAGCAGCAGCGAGGAGGAGCGCTCCTCGAAGAATTCGGCGAAGTCGGCGCCGCGGCGGACCAGTCGGGCGAGCGTCGGGTCGACGGCCATCAGGCGACCTCCTCGACGCGGGTCGTGGGCAGCCCTTCGCGGCCGAGCGCCACGCGCAACTGCTCGAATTCCCCCTCGGAGCCAGGCGAGACGAAGATCTCGACGATGCCGGCGGCGGGATCGAGCGTGCGCAGCACGGCCAGGTCGTCGTAGCCCTCGATGAACGCATGCAGTTCGACGATCTGTGCCGGTGCGAGTCGCAGCAGCACGCGGGTAGCGTCCACGGGGATCGGCGGCTTGCCGGGTCCGGGGGGTTTCAGGTCCGGCGGGGGGAGGCGATGCACGATGTGATCTGCTTCCATAGTGATGCGCAAGTCGCCGGAATATCACCTCTTCCTGTCACCATACCTGTGCCTCATCGTAGGGTCGGCAATGGTTGAAGTCAATGCAGGCCGGGGTTAGGATGAAGCCGCATGAGACACCTGATGGTTGCAGTGGCCTTCCTTCTCGTCGCCCTGTCGGTTCCGGGGCGCGCGGGTGCCCTGATGACTCTGCGTTCCGGCGACGCGCCGCCGCCCTTCGCTCTCCCCGATCTCGCCGGGAAGCAGGTCGGCAGCGAAACCCTCGCCGGCTCCGTCTCGATTGTGCTCTTCTGGTCCACGTGGAGCCCGCGTTCGTCGGAGATGCTCGAGGACTTCAAGCGACACCACGCCGCTTACGGGGAGAACGGCTTGAAAGTCCTTGCGGTCAACATCGACGGCGAAAACTCCGGCGCTGCGCCGGTCTCGGCAATCCGCGAGTTTGCCGCGGTGCGCGAACTGCCGTTCCCGGTGCTTGTCGACGAGGGCCTGCGCACCTTCTCCGCTTGGGGTGTCATGGCCCACCCGACCGAGGTGCTGCTCGATGCCGGTGGGCGCATCGCGTACGTCCTGCCCGGTTACCCCCCGAGCCTGCGCGAGGAATTCGAGGAGGCGATCAGGAAAGCGTTGGGCATGCCCCCGCTCCGGGAGGCGCCGGCGACGACCTCCGTGGGATTTATCCCGCAGGGGATGGCACTGCAGCATTTCAATCTCGGCCGCCGACTCCTCGGCAAGGGCGACTCCGAGAAGGCCCTCGACGCATTCCGGCGCGCCGCCGCGGCCGATCCCGGTTTCCTTGAAGCCGCCGTGATGGTCGCACGCGTCGCGCTGGTCTCCGGCAGTCTCGTCGAGGCCGAGCACCTTGCGCGCCAGGTCAGCCCGGAGGCGATCAACCGCGGCGACCTGAGCTATCTTCTCGGCAGCCTGATGCTCGCCAAGGGCAACCTGGACGCGGCGGAGAGCGCCTTCCGCGCGCTGCAGCAGCGGTTCCCGCAGGAGGGTTGGGGGCAGTGGGGTCTCGGCCAGGTGGCCCTTGCGCGGGCGGAGTACCCGGCCTCACTCGCTTTATTCAAGGCCGCCCGCGCCGCGCAGAACCAGAACCCGGAGGGGGAGGGCTTCGTGCGCCGTCATTTCCGCGGCCGCTGGCTGCGCCGCGAGAGCGTGCCGGAGGAGGATGGATTCGTCGCGGTCTTCCCCGATCTCGGCGAGATCCGCGAAAGCTACCGCAAGCTTTTCGGCGCGACCGGCGCAGCCGCGGCGGTTCCGTGATCAAGCTGCTCCTTGTCGGCGCCGGCGGCTTTCTCGGCTCGGTGATGCGCTACCTTGCCAGCGGCGCCATCCAGTCCGCGACCCGCTATGTGCACTTCCCGTGGGGCACGCTCACGGTGAACGCGGCCGGCTGCCTGCTTATCGGCTTCCTGACCGGCCTCGCCGAGACGCGCGGCATCTTCAGCCTCGAGCAGCGCCTCTTTCTGATCACCGGCTTTCTCGGCGGCTTCACGACCTTTTCCGCTTTCGGGTACGAAACATACTTTCTCGCGCGGGTCGGCGAGATGGCGCTTGCGGCGCTCAACGTCTGCGGGCAAGTCGTCCTCGGGTTGGCCGCGGTTTGGGTCGGACACCTGCTCGCCAACCTCCTGCCGCGGTAAACCGGTGACGGAGCTTTCGCGGACACTCCACGCCTGCGCCCTGGTAGCGTATACTGGGGCTTTCATCGCCGCGCTTCTCGCGGGACGGCGGACCTACTGGCGCGCTCCCGCCACCGCGCTGGCGTCCGGCGGCCTCGGCATCCAGCTCGCGCTTTTTTTGCTGCGCTGGCGCGCCTCGGGGCACACGCCGGTGACGGGGCTCTTCGAGAGCCAGCATTTCCTGGCGATCTGGGTCGTCGCGCACGCGCTCGCGCTGCTCGCCCGCCGCCGGGCCTGGAGGCTCTTCGCCGCCTCGATCGGCTTCGCGCTCGCGGCGCTCGCCGGCGCCTCCTTCGGCCCGATGGCGGTCAAGCCGCTCACGCCGTCGCTCGACACGCCGCTGTTTTTCCTCCACGTCGCGACCTCCTTTGCCGCATACGGCCTCTTCGGCTCGGCGGCGCTCATCGCGCTGGCGCGCCTTTTCGGCGGTGGGGTATCGCCCGAGGCCGCCCGGGTGATGCTCGACGAGAGCGTCTATCTCGGCTGGATACTCTTCACCTGGGCGATGCTCGCGGGGAGCATCTGGGCCTACCTGGCCTGGGGCTCCTACTGGACGTGGAACTCCAAGGGGATCTGGTCGTATCTGATCTGGTTCTATTACGCGGGGGTCATCCACGTGCGAACGCGGCCGGCGTGGCAGGGGCGGCGGCTCGACGCGCTGGCGCTTGTCGGGTTCGCCGCGGTGCTTTTCACCTATCTCGGGCTCGGGCTCCTGCTCAAGTCCAACCACCCGCTGCTCTGATGAAAAACGATATCCCGGCAAACCTGCTTGGCGCAGGGGTGGCGCGGAGGGGAGGTCTCCACCGCGCGGACCGCAGGGAGCACGGTGGAGGTCCGCAGCGGCAGGACCCCGCAGCCAGCACGATATTGTGCCGATACTGACGCTCCTGGGACGGGTCTGGAGGCTCGCCGTCAACCCGGTGACGTTCGTCGTCGTCTGCCTCCTCTGGTGTCTCGACCTGGGCCTCGGCTCGCTGCTGGCCTACCAGCGTCCGGACATCTTCGGGCCGATGGACGCCTACCCCTTCGCCGCCTGGTTGCGCGAGGTGGGGCGTCGCACGATGCCCTGGTCGGTGTGGGTCTACCTGCTGGCCGCGCTGACCTGGGCGATGACCACGAGCCTCGCGCTGTGCACCGCGAACTGGTTCTGGCGGCGGCGCAGGAGTTTCAAGGGGCTCGGCGAGGTGCTCGTCCACCTGGGCTTCCTGCTGATCTTCGCCGGGTTTGTCGTCGAAGCTGTCTTCGGCGTTCGCGTGCAGGGCGTACTGGTCGCGGCGGGGGGCGAGGTCACGCTGCCGCCGCTCGGTATGTCGCTGCGTCTCGAGAAACTCGACTTTATAACCTCCCCCGCGGGGGAGGTCCTCGACACCGTCAGCACCATCGCCGTACGGCACGGGACAGTCGGCGCGTCGGGGACGTCGCGGCTCAATCATCCGCTGATCACCGGATCGACGGTGGTCTATCCGCGCGGCTATCAGCGGGTGAGCGGGTCGGAGCGACTGCTCGGCCGCTACGATGTCCACCGCGACCCGGGCGTGCGGTTCGTCCTGCTCGGCGCGGTGCTGCTGTTCGCAGGGACGATCTGGGCCTTCGGGACTTATCTGGCCGGTCCGGTGCGGGGCAGGGCCTCACCGCCGCCGGCCCTGGAGACGTTCCGCGACCCGGATGGTGAAAGTCACGGAACCGCCTGACCAGCAGACGCGCGTGCTGCGTTTCGGCTACGGCTCGGCCCTCGGTGCAATGATCGGTTTATCACTCTTCCTGTCGACCCCCGGCGATTCACCGTCCTGGTGGCGTGGACCTGTGGCGTTGGCGCTGCTCTTCGGCTGTCTGGCGGTGCGCCGGGGGATCGCTTCTGGCAGTGTTTCGCGGACTCGTGGTTTTTGTGGTTTCGTTGACGGCTCTCCCCCCTGTCTTGCCGCACTCCCCCCGCTGTGTCATCCTGCCGGCATGAGCCCCGCGCGAAAGAAACCCGCGGTCGCTGTAGACGATGCCGGCGCCGATTTGGGTCGTTACCGTGCGAAGCGCGATTTCGCGAAGACTCCCGAGCCGTCGGGAACCGCGCCCGTCGCAGACGCCGGCCCGGAGCGCGTCTACGTGATCCAGAAGCACCACGCCGGCCATTTGCACTACGACCTGCGCCTGGAGTCCGGCGGTGTCCTCAAGAGCTGGGCCATCCCGAAGGGACCGAGCCTCGATCCCGCAGATCGACGGCTCGCGGTCGAGGTCGAGGACCACCCGCTGGACTACGCCGGATTCGAGGGCGCGATCCCCGAGGGCGAATACGGCGCTGGAACGGTCATCGTCTGGGATCGCGGCACCTTCCGGCCGCAGGGCAGCGCGGGCTTCGAGGCGATGCTCGAGAAGGGCTCGGTGAAAATCGAGGTGGCGGGCGAAAAGCTCCGCGGCGGCTTCGCCCTCGTCCGCACCCGTTTTGCCGGGAAGAAGACCAACTGGCTGCTCATCAAGGAAAAGGACGCCAACGCCCGTCCCGGTTCGGACGTGACCGCCGAGGCGCCGCGCTCGGTGATCTCCGGGCGGGACGTCGACGATCCGGCGTTGAGATAGGCTACAATACCCAGCGCGGCCTGCCAACGATCAGGAGGATGGCATGAAGAGTTTCACGATCAAGGATCACCCCCGCGACGGCGAGTTCATTGTCGGGCCGACGGCGATCGGCAGTCGCACCACGTACCTGGTCTACAACGAAGTCGCGCCGGGGCAGACGGTGCCGCTGCGCGCGGGGCACGGGCACGAGGAGATCCTGCTGGTCGTGGCCGGGAGCGTCCGGCTGAGTCTCGACGGGAAGGAAGCGCTTCTCCAGGCCGGCCAGGGAGCCTACCTCGGGGAAGGGCCGGACGGCACGTTGACGGCGGTGGGTTCCGCTCCCGTGCGCTACGTCTGCGCCGGCGGCCACGTCCCGGGCGGGCATCACCACTAGCCCCTTCCCGTTTTCTTGACACCCGCGGGCTCGTCGTGATACCTACGATAGCTCTACCATGAACCACTTTCACGAGATTGACGACGAGTTCTGGTGCGAGGAGGTGAACCTCCGCGCGCTGGCCGAGGAGTGCGGCACGCCGCTGTACGTCTACAGCCACGCCACGCTCGAGCGGCACTTCAGCGCTTTCGACACCGCGTTCGACAGCGTCCCGCACCTGACCTGCTACGCTGTCAAGGCCAACTCGAACCTCGCGGTCCTCGGCTTGCTGGCCAGATGGGGAGCGGGGATGGACGTGGTTTCGGGCGGCGAGCTGTTCCGCGCGCTGCGCGCCGGCACCGACCCGAAGAAGATCGTCTACGCCGGCGTCGGCAAGACGGCGCGTGAGATCGCCGAGGCCCTGCGGGCCGGCATCCTGATGTTCAATGTCGAGTCGGTCGATGAACTCGAGCAGATCGACCGGGTGGCCGGGGGGCTCGGGCTGCGCGCCCCGGTGGCCCTGCGCGTCAACCCGGCGATCGATCCGCTGACGCACAAGTACATCGCCACGGGTCTCAAGGAGAGCAAGTTCGGCATCGAGTCGGGGCGGATCCTCGAGACCTACCGGATGGCGCTGGCGCTCGGGCATCTCGACGTGGTCGGCATTCACTGCCACATCGGCTCGCAGATCACCCAGGTGGGTCCGTTCCGCGAGGCGGTCGGCAAGATCGCCGACCTGGTGCGCCAGGTGCGCGCGCTGGGGGCAAACCTGCGCTATGTCGACATCGGCGGCGGGCTCGGCATCAGTTACAACCAGGAGGAGCCCCCTGAGCCCAAGCACTTCTCGGCGGAGATCCTGCCGGTTCTCAAGGGGCTCGAGGCGACCGTGATCACCGAGCCGGGGCGCGTCATCGTCGGCAACGCCGGGGCGCTGATCACCCGCGTGATCTACCGCAAGGACACCAGCGCGAAGAGCTTTTTCGTCGTCGACGCCGGGATGAGCGACCTGATACGTCCGAGTCTCTACGGCTCCTTCCACCGGATCGTCCCGCTCGTGAAGACCGGCGGCGCGCGTCGCGCCGTGGATGTCGTCGGGCCGATCTGCGAGTCGGGCGACTTCCTCGCCAAGGACCGCGAGCTGCCCGCCGTGCCACCGGGGGCGTGCGTCGCGGTCCTCTCGGCGGGCGCCTACGGTTTTGCGATGTCCTCGAACTACAACTCCCGGCCGCGCGCCGCCGAAGTCCTCGTGCGCGGCGGCGCGTACACCGTCATCCGCGAGCGGGAGTCCTACGATGACCTGGTGCGCGGCGAAGCGGTGCCCGGAGCGCTCGATTTCCGGGCGCCGGCGTCCCTTCCCCGGTGAGCCCGCGTCCCCGAAAGAGCACCGCGATGGCGCGCATTCCCTTCTGGAAGATGAGCGGCAGCGGCAACGACTTCATCCTCATTGACAACCGCCGCGGCATCATCGCAGCCGATGCGGCTGCCGGCCTTGCCAGGCGCCTGTGCACGCGCGGCTTCTCGGTCGGCGCCGACGGTCTGATCCTGGTCGAGCGCTCGCGCGAGGCGGATTTCGCCTGGCGCTTTTTTAACGCCGACGGGAGCGAGGCCGCCATGTGCGGCAACGGCGGGCGCTGCGCCGCGCGGTTTGCCTTCCTCAAGGGGATCGCCCCTGCGCGGATGCGCTTCATGACCGGGGCGGGGCTGATCAGCGCGGCGGTCAAGGGCGATCGCGTCAAGCTCCAGCTGCCGCTCCCCTCCGGCTATCGCGAGCGGGTCGCCGTCGCCTGCGACGGCAGCCGCGTCGAGCCCGGTTTTCTCGTGGTCGGGGTGCCGCACGCCGTCGTGCAGTCCGCGGCGCTCGAGCAGGTGCCGGTGGCGGAATGGGGCCGCGCCCTGCGCCACGACCCGGCTTTCGGGCCGGCCGGGACGAACGTGAATTTCTTCCGCGTCGAGGGACCCCGACGTCTGCGCGTCCGGACCTACGAGCGCGGGGTCGAAGCCGAGACGATGGCTTGCGGCACCGGTTCGGTGGCGACCGCGCTGATCGCGGCCGCCGCCGGCCTGGTCAAAAGCCCCGTCACGGTTGTAACCAGCGGCGGCGAGGAGCTCATGGTGCACTTCCGCCGCCGCGGCGGCGAGTACGGGGAGGTCTTCCTCGAGGGGAAGGCGGACGTGGTCTACGAGGGAAGGACCTGGGAAGAGCCCGACGCGCCCAGCCACCGGCGGAGCCGGTAACAAGGAAAACCCATAGACGGAGGCGGACCGCTCAAGAGAGTCCAGATGCAAGGCGCGCAACGCCGCAGATGGGCCCATTTCAGCGGCAGGCAACGAAGGGAGCGAAGCGATGTTTTCTGGTTCCATGACCGCGCTGGTTACCCCGTTCCGCGACGGCGAGTTCGACGAGCGGTCCTACCGCGGGCTCATCGAATTTCAGATCACCGCGGGCACGGACGGTCTTGTCCCGTGCGGCACCACGGGCGAGTCCGCAACGCTCTCGCACGAGGAGCATGACCGCGTCGTCGAAGTGTGCATCGCAGCGGCGGCCGGTCGCGTGCCGGTCATTGCCGGGGCGGGCTCGAACTCGACCCGTGAGGCCCTGCGGCTGACCCGCCACGCGAAGGAGGCCGGGGCCGCCGCTGCGCTGTTGATCACCCCCTACTACAACAAGCCGACCCAGGAGGGGCTCTACCGCCACTTCGCCCATGTCGCCGAGCGGGTTGACATCCCGATCGTGCTCTACAACGTCCCGGGGCGTACGGGCGTCAACCTCCTGCCCGAGACGGTTGCGCGTCTCGCCGAGATCCCGACCATCGTCGCGATCAAGGAGGCCACCGCCGATCTGCGCCAGGCCAGCCGGATCATCGAGCTGTGCGGCGAGAGGATCGCCGTTATCTCGGGCGACGACTTCACCGTCCTGCCGCTGCTCGCGATCGGCGGCACGGGGGTGATCTCGGTCGTCTCGAACGTCGCGCCCGCGCTGATGGCGCGCCTCGTCGACGCATTCTTTGCCGGGGACTACCGCGCCGCGCGCGAGGCGCACTACAAGCTCATGCCGCTTGCCGATGCGATGTTCATCGAGACCAATCCCATCCCTGTCAAGACTGCCCTCGCGCTGATGGGCAGGATCGCGCCGGAATTCCGTCTGCCCATGTGCCCGATGGGCGAGAAGAACCAGGAGCGGCTGGCCGGGGTGCTCCGGGCGGCCGGACTCATCGGCGGCTGATCGGGCTCCCCTTCCCCTCGGGCGGGGAGGTGGGCGGGGGGGGGGTGAACGCAGGGATGCGGACCTTCTCCGCAGAGGAACAGATGAGGAGAACCAGCATGGAACAGATTCGCGCAGTGGTCGCCGGCGCCGGCGGGCGCATGGGCCAGAGGATCATCGTCGCGCTCGACGGGCAGCCGGGCATCGCACTCTGCGGGGCCTGCGAGCGGACCGGGCACCCCTCGCTCGGCTGCGACGCCGGGGTCGCGGCGGGGATTCACGCCGAGGACGTCATGATCGAGGAGCGGATGGAGAACATCCTGCCCCGCGGCGACGTGCTCATCGACTTCACCGCGCCCGAGGCCTCCCTGCGCCACGTCGAGCTGGCCGTGCAGCAGGGCAAGGCGCTGGTGCTCGGCACCACGGGCCTCGATGCCGCGCAGGTGACGCTGCTGGAGAAGGCCGCGAGAAAGATCCCGATCGTCTACGCCCCGAACATGAGCGTCGGGGTGAACCTGCTCTTCAAGGTCCTCGGGGACGTCGCAGCCGTGCTCGGCGACTCGTACGACGTCGAGATCGTCGAGGCGCACCACCGCTTCAAGAAGGACGCTCCCTCGGGCACGGCGAAGAAGATGGCGCAGGTGATCGCCGAGACGCTGCGGCGCGACCTGGAGAAGGTCGCGGTGCCGGGCCGCTCGGGGATGGTCGGGGAGCGCACGACCGAGGAGATCGGCATCTTCGCCGTGCGCGGCGGCGACATCGTCGGCGACCACACGGTGACCTTCGCCGGTCTGGGGGAGCGCATCGAGATTACTCACCGGGCGCACTCGCGCGACACGTTCGCGCGCGGTGCGGTGCGGGCCGCGAAGTGGGTTGTCGGCCGCGTGCCGGGCCTCTACGACATGATGGACGTGTTAGGTCTGAAATAGCGCGATACCAGGTGCGCGTACTCGATCAAACATGATGTAAGGAGAATACTGCTGATGACCGATTTCTCACCCCGCCTCGCCCGCAACCTCGCCAAGCTGCCGCCCTATCTCTTCGCCCGCATCGACGCACTGAAGGCCGAGGCCGAAGCGAAGGGCGCGGAACTCATCGACATCTCCATCGGCGACCCCGACGCGCCGACCTTCAGGCACGTCGTCCGCGCGGGCAAAGCCGCCGTCGCCGAACCGGAGAATCACCAGTATCCCTCCTACACGGGCAAGCTTTCTTTTCGTGCCGCGGTCGCCCGCTGGTATCGGGAGCGCTTCGGCGTCAGCCTCGACCCGGCGACGGAGGTCCTGACGCTGATCGGTTCGAAGGAAGGGATCGGGCACATCCCGTTTGCCTTCGTCGACCCGGGCGATGTCGTCCTTGTCCCGAACCCGGGCTATCCTGTCTACAGCGCCGCGACGCTCCTTGCCGGCGGCGAGCCGTTCATGCTGCCGCTGCTGAAGAAGAACGACTTCCTCCCCGATCTCGACGCGATCCCGGACACTGTCCTGCAGCGCGCCAAGCTCCTGTTCCTGAACTACCCGA
This sequence comes from uncultured bacterium, assembly GCA_964513745.1. GTDB lineage: Bacteria > JAUVQV01 > JAUVQV01 > JAUVQV01 > DATDCY01 > DATDCY01. The sequence continues at coordinate 17,113 of CAZEOK010000067.1, forward strand.
ACAACCCGACCGCGGCGGTCGCCGACCTGGATTTCTACCGCAAGGTCGTGGCGTTCGCGCGCCGCACCGGCGTGATCGTCTGCCACGACGCCGCGTACTCCGAGATCTACTTTGATGGCGCGAAACCGCCCTCTTTCCTCGAGGTCGAAGGCGCGAAGGACGTCGGGATCGAGTTCCACTCGCTCTCCAAGACGTACAACATGACCGGCTGGCGCATCGGTTTCGCCGTCGGCAACGCCAGCGTGATCAAGGGGCTGGGGCACATCAAGGCCAACATCGACTCCGGCGCGTTCGGCGCGGTGCAGGATGCGGGGATCGCGGCCCTCGCCGGCGACCAGAAACCCGTCGAGAAGATGCGCCGGCTTTACCAGAAGCGCCGCAACGCGCTCTATCGCGGCCTGCGCAGGCTCGGTCTCAAGATGAAGAAACCTCAAGCCTCCTTCTACCTCTGGTGCGAAGTTCCGTCAGGTCAGACCTCGGAGTCTTTCTCGAGCCTCCTCCTCGAAAAAGCCGGAGTCGTCTGCACTCCGGGCAACGGTTTCGGCGAGTACGGCGAGGGCTATGTCCGGTTCGCCCTGTCCGTCGATGTATCGCGTCTCGAGAATGCGGTGGAGCGGATCGG
>CAZEOK010000068.1:0-17309 GCA_964513745.1 uncultured bacterium
GGCAAGCTGCTCTCGCTCGCGACCGACGGGGACCGCACGCTCTTTTTCGACTTCCTGCCGATCGAGATGGGCTCCATCGGCGGCTACAAGGTCCGGTTCCAGCTCTACACCGTCCCCGGCCAGGTGCACTACAACGCCACCCGCAAGCTGGTGCTCAAGGGGGTGGACGCGGTGGTCTTCGTCGCCGACTCCCAGCTCTCGATGGTCGAGCGCAACCGCGAGAGCTTCGAGAACCTGGTCGAGAACCTGGTCGAGAACGGCTACGACCCCGCGAAAGTCCCCGTCGTGATCCAGCTCAACAAGCGGGATCTGCCGAACATCGCCAACACCGGGGACCTGGTCGCCGCGATGGGCGTCGAGGGCTACACGATCACCGAGGCCGTGGCGTATCGGGGCGATGGGGTCTTCGAGACTCTCAAGGCGGTCGTCAAGCTCACGCTCTCTCGCCTGCGCAACCAGTTCGACGCGAGTGCCCCCGCGGGTGGCGCGCGGACTGAAGCGCCGCCGTCCCCCCCACCGCCACCGTCTGCGGTTGCGGCAGCTTCGGCGCCGGTCGCGCAACCTGTGCCCGCAGCCGCACTTGCGCCCACACCCGTATCCGCACCTGCGAAGATCGAGGCTGTTCCGTCGGAAATCTCGACCGAAGGGCTGGATGAGTTCGACCTGACCGATTTCTCGGAGGAAGCCCCGGTGCCGCCCCCCCCCCGGGGGATGCCTGGCCCCGCCGTGGAAACGGGTCCGGAGGCCGAGAGCGTGGTCGATCTCGAAGCGGATCAGGAGATCCTGCTCGAGGATCACATCGTCACCGAAGAGGAAGTGCTCCCCGCGAGCGGCGAAGTCACCGTGCCCGCGCAGGAAGAGGTGGCCGAGCCTGTCCCGGCCGCCGCGGAGGATTGGCTCGTGCAGCCGTCTCCGGGCGAACCGTCCGCCACGGGGGCGGGGGTTGGCGAGGCCGCCCCTGCCGACGAGGCCGACTGGTTCATGACGCCTCCAGAGCATGAGCTTGCCCCCGTCGAGCAGCCCCTGACGACCGAACCGCCGCCCTGGGCCGTGGAGATGATGGCGGACATGCAGCGTCTGCGCGCGGAGAATCAGCAACTGCGGGAGGCGCTGCGGGGCATCAAAGGGCTGGTGGACCGCCAGATCGACGTACTCCGGGCGGGGCGTGAAGAGCTGGACCGCCGCCTCGGGGACGGGCAGGGGGAGATCGCGCCATGACGGCCGAGCGCTGGACCTATCGCAAGGCCGGCGTCGACATCGCCGCCGGCAACGAGGCCGTGCACCGCCTCGCGCCGCTGGCCGCCGCCACGCGCCGCCCCGGGGTGCTCGGCGGCATCGGCGGGTTCGGCGGCCTGTTCGCCGTGCCGCCGCGCCTCAAGCGCCCCGTGCTCGTGGCCTCCACCGACGGGGTCGGCACCAAGCTCAAGATCGCCTTTGCGCTCGACCGGCACGACACGGTCGGCATCGACCTGGTGGCGATGTCGGTGAACGACATCCTCGTGCAGGGGGCCGAGCCCCTCTTCTTCCTCGACTACATCGCCTGCGGCAAGCTGCGCCCGGGCCATATCACCGACCTGGTCAGGGGGATCGCCGCGGGCTGCCTCCAGGCCGGGTGCGCGCTGCTCGGGGGAGAGACCGCCGAGATGCCCGGTTTCTACCACCCCGGGGAGTACGACCTGGCGGGGTTCGCCGTGGGTGCTGCCGAGCGCGGACGACTCATCGACGGCAGCGGCATCCGCCCCGGCGACGTGATGCTCGGCCTGCCCTCGAGCGGCCTGCACAGCAACGGCTACAGCCTCGCGCGCGCGGTCGTCGAGTCCCGCTGGGGCTCGGGCGCCTGGCGACGCAAGCTGCCCGGCGACGGCCGGAGCATCGGCGAGGCTTTCCTGGCACCCACGCGCATCTATGTCAAACCGGTGCTCGGGCTGCTCAAACGCTTCAAGGTCGGAGGCATCGTGCATCTGACCGGCGGCGGCTGGACCGAGAACATCCCGCGCGTCCTCCCCGCCGGATGCGCGGCCGCGGTCGACCTGGGCTCCTGGCCCGTGCCGCCGCTGTTCGAGTTGCTCGAGCGCGAGGGGCGGATCGGCCGCGAGGAGATGCTGCGCACTTTCAACCTCGGCATCGGCCTGATCCTCGTCGCGCGGCCCCGCGACGCCGAGGGGCTGATGCGCGCCCTGCGCCGCCGCGGCGAGGCCTGCCACGTCGTCGGGACGATCGTCAAGGGCGGCCGCCGGGTGCACTACCGCGAGGGCGCGGCAGCCTCGGCGCGCGGCCGGTCGGCCCGGTGACCGCTCGGCCGCTCGCCCTCGGGGTGCTCGCCTCCGGCCGGGGGTCGAACCTCCAGGCGATCCTCGACGAGATCGCGGCCGGCCGTCTCGCCGCGCTTGCGAAGGTGGTCGTCAGCGACGTCGCCGACGCGTACGCGCTGGAGCGCGCCCGCCAGGCCGGCGTGCCGGCGGTCTTCGTCGATCCGGGGGGGACGGGAGGAAAGGCGGCTTTCGAGGGCCGGATGGTCGAAGTCCTGCGCGGGCACGGCGTCGAGCTGCTGGTGCTTGCCGGCTACATGAGGGTGTGCGGCACCACGCTCCTCGGCGCCTTTCCCGGGCGCATCCTCAACATTCACCCCTCGCTGCTGCCGGCGTTCCCGGGCCTGCACGTCCAGCGCGCGGCGCTCGAGCACGGCGCGCGGTTCTCCGGCTGCACCGTGCACTTCGTCGACGCCGGCGTGGACACCGGCCCGATCGTCGCCCAGGCGGTCGTCCCGGTGCTCGACGGCGACACCGAGCAGACGCTCGCGGCACGCATCCTGCGCCAGGAGCACCGGGTCTACCCCCACGCGATCCGGCTTTTCGCCGAGGGGCGCCTGCGGCTCCAGGGTCGCCGGGTGCTCGTGAATGCCCCGGCGCCGGGCGCGGACGCCGCCGCACTCGTCCACCCCCCTCTGCCCGCGTGATCCCGCTCCGCGACACCATCCCGACCCGGACCTTTCCCGTGGTGACGATCGCGCTCATTGTCGCGAACGTGTTGGTCTTTCTCTATCAGCTCTCGCTCGGCGGGCGGCACGGCGCGGCCTTCGTCGCGGTCTACGGCGCGGTGCCGGCCCAGTTCACCGGGGCGGCGCCGCACGCCGCGCCGGTTCTGCCCCCGGGCCTGACGGTCGCCACCTCGATGTTCGTGCACGGGGGGCTGTTGCACCTGCTCGGCAACATGGTCTTTCTCTGGATCTTCGGCAACAACGTCGAGGACGCGACCGGCCACCTGCGCTTCCTGGTCTTCTACCTGCTCTGCGGCGCCGTCGCGGCCTTCACCCACATCGCCACGCACCCCGCCTCGAACGTGCCGATGGTCGGCGCGAGCGGCGCGGTCTCCGGGATTCTTGGCGCCTATTTCCTGCTCTATCCCTTCGCGCGGATCGTGACGCTGGTCATCCTCGGCTTCTTCGCGACGACCGTGCAGATACCGGCGTTTTTCTTTCTCGGGTTCTGGTTCCTGGTGCAGTTCCTCTCCGGGGCGGCGGGCGACGGCGCCGCCGGCGGCGTGGCATTTTTCGCCCACATCGGCGGCTTCGTCGCCGGGCTGGTGCTGCTGGTCCCGTTCAAGCGGCAGCAGGTCCGGCTGTGGAGCCCGGTCACCGGCTAGGGCGCGCGCATGAGCACGAACTATCACCTCGCGGTGCTGGGCGATCACCTCGGCGGCCTGGCAGCCGCGGCGCTCGCGGCGCGCCGTGGACAGCGGGTGCTGCTCTTCGAGACCGCGGCTGCCGACACCGTGCGGTCCTTCGAACAGCTCAACGCGGTCACCGGCGGCGCCGAGGCCGACACGGGGCTGGGCCGTCTTTTTCAAGAGCTGGGCCTTGCCCCCTTCGGCCCGCAAGGCGACGACCGGATCCACTTTCACGCCCTCGCCCCCCCGCTCCAGATCTGTCTGCCGCGACACCGGCTGAGCCTGCACGCCGACCGCACGGCGCGGGCCTGGGAGCTGCAGCGCGAGTTCGGCGACGTTCAGCGCTCCCTGATGGCGATCTGGCAGCGCGAGGACGAGTTGCGCGCGAGGCTCGATCGCGCGGTGCCGCAGCCGGGGACCGCGAGCGCCGCGTTGCCGCTGCGGGCGCTCGCGAGCGTCTCGGGCTTCGTGCGGATGCAGGCGCTCGAGCGCGAGAGTACGCGGCAGCGGTTCTCGGAGTTTCTCGACGAGCAGGGTCTGACCCCGGAGCTGCGCGCGACGCTCGTTGCCCAAGCCCAGGCCGTCACCCGCCGGCCGGGGAACGTCCTGAACTGGGCCGAGGGCGTGCGCGCCCTGCGCGTGGCCAACGGCGGCCTCTATCGGAACTCGGCCGGGCAGGACGGCGTCCTGGTTGGCTTACGCGCCTCGCTGCTCGCGACCGGCGGCGATCTGCGGCCGCTCGTCGCGCTCGAGGGTCTCGACGTGCCGCGCATCGGCGGCGCCCGGCTGCACCTGGCCGCCGGCGGCACGGTCAAAGCCGACCGGGTGATCGTCGACTTACCGCTTGCCGAGGGGCTGCGGCTGATCCCAGCGGAATCGCAACGGGCTCTGGCGGGCAAGGGAGTCGAAAAGCGCGAGGAACGGGAGTACGGGCTGCTGGAGATGACGATCGCTCCCGGGCGCCGGCCCGCGGGGATGGGCAGCTATCTCGTGATAGCCTCCGGCGCGGACGACGCCGCCGGGTCCGGCGTGCTGCTCGCCGCTTCCGGCGAGGGCGAGGACGGCAGGTGCTCGCTGGAGGCGCTCGGTTTCTTCCCGCCCGGTGAGGCGACCGGCGGCCGGGAGCGTCTGCTCGGGCTCGTGCGCACCGTGATGCCCTTTCTCGACGAGAGCATGGCCGCCGAGCCGGTCTACCGCACCGGGGCCGCGCCGGCGTTCACGCAGGAGAGGCTCGATCGCGGGCAGCGCGAGGAACGGATCACGGCAGGCTGGCGAACCTCGATTTTCCACCTGCCGCCCTTTACATTCCTGCGCAACGAGGACTATGCGGGGGTCGGGCTCGCCGAGGGCCTCGTCTCCGGCCTCGTAGCGCTCGCATGACGGTCTGGCGGCGGGGTGGCGCGGAGGGGATGTCCGAGAATCATTTACCCCTGAGGCGGTCGAAGAGTCCTTTCTCGTGCGGTGGCGGAGCCGAGGCGGCCTCCAGTTCCCTGATTTCCTTGAGGGCCCCCGGGTGCTTCGGATCGAGCCGCAGAGCGGTCTCGTACTGCTTCTTCGCCTTCTCGTACAGGTGCCCCGTCCGGTAGACCAGACCGAGGTTCACGAAGTACTGGGCGTTATTGTAGTCCAGCGCGATCGCGGTCTTGCAGTGCTCCTCCGCCTCGTGCAGCCGCTTTTTCGTGCGCATCAGGGCCACGCCGAGCCAGGTGTGGTAGCGCGGGTTCTGCGGTGTGAGGTTCACCGCCCAGCGCAGCGACTGGATCGCCGACCAGACGTCCCCCTCGTTGAGCTGGGCCAGCCCCCGGGCGAACTGCTCCTGGGCAAGGCGGGAGTTGTTCTGACTCTCCGGCGCACCGCCCATCCGGGGCTCCACCCGCAGCACCGTGCGGTCGTATTCGGTGCGAGCGGCCGGGTTGTGCAGCGTGGAGTATGCCTCGTTGACGCGCAGGAAGATCGCATTCACCGCATCCTGAAGGTCCTCGAATCCAGGACGGAAGAAACGGTCCGGGTGGTACTCCTTGGCGAGGGCGATGTAGGAGCGCTTGATGGACGCGTCGTCCGATTCCGGGGTCAGCGCGAGCACCTGGTAGTGGGAAAGCGTGCCAAGCCGCTTCGCCAGCGACGTGACGCTCTCGCGCAGCTGGCGGGTCTCCGCGTCGTCCGCCGCTGGCGACTGCGCCGCCTCCGGCGCCGGTTGGGGTGCCGGCTGCGCGGCCGGCGCCGCCTCCGTCTCGGGTTGGTTCGCCGGCAGCTGTCGGGTGTCGACCATCCCCAGGAGGGTGAGTCCGTAGAGCAGGGACGCAGCCTCGCGATCCTCGCCGCCGATCAGGCGCGCCATCTCCCCCGTCGGCCGTCCCTGCTCGACCAGGGCGAAAAGCCGCCGGGCGGCCTCGGGTGCGTCGAGTTCCTCGATGATGAAGGGGGCGTTGACCGCGGGGCGCGCGTCCAGCCAGCGCAGGTCCCAGGATCCGCCCCAGCGCGGGTCGGCGGCGTTCAGCGCGAGACCCTCGAAGATCAGACCCGCCGGGTTCAGACGCAGGCTCACGATATCCTCCTGGTACGGAGGACCTTCGATGAAGCGCCAGTTCCCCGTGTCCCAGCCGAACATCGAGACGACGATTTCGCGCACCTGGGCGATGAGCCCGCGGAAGAGGTCCTTCGGCGTCAGTGCGCCGATCTGCACCAGCACGGTTCCCTGCTTGCGGCCGGTGGCGATGACCTGGCTCGCGGATTCCTCGTACTGGTCGCGGGTGATCATCCCCCGCGCCAGGAGCACGTTGCCGAGCCGGTCGGCTTCGACGTTCGAGGTGGCGTAGAGCACGAATCCGCTCTTGAAGAAGACCTTCTTGATGATTTCGCCCCGGTGGGCCACGAGCTGCCCGGTCGCCTTGCGGACGAGCAGGTCCCTGAGCAGCGCGGCTGCCGTCAGAAAGCCGATCGCCCCGGAGGTCTCGGGCGGCTGCGTCATACCGGCAGGGTGATGGTGATCTCGGTGCGCTCGCCGGCGTGCTCGATGCGCAGGTCGCCGGCGTGCAGCAGGAAGATCGAGCGCGTCACGGCAAGCTCTTCGATCGCCAGGCGGCCGATGCGCGGGCGCGCGTCGTCGAGCGGGAAGAGCGCGGGTGGGGGCCAGGCCGCAGCCTGGGCACGCTCGCCCCGCTGAACCTCGATCAGCGTCTCCAAACGCTCGCCGTGGGCGTGCACGGTGAGCGTGACCTCGGAGAGCGCGGAGGCGCGGCGCAGCGCGTGGGCCAGAGCGCCGAACAGGCCGAGGTAGAGCCAGTGGTAGTCGCCCGACGGGGAGGGCGGGCGCGGCGGCAGCCGGCAGGTCAATCCGACGCTCAGCTCGCTGGCCAGACCGCCGATCTTGGCCGTGAGGTCCTCGACGAGGGCGCACCAGTCCACGGGCATGCGCACCACGCGGTTGGGCATCGCGAGCTGCTCGGCGGTCTCGAGCAACTGCACAAAAAGCGTGTTCAGGTCGGCGACGTCGTGGCGGAACGTCGTGACGAAGGCTTCGCGCGTCTTCAGGTTCTCCCGCAGTTCCGGCTCCGTGATGAACTCGCTGGCGATGCTGATGGAGTTCAGGCGCGTGGCCACCTCGTGCGCCAGGAAATTGTTGAGGCAGACGCGCATCCGCCCGAACTCGCGCTCGAGGCTGTACGGGCGCATGATGATCGCGCGGCGCAGCCGCGGGCTGTGCTTCTGGTCGAGGCGGCGCGAGACGATCAGCAGCAGGTTCTCCGGACCCGGGGCGAGACAGTAGAACGTGCTGGGGAACGCGGACCAGAACTCCGCGGAGCGGATTCCGGGGCGCAGGATCGAGACGTCGTGCCCGATGATTTCGTCCGGCTCGAAGCCGAGGTAGATGCCGACGTTCTTGTTGGCCGCCCGGATACGGTTGTCGGCATCAAGTCCGATCAGGCCGATGCCCGAGGATTCGAACAGATCGAAGACGATGTTCGCGCCGGGTGTCTGATCCATAGGTCGCGGAAGCCTCCCCGTTGAGATTCGTGAAAACGGTATCAGAGTGTTTGCGGGAGTGTCAACGCGCGGCGGGATCGGGAGCCGGGGGCCGCGGCCCCGCGTCGAGCACCGCCAGCTCGCGACGGATTTCGTCGGCGTACGCACCTGCCGGCGCCAACTCCAGGTAGCGCTGCCAGGCCCGCCGGGCGGCGTCCGGGTTGCCCAGTCGCTGCGCCTGGATGATGCCCAGGTTGCGTTGCGTGACCGCGTAGGAGGGATCGATCTGCGCCGCCCGCAGGTAGGCCTCCTCGGCGCGCGCGTAGTCTCCCAGCCGCTCCAGCGTGGTGCCGAGGTTGTTGCAGGCGCGCACGTCGCGCGGGTCGAGTTCGAGCGCCCGACCGAAATCCTGGAGTGCCCGCGCCAGGTCCCCCTGCGCGAAGTGGACCCCGCCAAGGTAGTTCCAGCTGCGGGCGCGTCGTTCGTCGGCCGAGAGAGCCGCGCCAAACAGGCGCAGCGCCTCGTCGAGATCACCGGCCTTGAGCGCCGTCTCCCCGCGCGTCCAGAGTTCCTCGATCGAGCCGCCAGGAATTGGCGACGCCGGAGCGGCCGCCGCGGGCGGTCCCGCTGCCGGCGCCGGCGTCTCGAGGCAACGCGCCGGCGCTGCAAGCAGCAGGGGGGAGCACAACAGCCACCCTGCCACGGCGAACGCTCTGCCTGCTGCTGCAATTCCCATGGCGCCATGAGTATACCCGACGTAGAATGAAACGATGCGGTTTGCGGACGCGGAGCGGTTCCTGGAGCGGCAACGGCGTTTCGGGTGGAAGTTCGGGCTCGGGCCGATGCGGCGCGCGCTCGCGCGGCTGGCGGACCCGCAGCGATCCTTCCCGGCGGTGGTCGTAGCCGGATCCAAGGGCAAGGGATCCACTGCCGCCTTTCTCGAGGCGATCCTGCTGGCGGCCGGCCACCCTGCCGGTCTCTATACGTCGCCGCATCTGGTGAGCCTGCGCGAGCGCATTCGCCTGGGAGGCGCAAAGATCACCGAACGGGCATTCGGGCAGATCATCGGCGGCCTGCGCGAGCGGCTGGGTGCGCGGGCCCGGCTGACGCACTTCGAGTGGTTGACCCTTGCGGCCATCGTTCACTACGCGAGCCGCGGGGCCCGCCCGGTGGTGCTCGAGATCGGGCTCGGTGGAAGGCTCGACGCGGTGAACGCGGTGGACGGGGCGATCTCGGTGATCACCGGGATCGAGCGCGAGCATGTCGATCTGCTCGGCACGCGGCTTGGCGCGATCGCCGCCGAGAAAGCCGGGGTCATGCGCCCGGGCGTCCCCTGCCTGATCGGCGCCGTGCGCCCCGCCGCCCGCCGTGCGCTTGCCGCGCGCGCCCGCGAGATCGGTGCATGCGCCGTCTGGCTCGAGCGCGAGGTCTCCTGGACCGTCACCGGGAACGACGTGCGCGGAGTGCGGGTGGACCTGACGACGGCCAGGTCCCGCTACCCCGGACTGCGCCTGGGCCTGCTCGGGCGCCACCAGGCGCACAATGCCGCGCTCGCGGTGCTGGCGGCCGAGCACCTGGACGCGCTGGGTTTCGCCATCCCCCCAGCCGCGGTCCGCGCCGGCCTGGCCCGCGCCCGGTGGCCCGGCCGCTGCGATTACCGGCCCGGGCGGCCGGCGATGCTGCTGGACGGGTCGCACACCGAGGGCTCGGCGCGCGCGCTGGCAGGGCTGCTCGCGGAGCTCTTTCCCGGCCGCCGCACCGCGCTGGTTTTCGGAGCGCTGCGCGACAAGCGCGTCGGCGCGATGGCCGCCGCCCTCTTTCCGCTTGCCGCCGTCGTGTATCTCGTGCGCGCTCCCGAGGAGCGGGGCCTCGAGCCCGCCGAATTGCTGCGCCGCGTTCCCGCCGGGTTGCGCGCGCGTTGCCGCATGGAGACGAACCTGCCCACGGCCCTCGAGGAGGCGCGCCGCCGCGCCGGGCCCCGGGGACTGGTGGTCGTGGCCGGATCCCTCTTTCTCGTCGGCGAAGCCCTGGCAGGCCGCTGAAACAGACCCATCTGCGGCGTTGGTCCTCGTCCTTCGTCACCGCGGCGTACAGTTCGTTCGTACGCCTCATTCCTCAGGATTCGATCGCCGTGCATCTGGACCCGTCTGGCAGTCTGCCCCTCTGGTCATCCGGTCATTATCGCGCGGGATCCGAGCGGCGAAGTTGAACCGGAATGGACGTTGTGGTAAGGGATGGCGATGACCCGCCGCGCGATCCTTGCCCTGATCCTGTCGCTCGCCCTGGCGGTGACCCCTGCCGCCCTGGCGGCGCAAGAGAAGGACGGCGAGGCGCCCGCACCGACGCAGATACCGGCGCCGGTCACCGACGAGGGCGACGAGGTGCTCGTCACGGCCGAGCAGCTCGAGCGCACCGAGGAGGGGAACATCATCACCGGCGAGGGCGCCGTCACGGTACGCCACCGCGACATGCGCCTGGTCGCCGACCGCGTGGTCTATCACGGGCGGACCAAGGACATTGTGGCCGACGGGAACGTGGTGTTCGACAGCGGGCCCGACCGCATCCAGGGCGAGCACCTCGAACTGAACCTCGACACCAGGGTTGGCTTCATGGAGCACGCCCAGGGTTTCGTCCAGACGTACTACTTCACCGGCGAGCGCATCGAGAAGCGCGGCCCCGACCGCTACCATCTGCGCGGCGGGACCTTCACCACCTGCGAGGGGGTTCTGCCCGACTGGAGCTTCCACACCACTTCGGCCGACATCACCATCGAGGAGTACCTGCATGCCTGGAATCCGACCCTGCGGATCAGCCGGGTGCCGGTGCTCTACTTCCCCTACGCGGTGTTCCCGGTCAAGCGCGAGCGCGCCACGGGATTGCTGATCCCGGAGATCAGCGTCACGGGCAGCAACGGTTTCACGCTGAGCAACTTCTTCTACTGGGCGCCGCGCGACAACTTCGACGCCACCATCGGCCTGGACTACATGGAGCGCACCGGCTGGGGGGCGAGCGGCGAGATGCGCTACCTGCTCGCGCCCCGCACGCAGGGCGTCATCGAGGCCACGTACCTGCGCGACACGTCCGCCGAAAAACAGAGCTGGTCGTTTTCAACCCGCAACTCGCATGAGTTGCCCTGGGGCGTCAACGCCGAGGTCGACGCCTTCATCCAGAGCGACCGGGAGTACATTTCGGAGACGGGTGACACGATCGAGGAGCGCTCGAGCGAGAGCACCCGATCCTCGTTCTACCTCAACCGCAGCTGGTCGGCCTGGACCTTCTCCCTCGCCGGCCGCCACGAGCAGAGCCTGCTCACCGACGAGCAGACGTCGCTGACCCGCTTCCCCGAGCTGACGATCGACCGCACGAGCACCCGGCTGTTCGGCAGCGACCTGTTCCTCAAGCTGGCCGCCAGTGGCGTCCGCCTCTCGGAAGACGACGGGACCGACGTGCTCTCGACCACCCGCTTGCACCTCGCCCCCGAGATGACGTGGCCGGTTTCCATCGGCACGGTCGCCCGTATCATCCCCTCCGCCCGCTACGCGCTGACGAGCTATAGCGAAAACACCGAGGGCGAGAGCGAGACCCGTTCGATCCCCACCTTCAAGCTCGGGCTCGAAGGACCGCGCCCTTACCGCGTCTGGGAGCTCCCCGAAGGCGGGCGCTTCGAGAAGCTCAAGCATCTCATCGAGCCGAAGATCAGCTACGTCTACACGCCGGCGGTCGATCAGGACACGCTGCCGCAATTCGACTCCATCGACACGATCTCGCAGGCGAACAAGCTGGAATACAGCATCACGAACACCCTGTACGCCAAGGAGCGCCGCGCCGCGCCGGCCGCCCCCTCGGAGTACGTTCTGGCTGCCCCCGACGGTGCAGCCGCGCTTCCGTGGTCCTTCGCCGTCGGAGGCGACGCCCCAGCACCGGAGATATCCCCCCCGGAAGCACCGCCCGGGAGCGAGGAAGTCGGGCGGCAGGAGGGGGAGGGGGGCGCCCAGCGGGCCAAGACGCAGGAGTTGCTCTGGGTCAAGCTCTCGCAGAGCTACACCATCGACAGCGGCACGACCGACGATGGTCAGCCGTTCTCGGACGTGGAATGGGAGGCACGCGCGCGGCCGCTCACCGGGCTGGACATCACATGGCGCGGCAATGTCGACATCTACGGCGACGGGATCGGGTACCACAATCTCTCCATGACCTGGAAAGCTTCCGACAACGCCTCCGTCCGGGCGGACTGGCGTGCGACCCGCGATTCGACCCAGGACTTTCTCGACCTCGGCGGCACCGTCTCGCTCGGGCGCATCGGCCTCGAGGGGCGCAGCCGCTACAGCCTTGCCGAGGATGCGTTCGTGGAGAACCGGGCAAGCGTCAAGTACACCTCGCAATGCTGGGACGTGACGGTTGAATACGTGCGCTGGACCGATGACTACGAGTACAAACTCATGGTCTCCCTCAAAGGCATCGGCACGGTCGTCAAAATCTAGCAGGCCCCTTGCGCCCCGATCTTGAGAAATATTGAGTGACCGAACAAATCATGGGTGGGTGACGAAAAGTGTCGTGCTTATTGACGAAAAGTGTCGGAAGAAGTCGAGCAATGAGGCCCGAATGGTTGGAGCCGGAGTGATCGGCGGATCTAAAGTTCACAAAACCAATACGTTACAGGTGGAGAATTTTTAGTTCCAGGTTGTTGATATCTGGCATGGAAGGTGCATTCAACACATGCAGGTGGTAGGGAAACCCAACAAACCCCACAAGGAGGAGAGGAAAATGTTGCAGAAGCTCAGAAACCGGAAAGGCTTCACCCTCGTCGAGCTGATGATCGTCGTCGCCATCATCGGCATCTTGGCGGCCATCGCCATCCCGAACTTCCTGCAGTTCCGCCTCAAGGCCAAGACGTCCGAGGCCAAGTCCAACCTCGGCGCCATCCGCAGCACGGAAGTTGCCTATTACGCTGAGTGGGATTTCTACATCGGCAACCAGGCCATCACCCCCACCGATCGCACCGCCCCCGGGTCGCGTGACGACAAGTATCAGTGGGATCCCAACACGCGTTTCTCGATCCTCGGTTTCGCTCCTGAGGGCGACGTCTACTACTCCTACCTCCTCGACGGTATTAACTTCGACCCCTCGATGTTCACCGCGCGCGCCCAGGGCGATCTCGACGACAGCGGCGATCTCGCCAACTTCTACGTCAGGAACAGCGACGCCGAGGTCCTGAAGGACGGGGGCACGTTCTAGCTCCAGCTTGTCCGACGTAACGGATTTGCAGATGCGGGAGGCCCTTGAAAGATCAGGGGCCTCCCGCATTTTTATTGTCATGCGCCAGAGGATTCCGTCATCGGGCTGCATTTACTCCCGTGGCTCCTGAGTCGAGTCCGTCCCGGGCAGGCTGGCGGCTGACCGCATCCCTGCTGCTCCTTCCCCCTCTGGTCCAGGGGGCCACGCCGCGCCTGCCGGCGCTAGTCGTCGAACTGGGTATCCTCGGACTGGTCATCTACTGGTCCTGGTGCTGGGGTCGGGCGCCGCGCCGCGAGCTGCGGCTGACCGCCCTCGACGCGCTGCTTGGCTTTTTCGGTTTCTGGGTATTATTTTCGACGCTCTTCGCGCCGTATTATCACGCGTCCGAGGCGGCGGCGCTGTCCATTGCCGGCTATTTAGCGCTGTACTGGTACCTCGCGTTCAACCCGAGCTTCGCCGGTCTCTCCCTGGCGCTCGGGGCCGTCCGCGCGCAAGCGGCTCTCCAGGCGCTGCTGGTGCTCGGCGAGAGGGTGCCCCCCGGCGGGGGACGTCCGGCCGGAACATTTTTTAATCCGAACTTCCTCGCCGGCTTTCTCGCCGTCGCGCTGCTGCTGGTCGTCGGCGGGCGGATCTTCCCTGCGCCGGGAGACGATCGCCGCCGTCCGGCGAGGTACCTGTTCGCCCTGGCCGAAGGGGCCTTGCTGCTGGCCGCCCTGCTGACGACCGGTTCGCGCGGCGGTGCCTTGGCGCTCGCATCCGGGTTGCTCTTCCTGCTCGTCCTGCGGTCATGGCGGGTGGCCGCGGTTTCGATCTCGACCGCGGTCGTCGCGCTGATCGCCATCCCCAACCCGCTTGTCCAGCGTCTGCAGTTGCTGCCGCACACGGACAACTTCGCCTTCACCCGGATCGCGATCTGGAAGAGCGCCGCCGCGATCATGTTCGACCACCCCTGGCTCGGGATAGGGCTCGGGCAATTCGAATACGTTTCGACCCGGTACGCCTTCCCGGTGACCACCCACTGGGCGAAGTACACCCGCGTCGCCGAGAACGCCCACTCGGAGTACCTGCAGGCCGGCGCCGAGCTGGGAGTGCCCGGACTGCTGGCTGCCCTCGGGGTGATCGGCCTGCTGGCTCAGGCCGCCCTCCGATCCCTGCGCACCCTCCCGCGCGCCTCGTGGGGGCCTGTCGTCACGCTGGTGGCCGCGGCCGTCTCGATCGCGGTCCACTCCGCCGTCGACTTCCCGCTGCACACGCCGCCCACGGCGCTGCTGTTGGTGATCCTGGCCGCAGGGCTGCGGCTTCACGGGGTCACGGGGCCCGAGCGCGCGGTCTCCTTCCGCGTTCGCCCGGGCTATGCGGCCGGCGTCGGCCTGGCCGCTCTGCTGGCCGTCGGCGCCGCGGCGCGCCCGGTGCTCGGTTTCTGGTACTTCCTCGAGGGGATCGGTGCTCCGCGCAATCTCTTGAAGGAGAAGTGGGCGCTCGAGGAAGCGCCGCGCGTCAAGCTCCCGCTCGAGCAGTCGGTGCGCCTGATCGGCCGGGCGGCCAGGATAGACTTCGTCAACGCCCCGTACCACCGAGCCCTCGGGAGCCTGCTGTTCCAGGCATCGCAGCGCGGCGAGGGCGGCCCCGGCGCGCTGAAGCAGTCCCTCTACCACCTCAGCTACGCGGCCGCTCTCAACCCGAACCAGTACCAGTACTCGGTGAATCTCGGCCAGGCGATGCTCACGCTCGCGCGTCGCGCGCAGCCCGGCCGCGAGCAACTCGAGGCGGCGCTCGGGCACTACCGGCACGCCGCCGAGCTGGCCCCCTTCCAGTTCTCGATCTACAGCGAGATCGGGATGCTCGCCGACGAGCTGGGGGACGCATCAGCCGCCGAGGCGGCGTTCCGGCGCGCGGTGACCATCGAGGAGTACTACCTGCGCGGCTGGTTCAACCTCGGGACTTTCTATGCACGGCACGGGCGACTGGACGAAGCACGGCAGGTCTTCGGTCGCGGCGCCACGCTTGCCGAAACGGCACCGACGCTCGTGCCGACATCCAAGGCCGAGAGCGAACTGCTTGCCCTCGAACCGGCTCTTTTCTACAATGAACTGAAAAAAATCGAGCACCAGCAGAGCATGAGTAAAACGACATCGTGAAGGCGGCACCGGGGACCGGGGGCCGGGGCTGGCGTGGTTACGCCGCCGCGCTGGCACTCGCGCTGCTGCTCGGCGCCCAGGCGGGGATGCAGCGATCGTTCGAAGCCGCCTGGCCGCGGCAGAACTTCGAGCGGCTGCTGTACCTGCCGACGGGTCGTCACCTCAAGGCGCTGACTCTCGGATTCTCCAACCTCGCAGCCGACGTGCTCTGGATAAAAGCGATCGGCTATTTCGGCGGCCACGCCCTCACCGACCGTGAATATCCCTGGCTCCATCACATCCTCGAGCAGGTCACGACACTCGATCCGAACTTCAAGTATCCCTATTACTTCGGGGGAATCGTGCTCGCCCTCGAGCCCGGGACGGCCGAGAAGAGCATCGCGCTTCTCGTCAAGGGGATGAGAGTCTATCCCGGCGACTGGCGCTTTCCGTTCTACATCGGCTTCAATTCATTCTACCACCTGCAGGACCCGGAGCGGGCCGCGGTCTTCATGCGCCACGCCGCGAGCCTGCCGGGGAGCCCGGAGTATGTCTCGCGCCTTGCCGCGAGCCTGATGGCCGAGACGGGCCGCGTCGCCACGGCCGTGATCTTTCTCGAGACGATGGCCGAGGTGGCCCGCGATGACGCGGAGCGGGCGAACATCCGCCGCAAGATCGAGGACCTGCGCGCCGGCCGCATTCCCGATTCGCTCAAGGCCTTTCTCTCCGGCACGAGGCGCCCGTGAACGCGGTCATCCGCACCGAGGGGCTCACCAAGGTCTTCGTCTCGGACTGGCGCCGGGAGCGCACGGTCGCGGTCGACGCGCTCGACCTCGAGGTCGCCGAAGGCGAGATCTACGGCTTTCTCGGCCCCAACGGCGCCGGCAAGACCACAACCCTCAAGCTGCTGCTCGGCCTGCTGCGCCCGAGCGCCGGGCGAGCGGAGGTTCTCGGCGAGGACGCCGGCGGGATCGTGCACCGCAGCCAGCTCGGCTATCTCCCCGAAAATCCCTATTTCTACGACTACCTGACCGGGCGCGAGTTCCTCGACTTCTGCGGCCGCCTCTGTGGCCTGCCGAACCCCGTGCGCCGCGAGCGCATCGCGCGCCTGCTTGCGCTCGTCGACCTGGAGCGGGCCGCCGACGTGCGGCTGCGGCAGTACTCCAAGGGGATGCTCCAGCGCGCGGGGATGGCCCAGGCGCTGGTGAACGACCCGAAGCTGCTGATCCTGGATGAGCCGCAGTCCGGCCTCGACCCGCTGGGCCGCAAGCAGGTGCGCGACCTGATCCTGCAGCTGCGCGCCGAGGGGCGCACGGTCCTGTTCTCCTCGCACATCCTTGCCGACGCCGAGATGATCTGCGACCGGGTGGGCATCATGAACCGCGGGCGTCTCGTGGCCGCGGGCCGCCTCGAACAGCTGCAGCGCGTCCGCGTCAGCGCCGTAGAGTTCCAGGCAGATGGCCTCGACGCCGCGGCACGAGCAGCGCTGCGCTCTCGGGCCTCGGTTTTTCTGGAGGAGAGCGGCCGTGTACAGTTCACGCTGCCCGGGGACGAGGGGCAGGTGCCGGAGGTCCTGGCGGCGCTCCAGGCGGCGGGCGGGCGGGTAGTCTCCATCGCACCCCAGCACGAGACACTCGAGGACGTCTTCCTGCGCGAGGTGCAGTCGCCGTGAGGACCCGGGCCGTCGCCGCCAACACCTTCCGCGAGGCGATCCGCGACAAGGTTCTCTACAACCTGGTCTTCTTCGCGCTGCTGGTCATGGGGATCTCGGTGGTCGTCGGGAAGATGACCCTCGGGGAGCGGATCAAGATCATCGAGGACCTGAGCCTCGCGGCGATGTCCGTCTTCGGGCTGCTGATCGCGATCTTCGTCGGCATCGGCCTGGTGCACAAGGAGATCCAGCGCCGCACGATCTACACGCTGCTCGCCAAGCCGATCTCCCGCCGGGACTTCGTGATCGGCAAGTACCTGGGTCTGATGCTCGTGATCGCCCTCAACGTGGCGGTCATGACCGCGGCGCTGCTCGCGCTGATGGCTGTTTACGCAGAGACCGGGGTGGAGTGGGATGTTCTCGTCGCGGTGCTGCTGATCCTCGTCGAGTTGATGATCGTGACCGCGGTGGCGGTGCTCTTCTCCACGTTCTCCACGCCGACGCTCTCGGCCATGTTCACGCTCGGCGTCTGGCTCGTCGGCCACTTCTCCTCGGACCTCGTCGTGCTCGCGCGTACATCCGAAGACCCCCTGGTGCGGGCACTTGTCACCGGCGTCCACTTCGTGCTGCCGAACCTCGAGAAGTTCGACGTCAAGAACCTGGTGGTCTACAACATG
>CAZEOK010000069.1:0-16781 GCA_964513745.1 uncultured bacterium
GAGCTGCTCGAGGTGCGCGCCGCCTACGCCGACGAGCGGCGCACCGAGATCATCGACGAAGAGGCGGACGTGCGCATCGAGGACCTGATCGCCGACGAGGACATGGTGATCACGATCTCGAACCAGGACTACATCAAGCGCAACTCGGTCTCGCTCTACCGCCGCACGGGCCGGAACACCCAGGGTGCCAACGCGATGGAGACCAAGGAGGAGGATTTCGTCAAGCAGCTGTTCATCGCCTCCACGCACAGCTACGTGCTTTTCCTGACCACGCTCGGGCGCCTCTACTGGCTCAAGGTGCACGAGATCGAACAGGCGGGCCGGGCCGCCAAGGGCAAGGCGATCGTGAACCTGCTGGCGCTGCAGCCGCAGGAGAAGATCTCGGCGGTGATGCCGGTGCGCGAGTTCGAGCAGAACCGGTTCGTGGTCATGGCCACGGCCCAGGGCGTGGTCAAGAAGACCGCGCTCTCGGCCTACGCGAACCCGCGCGCGGGCGGCATCATCGCGCTCAACCTCGACGAGGGGGATGCCCTGATCGCCGCGCGCATCACCGACGGCAAGCGGGAGATCTTCCTCGCCACCGCCCGGGGCAAGGCGGTCCGCTTTGACGAGAACGACATCCGGCCGATGGGGCGGGTCGCCCGGGGCGTCACCGGCATCCGCTTCAAGGCCGGCGACCGGGTCGTGGGCATGGAGGTCGTCGACCCGCGCTCCGAGATCCTGACCGTGACCGAGAAGGGTTACGGCAAGCGCACCGGGATCGAGGAGTACCGCCTCCAGGGACGGGGCGGCCAGGGGACGATCAATCTGAAGGTCACCGAGAAGAACGGCCCGGTCGTCGGCGTCCTCCAGGTCAGGGAGGAGGACGACGTGATGGTCGTGACCAAGGACGGCAAGACGGTCCGCACCTCGGTCAAGGGGATCTCGCTGATCGGGCGGGCGACGCAAGGCGTCATCATCCAGAAGATCGCCGAGCCCGGGGACCAGGTCGCCGGCATTGCGCGTCTGGTGGAGGCCGGCGATCGCGTCGCGGGAGACCCCCAGTCCGGGGAGTGAGGGCGGGCGTACCCGGGGCATTGCCGTGCGCAGGCTGATGGCGTCCCGGTGGGTCCGCTGGCTGGCCGGGAGTCTTGCCGGCGGCGTGGTCGTCGCGATTCTTGTCGCGACGGCGCGTGACCACTGGGGTGCCCAGCGGTTGTTCCGAGGCGCGGAGGCGGCGTCGCAGCGCGGGGATTACCAGCGCGCGGCCACCCTGTTCCGGCAGGTGACCGAGCGATATCCTGACCACCGGCTCGCGCCCGAATCGCTCTTCCGGCTCGGGCGGCTGACCTATCTTTTTCTCAACGACCCGCGCGAGGCGGTGCTCGTGCTTCGCAGTCTGTCGCGGCGCGGGAACGCCGGGGCGTGGGTGAGGCGGGCGCAGCAGTTGCTCGGGGAAATCTTCGAGGTGCGCCAGGGGGATTGCCGCCAGGCCATCGTGGAGTACCAGCGGATGATCAGCCTCGATCCGCGCGGCGAGGGCAACGACGAGGCCCAGTTCGCCGTGGCGCGCTGCTCGTTCTCGCTCGGGGACTACGACCAGGCGCGTGCCGAGTACGAGCTGCTGCTGGAGCGCTACCCCGAGAGCAGCTTGCGGCCGCGGGCGCTCGCGGGCATCGCCAACGCCTGGTACGTCACCGGGCGTTTCGCCCAGGCCGTGAAGTTCTATCGCCTGGCGCAGCAGGAGTCGCGAGACCCGGCGCTCGCGGCCGAGGCCGGGTTCGGCGTGGCCACGTCACTCGAGGAGTCCGGCGACCTGAACGGCGCGCTCGCGCAGTTCGAGCGCGTCCGCTCGACGTACCCGAACCCCGGCCTGGTCGAGCAGCGCATCGCCCGGGCCCGTGAGCGCATCGCCCACCAGGGGGCGCGGGCCGTCCCGCGCACGTTCCACGTCGTGAGCCCGGGCGACGGCGGTGGCTGAGGCAAGGCGGATATTCATTCCGCAGCCGGCCGTGCGCGACAGGGACCTGCTGCTCGACGGCGAGCGGTTGCGCCACTTGCGGACGGTGTTGCGGCTCGAGCCGGGGGATGAGTTTTCAGCGACCGACGGGGCGGGCACCGAGTACCGGGCCCGGGTCGAGCATCTCGGGCGCGACCAGGGCCGCGCGCTGGTCCTGGAGCGCACCGAGCCGCGGCGGGAGTCGATGCTGGACATGGTTCTCGCCCAGGCGCTCCCCAAGGGGGATCGGTTCGCGCTCGTGCTGGAGAAGGCCGTCGAGCTCGGGGTGCGCGGCATCGTGCCGATTCTCTCCCGGCGCACCGTCCCCGCCGGCGGCGCGGCGGCGGCTGCACGGTGGCGGCGCGTCGTCGAGTCAGCGGTGGCCCAATCCGGAAGGACGCGCCTGCCGCTGCTGCATCCGCCCTGTTCCTTCGAGGAGCTGGTCGGGGACCCGGACCCGCCCGCGCTGCGGATTCTGCTCTGGGAACACGCGACCGAGGGCTTGCGAGAGGTTGTCGAGGGCCGGGCCGCGCCGCGCTCCCTGCTCGTCGCGGTCGGTCCCGAAGGAGGCTGGACGGATGAGGAAGTGCACATGGCGCGGCAGGCAGGTTTTACGGCGGTACGCTTTGGCCCCCGCATCCTGAGGTCGGAGACCGCCGGGATCGCAGCGCTCGCCGTCCTGCAGAGTCGCTGGGGGGATCTCGGGTGAGCGGGCGAGGAGGGTACCGGCGATGAAGTGCCCCGCATGCGGGTACGTGAGTTTCGACCTGCTCGAGACGTGCAAGCATTGCGGCGCCCCGATGGCGGCGACCGCGGCGGTGCCGTCCCCCGCCGCTTTGCCCGATGCATCAGCGTTGGAGGTTGGCAACGACGATCTCGACGCGCCGTTGATCGCCGGACAAGCCGCCGTCGAATCGGACGACGGCGGGCCGTCTTTCAGGATCGATGACGACCTGTTCGGGGAATCCGTTCCCGGTGTCGCGGCCGCTGTCCCCGTCGTCCCCGAATGGGCTGACCCGGGCGGCTCCTGGCTGGCGACGGCGGCCGATCTGCCCGGGCCCGCTTTCGCTCTTCCCGGCGAGGAGTCCATCGTCGAGGTGGGCGGCGAGCCGATCATCGACCGTGACGATGAAGTCCCCGACCGTTATTGGGCGCCGGCGGCAGCCGGCTTCGGCCGGCGGGTGTCGGCGCTGCTGGTGGATCAGGCGGTTCTGGTGATTCTCCTCGGCACCTTTTTTCTTGGTGCTTTCATCACGCTGAAACTCAACGGTTTCGACACGGATTATTTTCTCGCTACTGCGGGGTTGCACGCCGCGCTGCCGCCTTTCGCGCTGCTCGGCGCCTTGCTCAGCTTTACCTACAACGTCTTCTTTCACGGGTTCGCGGGCCGTACGCCGGGCAAGGCGCTGGCCGGCATCGAGGTGCGGGCCGGCGACGGCGGGGCCCTGTCCTGGAGCCGGGTGACCCTGCGCTGGCTCGGTTCGGCCATCGGCCTGGCGTGCGCCGGGGCTGGCATCTTCTGGGCGATTTTCGAGCCTCGACGCCGCGGCTGGGCCGATCTTGTTTCGGGGACGGTGATCGCGAGAGCGGGTCGCGAATCTGCTGCCACGGTCCCCCGCCGTTGACAACCCCCCGAGGCCGCGGGTACCATGCGTCCGCTGTACAGGGCCGAGATAGCTCAGCTGGTAGAGCAACGGACTGAAAATCCGTGTGTCCCCAGTTCGATTCTGGGTCTCGGCACCAGGCTTTGTTGACGGGGAGCGGTGCTCCCCGTTGTTTTTTTCAGCAAGGCGCTCGATGAGTGTGGAAGGGGGCATGAGGCCGTTGCAGGAGATCGGGCTCGGGCTGATCGGGCTCGGCGCATGGGGGCCGAACCTCCTGCGCACCTTCGGGTCGGTCGGCGGCTGCCGCGTGGTGCGGGTCGCCGACCTCGACGAGAAGCGTTTCGGGGCGCTGGAAATCGCCGGCGAGCGCCCGGGCTTCACCCGTGACTACCGTGAAATACTGGGCGACCCCTCGATCGGGGCGGTGGCGATTGCGACCCCGTCCGAGACGCACTACCGGATAGGCCGCGAAGCGCTGCTGGCCGGCAAGCACCTGTTCGTGGAGAAGCCGCTGGCCCTTTCCGGCCGCGAGGGGCAACTCCTCGTCGATCTGGCGCGTGCGCGCCGCCGCACGCTGATGGTCGGCCACCTGCTGATGTACCACCCCGCGGTCATTGCGATGGCCGACCTCGTGCGCCGCGGCCGCATCGGGAAGATCCGCTACCTCGGCATCCGCCGCCGCGCCTTCGGGCGGCTCCAGGGCGGCTGCAGCGTGCTCTGGGATCTGGGGCCGCACGACATCAGCATCGCCCTGATGGTGACCGGCGGCCGCCCCGCCGCCGTCTCGAGCCTCGCGCGGGCGTTCATCCAGCCCGGGCTCCCGGAGATCTCGTTCACGGCGATCTCGCTCGCCGGGGGCGCGCTCGCGCACATCGAGGAGAGCTGGATGGCGCCACTGCGCGAGCGCCAGCTGCTCGCGGTCGGCGACAGGGGGATGCTCCTGTTCGACGAGCTGGCCGCCGACGGTGCGCACCTCAAGCACTTCGCCAAGGTGATCAAGGTACGCCCGCGCACGCCGGTCAAGGTCTTCGAGTACCTGGACGAGGGTGCGAGCCCGATCGACGTCGAAGGCGGCCAACCGCTCGCAGCGGAGTGCCGTGAGTTTCTCGAGTGCATCCGCCGCCGCCGCGAACCGCGGGCCGGGGGCGCCAACGCCGTGACGGTCCTGCGTGTGCTCGAAGCCGCCGAGAAGTCGCAGCGCGCCGGGGGCCGCGAGATCAAGGTACAAGGAGAGAAAACGACATGATCCCGTTCATCGACCTTTCGTGCCAGCACCGCCCGGTCGAGGCCGAGCTGCAGCGGGTGTTTGCCGAGGTGTTGCGCGGCGCCCAGTACATCCTCGGCCCGGCGCTTTCGCGTCTCGAGGAGCAGATGGCGCGTCTGCACGGCGTGCGCCACGCCATCGGCGTGGCGTCCGGGACCGACGCCCTGCTGCTCGGCCTGCTCGGGGCGGGCGTGAGGCCCGGCGACGAGGTCATCACGACGCCGTTCACGTTCGTCGCGACTGCCGAGGTCATCGAGCACGCCGGGGCGCGTCCGGTGTTCGTCGACATCGACGAGGCGACGTTCAACCTCGACCCGGCACGGATCGAAGCCTGCATCACCGAGCGGACGCGGGCGATCATCCCGGTGCACCTCTACGGGCTTGCCTGCGACATGGGGGCGATCGGCAGGGTTGCCGCGCGCCACAAGCTCAAGGTCATAGAGGATTGCGCCCAGGCCACCGGGTCGCGCTGGAACGGCCGGCTCGTCGGCGGCATCGGCGACGCCGGCGCCTTCTCGTTTTTCCCCACCAAGAACCTCGGAGCGATCGGGGATGGCGGCATGGTGCTCACCGACAACGACACGCTCGCTGAAAAAGTGCGCATGCTGCGCGGGCACGGCGCCCGGGAACGCGACCACTACGAACTGCTCGGCTACAACAGCCGCCTCGATTCGCTGCAGGCCGCGGTGCTCTCGGTCAAGCTCCCCCTGCTCGAAGGGTGGAACGGGCAGCGGCGGGCCAATGCCGCCCTCTATCGCGAGCTGCTCGCCGGGGTGGACCAGGTCGCGCTGCCGGTCGAGGCGCCCGGGACGCACCACACCTACAACCAGTTCAGCATCCTCACCGACCGGCGCGATGCCCTGCGGGTGCACCTCCAGGAACGGGGCGTGCCGTCGATGGTCTATTATCCGAAGGCGCTGCACCAGCAGCCGGTCTTCACCGGCCTTGGCTACGTGACCGGCGATTTTCCGGTGACCGAGCGCGTGCAGGAGCAGGTGCTCTCGTTGCCGATCTTCCCGGGGCTGACCGCCGAGCAGATCGGGACCGTCGCCGCGGGCATCAAGGAGTTCTTCACGAAGCGATGAGCGGGCTTGGCATCGGCCACGACCTGCCCGAGATCGGCAAGATCTCGCCCGAGATCTTCGAGGAAGTCATCTACCCGCGGCTCGGCCGCCGCGACACTGCGGTACTTGTGCCCCCGCAGCACGGTGTGGACATCGGCGTCGTCGACATCGGCGGCGGCAACGTCATGGCGGTCACCTGCGACCCGGTCTTCGTCGTGCCGCAGTACGGCTGGGAACGCTCGGCGTGGTTTGCGGTGCACATCCTGGCTTCGGACGCGGCCGTCTCGGGGCTTGCGCCGCGCTGGATGACGATCGACCTGAACCTGCCGCTCGGGATCACCAAGGAGCAGTTCGTCACCCTCTGGCGCGCGATGCACGCCGAGTGCGACAAGCTCGGGATCGCGGTCATCGCCGGGCACACGGCGCGCTACCAGGGTTGCGAGTACCCGATGATCGGCGGAGCGACCGTGATGGCAACCGGTCCGCGCGAGCGCTATGTGACCCCGGCGATGGCCGGCGTGGGCGAGGACATCGTGATCACCAAGGGACCTGCCATCGAGGCGACCGCGCTCTTTGCGGCGACCTTCCCCAAGCGCGTCGCGGCCGCCTACGGCGCCGACTTCGCCCGGCGGGCCGACGCCATGTTCGAGCAGATGAGCGTCGTCGAAGAGGCCATGATCGCCGCTGCGGTCGGCGTCCGCGACGACGGGGTGACTGCGATGCACGACGCAACCGAGTGCGGTCTCTGGGGCGGGCTCTACGAGGTCGGCCGCGCCTCGCGCGTGGGCATGCGGATCTTGCGCGAGCGGATCATGGTCCCGGAGGAGGTTGTCCAGGTCTGCCGCCTCTTCGCGATCGACCCGTTCACGGCGATCAGCGAGGGGACGCTCGTGCTGACCTGCAAGAAACACCGCACGGCGGAGATCATCGCGCGGCTGGCCGCACGGGGGATCGCGGCGGCGGCCATCGGCGAGACGCTGCCGGAGGCCGAGGGGATCAGCCTGGTGGAGGGCGGTCGCGCCCGGCCGCTCGAGCACCCGCGCGTCGATCCGTTCTGGGCGGCGTTCGGCAAGGCGATGGCTGAGGGGGACCGTTAGCCCGGGCCACTCGGGAGGCCCTGACGCGCCCCGGCGGCGTTGCTTCTCGCGATGCTTGTGCGGCGCGCACGCTCGCCGGGATCTGTGTGTGGCACCCGGCGACGGGTGTCCCTACCGACCCGGAACGTATCATGACGCTCCCGACCGGCTCGGGCAGCCAGAAGCACCAAGGTCAATTGGTGGAAGCAAGTCAGCAGGTCTGGAAGTCAGTGTTACTTTGGTGGCAGGGCCTGCGCGAACTTCCGGGCTTGCTTCAGCCATTTCTCGAGTTGCGCCGCAGTGCGAACGCCGGCGGGCTCGACCATGACCCAGCCCTTCATCGGGCGGCCGGTGATGTCGAAGGGGCGAACGTGCGGCAGCTCCCGCGCGAAGTCAGGAACTCCTTCCAGACCCCGGCGACCATGTTCCCGTGCAGCAGGTGGCAGACGCCGCCGAACATCTTGCGCGAGGAGACCCCCTCCCAGCCGGAGACGAACTCGCGGATTCGCGCGTCAAGCTTCTCGTCGTAGGGCATGATCACCTCCAGCGGTCACCTCACGGGGATGGCATCGGCGGGTACCAGCGGGAGTGCTGGAGACCGGGGTGCCGTTTGCCGTAGCGGGCGGGGACATCCTGCGTCCAGTCGCTGGGCAGGACCAGGCAGAACGCGAGGAGCAGGACGTAGCAGAAGCGCTTTGCCCACAGCGGCACGGAGTCGTGGTCAGGCTCCAGCCGCGGCGAGGGCGGGCGGACGCCGCCGGATGCGCCGTGGCGCGTGCAGCGCGCGATCAGGGCGATCCCGAGCAGGGCCATCGCGATATTGAACCACTGGCCGGGAGGCAAGCCGAGCAGGCGCACCGGGTACTCCCGGTAGAAATCGATAAAGAAGCGCAGGGCGCCGTACCAGAGGACGAAGTTGGCGAAGACGACCCCCGGCGCCGGGCGACTGCGGCGGATGAGCAGCAGCAGCGGGATCAGCAGCAGGTTTTTCAGCCCGTCGTAGAGGACGACGGGGTGGCGAAAGCCCGCGGCGTCCGGGAACTTCACGGCCCACCAGACGTCGGTGACCGAGCCGACGATCAGGCCGTCGATGAAATTGGCAAGGCGCCCCATCCCCATCACGAAGGCTCCCGGGACGGCGAGCTCGTCGGCGATCTGAAAAAAGCTGCGGCGGCGCAGCGCGCAGAAGCCCGCCGTGCCGGCGACGGCGCCGAGCAGCAGCCCGTGCGTGCTCATCCCGCCGAGCCAGTAGGCGGGGATGTGGCCGAGGTGCGCTGAGTAGTATTTCCACTCATAGAAAAAGACCTCGACGAGCCGGCCGCAGGAGAGAACGCCGACCGTGAACAGCAGGTTCAGGGTGTACACCTCCCCGAGGCTCATGCCGGTGCGGCGGCGATTCAAGGTGAGCCAGGCGTGGAGGAAGAGGAAGCCGGCGACGTAGACAAGGCCATACCACCAGAGGTGCACGCCCCAGAGCGTCCCGATGATCGGGTCGATATGGTGGACGAATCCGCCGCTCACACGTCCTCCCCGCGGGATCGGGCGTGGCGGGAACGTGTAGGAATCGAACCTACCGCGGACGTGATTAGCGCCCGCCGACCGGATTTGAAGTCCGGGGGGCCCACCAGTGACCCATCCGCTCCCCTGCTGGCAGGATTATAGAACAGAACAGTAAAAACGCTACCCGTTCTCACGCTCTTATTCAATAATTCAATCAGCCCCCGCGCGGGCAGCGGGGTCCTGACGCTGCGCGACCGAAGGGAGGCCCCAGCCGCCTCGCGTACGTGGACGATTCGATTAGTCCCGAAAAGGTGCCCAGCCCCCGTCGCTCTCGACGAAGATTCCCTGCAGATCGTCTTCCAGGGCCTGCAGCAATCCGGCTGCCCGGGCGGCATCCGCCGCGGCGAAGCGCACCGTCACGCCGCAGTCGGAGGAGACCTGGCTCGGCACCGGCACGAGCCGCACACCCTCGAGCCCGGCTTCCTTGAGAATCTTCTCGGCCTTGAGCACCATGTGCGTCGAATGGAACGTGGCGATCGCGAACGCTCCCGGTGCGGCGCTCACCGCCCGCTTCCCTTCTTCGCCGCGAGGTAGCGGCAACCCTCGATGGCGGCGTCGATGTCCTTGATCGTCGTGAAGTACCCCGGCGTGAGACGCACGGTCCCCTGCGGGTACGTGCCGATCGTCCGATGAGCCGCAGGTGCGCAGTGCAGGCCGACGCGCGCCAGCACATTGAAGCCCTCCTCCAGCAGGAAGCCCGCCTCCGACGGGAAAAGGCCGTCAAACGTCAATGAGACGACCGGGGTGCGCTCCTCGGCGTGGTCCGGCCCGTGCGTGCGCAGCCCCGGGACTCCCTCGAAGCCGGCCAGCAGGCGACGCATGAGCGCTTCCTCGCGGGTGTGGATCGTCGCAACCCCCTCTGCCGCGATGAACTGCAGGCCGGCAAGCAGGCCGGCCAGGCCCACGGCATTCTGCGTGCCGCTCTCGAGGCGGTCGGGCCAGAACTCCGGCTGCTCCTCGAGCTCGGAGTTGCTGCCGGTCCCCCCGCGCACGAGCGGCTCCGGGTCGATTCCTTCACGCGCCCAGAGGCCGCCGGTGCCCTGCGGTCCAAAGAGCGACTTGTGGCCGGTGAACGCCAGCAGGTCGACACGCTCCGCCTCGACGTCGATAGGGAGCGCGCCGGCAGACTGGGCGGCGTCGACCAGCAACAGGGCGCCTGCGGCGCGGCAGATCCCGCCGATTTCGCGCAGCGGGACGACGCTGCCGGTGACGTTGGAGGCGTGCACGACGGCGACCAGTCGTGGCCGGTGAGCGCGGACCGCCTCTTCCAAATGGTGGGGATCGAGGCGGCCGGTGCGGTCACAGGGGACGACATGCAGCTCGATGACGCGCCGGCGTTCGAGATCGCGCAGCGGGCGCATCACCGAGTTGTGCTCCATCGAGGTCGTGACGACGCGGTCGCCCTGCCGCAGCGTCCCGTAGATCGCGGTGTTGAGCGCCTGGGTCGCGTTCAGCGTGAAGACGACCCGCTTCGAGTCCGGCGCGCCAATGAGCGCCGCGAGTGCCTCGCGACACTCGAAAACGACCCGCGCCGCCTCCTGCGAGAGGCGATGACCCGAGCGCCCGGGGCTCCCGCCCACCTCGTTGAGGAAGTGCGACATCGCGGCCGCGACCGACGGTGGCTTCGGGAACGAAGTTGCGCCGTTGTCGAGATAGATCTGCCTGCGCACATCCTTCATGTCGCGCATCCTAGCATGCGCCCGCTTTCATTTTCGCGCTGGGGCGCAGATCCAGCCCTGCGAAGCGTTTCTTGCGCGCAAGGTGCCAGGCGGCACCGGCGATCATCGCGGCGTTGTCGGTGCACAGTTCCCGGCCGGGAAAGAGCACCCGCACCTGCGCCGTCTTCCCCGCCTGCGTCATCTTCTCGCGCAGCCGGGTGTTGGCCGCGACGCCGCCGGAGACGACCACGGTCGAGAGCCCCTGCTCGCGCGCCGCGCGCAGCGTCTTGTCTACAAGCGTGTCGACCACCGCCTCGAGGAAGCTTGCCACGAGATCGCGCAGCTCCCCATCAGGCATCGATGGCGGCTGTTGATGGTTGAGCCGGCCGTCCAGCCGGACGGTGCCGAGCGCGTGATTGACGACGGCGGTCTTCAGGCCGGAAAAGGAGAAGTCGAGCGTCGCGGCGTGGGCCAACCCCCGCGGAAAGCGCACGGCGCGCGGATTTGCCCCGGCGGCAAGGCGGTCAATCTCCGGCCCCCCGGGATAGCCGAGCCCGAGGAACTTTGCCACCTTGTCGATGCACTCACCTGCAGCGTCGTCGCGCGTCTGGCCGATGATCGCCAGGTCGAGCGCCGATGAGACGCGAAAGAGCGAGGTGTGGCCACCCGAGACAACCAGCGCGAGATAGGGCAGCCGCGGGCGACTTCTACCGAGGTAGATCGCCAGCGCGTGGGCGTGCAAGTGGTTCACCTCGACGAGCGGCACCCCCCATCCCAGCGCGAGCGCCTTGCCGAAGGAGACGCCGACCAGCAGCGCCCCCATCAGCCCCGGGCTGGAGGTGACCGCGACCGCGCCGAGGTCGGCGGGGCTCACCCCGGCTTCGTCGAGGGCGGCCTGCACGGTCGGGACGAGGTTCTCCAGGTGCTTGCGCCCGGCGATTTCCGGAACCACGCCGCCGTAGGGGCGGTGGTCGGCGACCTGCGAGGCGACGGCGGAAGAGAGCACGCGCCGGCCTTTCTCGACGACCGCGGCAGCGGTTTCGTCACACGAGGTCTCGATGCCGAGGATGAGCATCGGGTTTCTCAACCTGCCCGGTGGCGGCGCGCAACAAGAGAGCCCCGCGGCCCGCACCGGAAGCCATGCTTGAGCGTCTTCACGGCGTCGCGGTTTCCGCGGTGGCCTCGGCCTTGCCCGCGCGGCTCGTGCGCGGTGTTGCCGCTGCGAGCGCGCTCACGGGCGCGGGCCCCGGCGTCTTCCGCACGAGCCGCGACACGGGGACGAGGGAGACGCCCGCGGCGAGCAGTTCACCGCGCAGCTCGCGCAGGACCGCGATCGTCTCGGGGTGCGGGTGGCCGATGCCCACGGCAGCGCCGTGGACCCGGGCGTCCTCGATGAGCCTGCGCACCTGGCGACGGATGAAATCGACGTTCACCTCCGCGTCGAGGAAGACATCGCGCTCGATCGCCCGGACTCCTGCGGCGAGCGCCACCTCGGCCCCGCGGGTTCCGGCGGTTGTCCGGCTGTCGAGCCAGAACAGGTCGTGCTCCCTGAGCTCGGCCATCAGTGCGGCGAGCCCGGCGGGGTCCTCGGTGAACTTCGATCCCATGTGGTTGTTCACGCCGACGGCACCAGGCACGGCGGCAAGATTCGCGCGCACCCGGACGCGCAGGTCCTCGGCGGTCATCGTTGTCAACAGGACGCCCTCCCCCGGATTTTTCCCTCCCTCTTCGCGAGGCTCCATCGGCTGGTGCAGGAGCATCTCGATTCCCCGGCGCGAAGCCTCGCGCGCCGTTCGGGCCGAGGCCGGCAATCCGGGGATGACGGCGATCGAGAGCGGGATGTCCAGAGCGACAAGTTGTTCGAGGTGCGACAGGCTCTGCCCGAGGTCGTCGATGACGATGGCCATGCGTGGGCCGATCGCGCTGTCGAGGCCGGGGCGCGCCAGGCGAGAGGTGGCGGGCTGTTTCTTCGAGAGGTTCGGCACGCGAGCAGTCCGCTGAGATGTTGCCGCGGGGACAGGTGCCGCGGGACTGCGGTGCTCAGGCGATGTGTCGCGAGCCTCGTGCCGCCCGGGGCGTTCCTCGCTCGGCCGCTGCGCGATGAGCGCGACGATCAAGACGCCGAGGACAAGCCCCGCTGTCAGCAAGATGCGCGTGAACGGATCAAGCCGGCGCATCCAGCGGCGGACACGCCTCTTCGTCGCCGCGCGGCGACGCCGGCGGGGACGTGCGGCCACGTCAGTCCGCTTTCGCGGTGGTGGCGCCCTGATTCTTGTGGAAGATGTCCCAGGTCTTGAGCAGGTCCAGGGCCCGCTGGAGCTGGAAGTCCTCCTCGTCGCTCAGCGTCTCGGCCTCCGCGTCCTCATCGGGCTCGGCAGCGGGCTTCGTCGGGGCGCCTGGTGCCGCCGGCTCCGTCTCATTGGCAAGATGCCCTTCGAGATCCTTTTCCTTGGCGATGTGGCCGTCGGGGGCTTTTTTCACCTGGATGACCGCTGACGGGACAATGATGTCGGGCTTGATCCCGGTGTTCTGGATCGAACGCCCCTTCGGCGTGTAGTACTTGGCCGTCGTCAGGCGCAGGCCGGATCCGTCCTCGAGGGGGACGACGGTCTGCACCGAGCCCTTGCCGAAGGTGTCAACCCCGAGGATCACCGCGCGGCCCCAGTCCTGGAGGGCGCCCGCCACGATTTCGGAGGCGGAGGCCGACCCATGGTTGACGAGAACGACCATCGGGAACGCGGTGCGCCCGCCGCTGCCGCGCACCTTGTACTCGACGTTGTTGGTTGCCTTGCGGCCTTTGGTGTACACCACGAGCTTGCCCTTGTCGAGGAAGGATCCGGAGACCAGCACCGCTTGGTCGAGCAGCCCACCGGGATTGTTGCGCAGGTCGAGGATCAGCCCCTTGAGCGAAGGGTTTTGCACCCACATCGCGGCAAGGGCCTGTTCGAGATCGGCGTCCGTGCGCTCCTGAAACTGGGTGACGCGGATATAGCCGACCGCGTTGTCGATGATCCGCGATTTGACGCTCTTGAGCTTGATGACGTCGCGCACGATGGTGAAGTCTTTCGGCTCCTTGAACTCGTCCCGCATGACCGAAATGGTGACCGGTGTGCCGGGCACCCCGCGCATCTTCTTGACGGCGTTTTCCACGCTCATGTCCTTGGTGCTCTCGCCGTCGACCTTGAGGATGCGGTCCCCGGCCTTGATCCCGGCGCGCCAGGCCGGGGTGTCCTCGATCGGCGCGATCACGGTGAGGACGTCGGTCTTGAGGCCGATCGTGATGCCCAGCCCGCCGAACTCCCCCTTGGTGTCGACCTGCATCTCCCTGAACATGTCTTCGGTCATGTAGGCGGTGTGTGGATCGAGCTCCTTGAGCATTCCGCGGATGGCGCCCTGGACGAGCTTGTCCGAGTCGACCTCGTCGACATAACTGGACTCGACGAGCGAGAGCACCTCCGAGAAGACCTTGAGCCGGTCGTACGTCTCTTTCCCGGTAGCGGCCTCGAAGTTGCTGACGCCGACGATCAGGCTGGCGACGAGAGCGAAGAGGACGATCGTCCCCGGCCCGATGTTTCTCTGCTTGAACAGGCCCATGCTGTTTCGTTTCTCCTTCACCCGGTCCCCGTGGCCGTCGATTCCTCTAGTGAACGGTCTGCACCGTCGCAGAGTAGTGCAGCAAGTAATGTCTGATCGCCTCGTCGAGAGAGGTCGTCGCCGGGCGCGATACCGACGTTGGAGGAGGCGGGACGGGCGCAACGGTTGCGGCCCGAAGCGCCACAGCGGGCGCTGGCTCCGCCGACGGTTGCGGCGGGGGTAGCGGTTTCGCGGCAGTAACCGCTGCTGCGGCAACGGCCGGGTGCTCGCCGCTACCCTCGGCATCCGGCGCCACGCCGTTTTTATCGAATTCCCCGGCAAGAAGGGCGCGCATGAGATCCTTGTGCTGGGTTTTCATCAACGCCATGAGTTCCCGCTCGAATCCGGAATTCGCGGCAAGGTCTCGATACGATGTCCGCCGCGAGGCCAGTATGGCCCCTTTGTGGTAAAGCAGGGTTACCACGACCGGATTGCCCACCCCGTTGTCCTCGGTCTGCACGTGGTAGGTCTCTCCGCGGTACTTGAAGTCGGTATTGAATCCCGGCACCATTATCATTATCTCCGCCTGTGAGAATATAGTACAAACCCGCCGGTGCCGCAACTATAGGTGAGTTTGATGTTTTTTGTCTCTGGCCGGTCTGCGCTGACGCCCGCTGGAGAGCATCGCAGCCACCTCGTCGGTGTGTCGTCCGTCGCGCTCGTGGAGGACAAGTTGCGGCAGGACATGAAGCCCCGGCCGGCCGCCCTTGATCGCAGAGACCAGGCAGAGTCGGGGGCTCGACGTGGCGGAGGGGATGATGAAACGCAGGAGTTTGAGGGCAAGGCCGGACGCGTCGAGGGCACCGCAAAGCTCTGGCAGGCGCTCGGCGAGATGGATCATGTCAAGCGCGCCGCCGAATCGCATCAGGGCCGCCGCCGTTTTGGTGAGGTCGGCGAGCGTGAGGGTGAGTTCGTGCCGGGCGCTGGCGCGGCCGATGTCGGGAGGGGCCGCACCGGAGCCGGGCCTGCGGAACGGCGGGTTGGCGACCACGCGGTGAAAGTGTTCCGGCGGGAGAAAGCGCGGCGACTCGCGCAGGTCGCCGCGGATGACGCAGCAGCGATCGTTCAGGGCGTTGGCGCGCGCATTTTTCGCAGCGTGGTCCGCGAGATCGCTCTGGAGCTCGATGCCGACAACATGCACTGTGGGGTGGCGCCGCGCGAGAAGCAGCCCGACGACGCCGACGCCGGCGCCGAGATCGAGGATGCGCTCCCGCGCTCGCGGTTGGGAAAAGGCGGCGAGCAGGAACGGATCGAGACTGTACCGATAGCCGCGTTCGGGCTGCGTGAGGGCCAGCCCGCCGTCGCCCTGATCGGGAGTGGCCAACGTGCTGAGCGTGTCAGGGTCTCACGACAGGCCCGGGCCGACGGTGTCAGTGCGCGGCTTCGGTGCCGGGGCGAGCAACGCGAAGCTGCACGTCGAGCAGGACGATCTCTTCCTCGATTGCCTCGAGCCGCTCGGCGCTGATCCCCACGGATTCGCGCTCGCTGAACAGCTGCTTGCGCCGGGCATCGACGGCCGCGGCGTCGATCTCCTCGGCCGGCACTGCGCGCTCGACCAGCACGATGACCCGGTCGTCGCGGACCTCGGCCACCCCACGCCCGAGGGCGATCACCCCCTGCCCCTCCGGCGCGCGGTAGGCGAGCGCCCCGGGGATGATCTTCGTCAGCAGCGCCGCGTGCGCGGGGAGCACCCCGAGCTCGCCCTCGCTCCCCGGGAGCGTGACCTCGGTGACCTCGCCCTCGAGAACCGATCCCTCCGGCGTGAGGACCTTGAGCACGAGCAGGCCGGTCGTCGACGGAGCGCTCACCTACTTTTTCTCCTTCGACTCCTTGGCGGCCGTCTGCGCGGGCTCTTCCTCGCGCATCTTTTTCGCGGCCTCGACGACCTCGTCGATGGTCCCGCGCATGTAGAAGGCCTGCTCGGGGGTCAGGTCGTGCTCGCCCTTCATGATGCTCTTGAAGCCGGCGATCGTGTCGGCGAGCTTGACGTACTTGCCGGGGATGCCGATGAACTGCTCGGCGACGTGGAAGGGCTGGGAGAGGAACCGCTGCATCTTGCGGGCGCGCGACACGGTGAGCTTGTCGTCCTCGGAGAGCTCTTCCATGCCGAGGATCGCGATGATGTCCTGAAGCTCCTTGTACTTCTGCAGGACCATCTGCACGGCGCGGGCGGTGTCGTAGTGGTCCTGGCCGATGATCCGCGGGTCGAGGATGCGCGAGGTCGAGTCGAGCGGGTCGACCGCGGGGTAGATGCCCAGCTCGGCGATCTGGCGCGAGAGAACGGTTGTAGCGTCCAGGTGCGCGAACGCGGTTGCCGGCGCCGGGTCGGTCAGGTCGTCGGCCGGCACGTAGATCGCCTGCACCGAGGTGACCGAGCCCTTGCGCGTCGACGTGATGCGCTCCTGCAGCGCGCCCATCTCCGTGGCGAGCGTCGGCTGGTAGCCGACCGCGGAGGGCATGCGCCCGAGCAGCGCCGACACTTCGGAGCCGGCCTGCGTGAAGCGGAAGATGTTGTCGATGAAGAGCAGGACGTCCGTGCCCTCGTCGTCGCGGAAGGCCTCGGCGACGGTCAGGCCGGTCAGGCCGACGCGCAGGCGCGCGCCGGGCGGCTCCGTCATCTGGCCGTAGATCAGCGCGGCCTTGCTCTTGGCGCGGGCCGCCGGGTCGGCCTTGGTCAGGTCGAACTCGCCGCTGGCCTTCCAGTGCTCGTAGAACTTGTCGCCGAGGTTGATGACCTTCGATTCCACGAACTCGCGGAACAAGTCGTTGCCCTCGCGGGTGCGCTCGCCGACGCCGGCGAAGACCGAGAATCCGCCGTGGCTCATCGCGACGTTGTTGATCAGCTCCATGATCAGAACGGTCTTGCCGACGCCAGCGCCGCCGAACAGCCCGGTCTTGCCGCCCTTCGTGTAGGGCTCGAGCAGGTCGATGACCTTGATGCCGG
>CAZEOK010000070.1:0-16616 GCA_964513745.1 uncultured bacterium
CGGATGATCGGCTCCGACATCATCCTGATCGCGATCAACACCCGCTTCAAGGTCGAGCTCACCGACAGCCAGAACGGCTTCAGGGCAATCCGCACCGACGTAGCCCGCCAGCTCGGCCTGAAGGAGAACATCACCACGATCGAGCAGGAGATGACGATCAAGGCCCTGAAGAAGGGCTTCCGCTGCGGGGAAGTGGCGGCCCACGAGTACGCCCGGCGCGCCGGCCACTCCTCGATCAAGCTCCGCAAGGTCTGGTTCCGGTATATCTGGAGCGTCGTCAAGAACATCTTCTGACGACAGCCCACCCCGCCAGGAGCACGGAACCGCCCACCGCATGACGACGAGGAACAGAAATTTCCTGCTCCTCTCCCTGATCGTCCTCGGGGCCGTTGCGGTGCGCTTCTACGGCCTCGACTGGGGCCTCCCCTACCACTTCAACAGCGACGAGCGGATCATGGTGATCCTCGCGGAGAAGATCCGCGCCGCCGCCTCTCTTGACCAGCTACCGGTCAAGGACGGCAAGTTCTTCATCTACCCGCCCCTGTTGCTGCACCTGCTGCTGGTCGTCGCCGTCCCCGTCTTCCACTTCGTGCCGTTCTCGCCCACCGAACCGGCGTCTGCGACCCTGTACTACCTCCTTGGCCGGGGGGTCTCCGCCGCCTTCGGTGTCGGCACGGTGTTCCTGCTCTATGCGTTCGGGAAACAGGCCTACTCCCGAAGCGCCGGGCTCCTGGGGGCGGCTTTTTTAGCTTTCTCTGTGCTTCACGTCCGGGACTCGCATTTTTTCACCACGGACGTGCCCATGACGTTTTTCCTGGTCCTGCTGATGCTTCTGGCGCTGAGAATCGCCGAGGGGGCAGGCATCAGGACCTGGGTTGTGGCGGGTTTCGTGGCCGGCTTGGCGATCACCACGAAGCAGACCTCATTGATCTTCTTCCCGGTTTTGCTGCTGGCCCACCTGGTCGCCTCATTCCGCGGGCGATCGGGACTCCGGGCGATCCGGGAGGAGATCCTGTCCGCCGACTTCTGGAAACCCCTGCTGCTGTTCGCCGCCGTCGCCGTCGTGACGGCGCTCGTCATGAACCCTTACCCGCTGATCGCGCCCCGCGAGTACCTCGACTCGCTCATCGTGCACTTCAGGAACATCAAGGGAGCGGAGCAACGCAACTGGGTCTTTCAGTTCACCGGGACGACGTTCTCCTATTGGTTCACCAACCTCCTCTGGTTCGGCATGGGGCCCCTCCCGCTGTTCGCCGGGCTGCTCGGCAGCTTCTGGGCCCTGGCCAGGAGAAGGACGGCCGACGTGCTCATCCTGTTCTTCCTCGCGCTCTACCTGGGCACTATCGGGGTCGGCTTCATGAAGTACATACGCTACGCAATCCCCATCATCCCGTTCCTGGCCCTGCTCGGCGGACGGCTTCTCGCCGACCTGCACGACCGGTTCCAGGGGGGTGCGAGGACGGCAGTCCGGGCGATCGCTGCCGCGGTGCTGGTCTCTTCGGCACTCCTCACGCTGGCCTACCTGAACATCTACCGGGCCGGGGACGCGCGGGTCCAGGCCTCCCGCTGGATCCACGACACGATCCCCGAGGGGACGACGGTGGTTGTGGACAACTCGCAGACCACCCCGCTGCTCGGCACCCTCTTCACCGAGCCGGAGTTCTTCGACGACTACATCATGTGCCTGAGCGACGACGACTGCGTGAAGCAGAACCGCTATGCCATCAAGGTTCTCAACATGAAGAGCTACAACTCCCGCGCGGTGCGGTCGTCCGAGCGCTTCGAGGCGTACGTCCGCGAGCGCTTGCAGGGGGCGCAGTATGTCATCGTGGGGGACGAGTTCTACGAGCAGTACCGGCGCCGCGAGGCCGACTACCCGGCCGTCGTGCGCTTCTATCGCGAGCTCTTCGCCGGCGAGCTGGGCTTTCGCGTGGTGAAGACCTTCAAGACCCGGCCGGCGCTGTTCGGATTCGAGTGGAATGACGACGACGCGGAGCTGACCTTCCGCCTCTTCGACCACCCGCAGGTCCGGATTCTCCAGAGGATCGCCGACGAGGCGCACGATGCCCGTTGAACCGCTGAGCGCTGCGGGTCCTCCGCCCGGGCCGGCGCCGGTCGCCAGACAACCCCACTCCCGATGGGGAGTGCCTCTGCTGGCGGCCGCGATCGTGGCCGGGCTCGTTCCCCGTGTCCTGCTGATCCTCCAGGGCAAGATCAACTCTGACGAGGCGATCGTCGGACTGATGGGGATGGAAATCCTCAAGGGCCACCATTTCGCCTTCTACATGGGGCAGGGCTACATGGGGAGCCTCGAGGCCTACGTTGCCGCGCTCCTCTTCGCACTTTTCAAGCCATCGGCACCGGCACTGAAGCTGGCCCCCTTCCTCTTCTTCCTGGCCGCAGCCTGGTTCCACCACCGCCTGGCCGCCCGGCTCTTCGGCGACCTGGCCGCCCGACTGACCCTGGTCTTCCTGTTCTGCTCGTCGTGGTGTTTCAGCGCCTGGAGCTTCGCCCCGCGGGGGGGGTACATGACGGCGCTGGCCCTCGGCGGCGCCGCCTTGCTGCTCGGGGCCCGCATGCAGGCCGACGGCGGCGGCGTTCGCCAGAACCTCCTGATGGGAGTCTTGTGCGGCCTCGGCCTCTGGACCCATTTCTTCTTCGTTTACTACATCCTTCCTCTGGGCCTGTTCATCGTCCTGCCCACCCTGCGACCCGCGGGACGGCTGCGGCGTCTGGCTTCCCTGACCGCCGGGTTCCTTGCCGGGGCCCTTCCTCTCATCGTCTGGAACCTGCGCCACGGGATGGAGAGCTTCCGGCTGAGGAAGTTCGTCGGCCGCCTCGACGTCTGGGAGAACCTGCGCAACCTGGTCGAGCGCCAGATCCCCTATCTGCTCGGGGGATCGCGCTTGGACGAGCGGGGTTTCTTCTGGCTGCCGGTGGCCTGGATCGTCATGGCCGCCTGGGCCGCCGCGGCCATGTGGTACCTCTGCCGTGCAGGCGCTCGCTGCGCGCGAGGGTCCGCAGATTGTCGCGCGAGCCTGCTTCTCCCCGGCGTGGCGACCACCGCCGTGTTCCTGTTCCTGGGTACCGGCTTCGGCAGCATGAACACGCAGCGCTACCTGCTCCCCGTCTATCCGGTGGCCGCCATCGCCCTGGCGGTCCTGGCGGCCGACCTGTGGCGCCGTAAGGCCGCTCTCGGGGCAGCCCTGACCCTGTTCATCGTCGGGATCAATCTCTGGGGCGCCGCCGCATTCGCTCTCACCAAGGGCATCCCCGAGGGACAGGTCCAGAAACGCGAAGTTGCCGAAGTCCTGGAGTTCTGCCGGAAGGAAGGGGTGCGAACAGCCTGGGCGGAACACTGGACCTGCTACCTGCTGACCTTCCTGAGCCGCGAAGAGCTGATCGTGGCCGACGCGGAGCGCGAGCGCTACGAGCCGTTCCAGCGGCTCGTGGCGGGATCTTCCGGTGCGGCGCTGATCTACGATGGGGAATCCCCGGATATCGCCACGGCACTGAAAACACTGGGCCTTCGCTGGGTCGAGGGGCGGGCCGCCCACTGGACCGTTTACGCCAATCCCGGCTCCGACCCCGCCATAGGGCCCATAGATCG
This sequence comes from uncultured bacterium, assembly GCA_964513745.1. Taxonomy (GTDB): domain Bacteria; phylum JAUVQV01; class JAUVQV01; order JAUVQV01; family DATDCY01; genus DATDCY01. Next base: position 3,611 of record CAZEOK010000070.1, read on the forward strand.
CCGGCTCCACACCCGGGTATCCGGGACGGAGGGGGGAGCGTTTGTTCCACTGCCGGAAGGTGGGGTCAGGACAGCGGCTGCGCAGGCGGCCGGCGACCGGGCCATCCTCGAAATTGGCTCTGTCCAGCAGGTCAACGGCATCGTCCTTTCCCCGGGCGAAGAGCGGCGCGAACACCCCTTCCAATTGAGCGTGGAGACGAGCCTGGGGGGCACCTCGTGGGAGCCGGCCGCCACGGTCGAATCCGTTGTCGATGGGCTTTACTGGGATGGGGGGATCCGCCGGGACCACAGCGGCACCGCGATGGTCCGCTTCCGCCCCCGGCCGGCTGCATTTGTCCGCGTGACCCTCGGCGAGCCTTTAAAAAACAGGCGCTGGAGCTTGGCGAAAGCCGATGTGACGGTGGCGGAAGAGCAGTTCACGGCGTCGTCCGACACAACCACGAAGCGGGGGATCATCTTGTTCCAATCCCGGGTCGAGGGACGCTGGCAGATCTTCTCGCTGGACCTGGCCACCGGCAAGCGGACTCGCCTGGCCCGTTCGGGAGCGGACGACACCTACCCGGTCGCGTCGCCCGATGGCGCATGGATCGTCTTCGAGTCCACCCGGGAGGGATCACCGGCCATCTGGCGCATGCGCGCGGACGGCACTGGGGCCGAGCGGTTGTCGGAGGGAGGACGCGGGTGCACTACTCCCTGCTGGGGGGCCGGTGGTTCCTCGATCCTCTACAACTGCTCCGAGGGCGGGCGGGAAGAGATCTTCGCGCTGGATCTCGCCGCGCGGCGGGAGCGACCCGTGACGAAGAGCTTCTGGCGGAGCATCCTCCCGGACGTCTCGCCGGACGGGAAGCAAATCGCCTTTGCCCGGAATGAGCTGGGCTGGGACGTCTACCGGATGAATACCGACGGCTCCGAGGTCAGGCAGCTCACCTCGAAGGGAGGCAACTGCCGCCCCGACTGGTCACCGGGTGGAAAGCGGATCGCCTACGTCTCGGACGTCGCGGACGGCAAAGGGGACATCTGGACCATGGACGCCGACGGCGGAAATCCGGTCCGCGTCACCGACGGCGACGACAGCTACGACTACAATCCCGCATGGTCCCCCGATGGCCGATGGATCGTCTACGAGACGACGAAGGGCAGCAAGAGCGGCCCCTGGTCGCTGGCGGTGCTGCCGGCGTCCGGCGGAACCCCGATCCTGCTCACCCCGGCCGGCGCGGACGACCGCTACCCGGACTGGACTCCCGGCGGGAACGATCGATGAGCAGAAAGGACAGCGAAGGGCCGTGAAGAGCTCGAAGATCCTGTGCGCGCTGGCCCTGGTCCTCGTCGCCGGGCACTTTTTCCGCGCCCCTGCCCTTCGATACGCCGCCGATCAGGTCCGCAGGACCGGCTGGCCGGGCAAACGCGTCACGACCGCCGAGGTGCGCTTCCCCAGTGGGAACCTCCGGATCGCCGGGACCCTCTTCACGCCATCCACGCTCCCCGGCCTCTACCCGGCGGTGATCATCAGCCATGGCGGCACCCGCCTCGGGCGACGGCTGGCCCTCTACACCGTGGCCGCCCGCAAACTGGCAGAGCGTGGTTACATCGTCTTGACCTTCGACTTCCGAGGCTTCGGGGACTCGGAGCGTCCGCGCCGCTTCGAGACCGCATCCGACCTGGACTTCGTCAGGGACGTCAGCGCGGCGGCGGACTACCTGGCCACGCTCCCGCGAGTCGACTCCACCCGGATCAGCGCCATCGGGCACTCCTTCGGGGCCGGGGTGGTCGTGGCGGCCGCCCTGCGCGACCATCGCATCGGTCGGGCAGTGTCGATCTCGCCCGGGCGCAACACGGCCAGGCGCTTTTTCGGGCCGGACGCCACCGATCCCGACTACCCGAGCCGACGGATGTCCCTCGACATGAACATCGACCCCGTCATTCCCCGGGCACTCTTCGACCCGCACCTCAAGGACTACGTGGCCGAGGCCATCCTCGACCACGCTGTCCACCCGCCGGTCCTCCTTGTGGACGGGGGAGAGGAAAACGAAGACGACCTGGCCTTCCTCGAGAATGTCGCCGCCCGGATGACCGCGCCCAAGGGGTACGTCACCATCCCCGGGGCCGACCACTACTTCGGCACGCGGCAGGACCAGGACGGGTTCCCGTCGACGACTGACTACGACCCGCATGTGATGGACGAACTAGTAGACGCCATCGACAGTTGGCTCCGGAATGACGGATGACAGGATGAACTAGGCGAATGGGTGGCGCGAAGGGGAGGTCTCCTGCACGCTGACGAAGCCCCCTCTCAGACGAGAATCCGACCGATGTTCCCGAGGATGCTCTGGTAGGCCTCGCACGGCGTCCAGCAGTGCGGGCACCGCCCCTCCCGGATCTCCTGCCGCACCGCAAGCGTTCCCGGCGCATTCCAGATCCTGCCCAGATCGTACTCCTGCTCCCGGATGTTCCCGAGGGGATGGTCCCACATGCTGCAGGGATAGACGTTCCCGGTCGGGTCGAGGTAGCAGGAATCGTGCAGCGCGTGGCAGGGCAATGGCGTCCTCCCCGTCCGCAGGTAGTCCCCGACGCGGCGCAGGTAGGCCCACTCCAGGAACGCGGCCGGGTTCAGGTGGAAGCCCCGCAGCCGCCGGTAACGCTCGACCTCTTCGCGCATCGCGCCGCGGTCGAGGTCCGAGAGGCTCTCGTCCTGGTTGCCGTAGAACGCCGAGACGTGGGCGATGTTCACGTGATAATCCTCATAACCCAGCCAGGGCAACTCGGCCCTGGCGGCGGCGAAGGCGGTCGGGAACTCCCGCATGTTGTAACGTGAAAGCGTCATGCCGAGGGCGGCCTGCACCCCGGGAATCCCACGCAATTGCCGGAATGTCTCGATCTGCCGCCGCCAACCGCCCTTGACGCCGCGGATCTCGTCGTTGACGCCCTCGTCGCCATCGGTGCTCACCGTGATGAAGAGCCGCTCCGGGCCAAGCGCCGTGATCCGCCGCACTCCCTCCACAATCCTGTCGGTGAGGTAGCCGTTCGTCGGGAAGTTCAGCAGCAGCAGGCGCGGCGAAGCGCGGATGATCGCCTCTGCGATGTCGACGAAGTCCTTCCGGAGAAAGACCTCGCCGCCGGTGAGGTGCGCCCAGGAGAGACCGCGGTTCTTCGCGAAGAAGCGCCGTATCTCGTCGAGCGAAAGCTCGTCCCCGGGCTTGAGTTTCCAGATGCCGCAGGTGCGGCAGCGATAGTTGCAGCGGTGCGTGACGGAAAAGAGCAGCTTGTAGGGGAAGCGGGGCCGCCGCAGGTTCGAGGTGGCGACGGTCCCGGCGAACCGCAGATAGCGCAGGGGGTTCATGGTGCGCGAGGGTCGCACAGAAGGGGCGGCGGATCAAGAAGTGATCCGCCGCTTTTTCTCCCGCCTCAGGACTTCGTGAAGCTGATGTTCCTGAACTCCATCCCGACGATGCCGCCGTTGGTGTCCTGGTATCCTGATCCGGACGGCGGCCAGCCGAAGCCGGCAAGCAGGTCCTCGCTGACACCGCCATACGCCCAGGAGTTGCGCAGTTCCCCGTCGATGGTCAGGGTGATCGTGGTCCCGTCCATCGTGACGTCGAAGCTGTACCAATGCTCCGGGTCCCAGGGTGCGTCCTGGTCCACGTAGCACTCTTCCTCGCCGTGATCCCCGGGCCAGACGTCCGGCTGGTTGTAGCGACCCTTGACCTTGCCGTAGTTGCACCAGTAGTCGTTATAGGCGTACTCGAAGGGGATATAGAGGAAGCCTTCGCCCGCGCCCTTGTAGTAGAAGTTGCTGCCGTTCCAGATGTAGAAGTAGATGTACTCGGGGTCAGGCGTGGTGCCCTGCGGCACGAAGTTGTTCGTGAAACCCTTCGCCTCGAAGTGGATCGTGCCCTTCGGATTGTTGCCGAGCTCGATCTCCGTCCGGTCGCCGGAGCTGGATACCGTGAAAGTCTCCTCGACGGCCGGGGCCGTGCTGTCGGCCGAGCCGCAGCTCGCCGCGGCGGCAACGAGTCCCGCCAGCGCAAGCGCCGAGAGCGCACGAAACGCCTTCCGGCCGCGTGAAAGGTGCAAACTCTTCATTCCGTTTCCTCCCTTGAGTTCGTTTGGTGTCCCTGGCCCGGGGTAAGTATCACCTCGCGCGGCGCGCGTCAATCACGGCCGCGCCGGGGCCGCCTCTTTGCCGCCGTCACCCAGTGCCCGCGCCAGTTCCCCGAGCCACCACCGCAGCTGCTGCTCCGGGTCGTTCTCCAGCCGGATGCCCAGCAATCGCACCGGCGCGTCCCCCGTGTTGACGATGGGGAACTCGATGTCCCACCCCGGCGAGGACGGCGTGATGCGCAGCGGCATCGACACCTCCTTGCGCCCCACCGGCAGCGGGGAGGTCATCATGCCGAGCTCCCGCTGCCCCGAGTCGCCGGTCACCCGGTACTCGAGCAAGCCGGCTCCGCCTGACCCGCTCACTTCCCAGATCACGCGGTAGAAACCGGGCACCAGTTGCTCGTACGGCCCACCGAGCCGGCTGCCCGGAGGCAGCTCCTCTGGCGATAACTCTTCCTCGTCGGCCGCCCTGACGAATAACCGCTCCATCGCCAACAGCGGCTGAGGCTCGGCGTAGACGCCGAGGTCGACCCCGCCCGTCCATGTCTTATACCGCTCCGCGGGCTCGCCGTCCCGAAATCCCGGGAGCGCCGCCTCGACTGATCCGGCAGCATCCTTGATCTGACCGGCACCGAGATGCCACCGGGCGACCGCGAGTCGAGCCTCGGATTTCCAGCCCGGCCGCCCCAGTTCCCAGGCCTCCAGCTCCCGCCAGCGCTCCATCAGCAGCAGGAACCAGCCGCGCTCCTGCGGCGATACCAGCCAGACGAAGATCGGCTCGTTGCTCCTGAGCTGGATGCTGGAGAACAGTCCGTTGTAGAGGAGGTCCGTGCGCCGCAGATCGAGGTCGATCAGGACGTCGCCGCCTTTGCCGATGCGCACACCCCGCCGCCCGCCCGGGTAGGCGATCCGCAGCCGGGCCCGGCCCCGGCCCAGCGCCCGCGCGGGATAGTGCGCGTAGAGCAGCCAGGAAGCTCCCCCTTCCTCGTGGCGGACCCGGCGCGAGTAGGTCTCCCCCGGGGCCAGGGAAACGAGCGCGGGCGACCGGCCCAGTGTCAGATTCGCGGGAAAAACCAGCTCCTCCCGCCCCCCTTGCGTCCGGCGCGGTGGCGGGAAGAGTTCGATATCCCGCTTTTTCCCGTCGCTCCAGTGGATGCGGTGCGGCCGGTTGCGGATATGGTTCAGCGTCGGGGTACGCTTCTCGAGTTCGAACCGCGCCGCGAGCGTGCCCATCTCCGCAGTCTCCTGCTCGCGCTCCGCGCGGGCCGACGCGGAAAAATCCTCGAAGTCGATTCCCAGGAGCCGCGGATAGATCTGCTTGCGCGCCTTGCGCGGCGAGACGAGATCGAAGCGTGCCGGCACCGCGCAGTCGGCAAGCCAGCGCTCCGTGAGCGTCGAGGCGGCTGGCAATGAGAATATCGAGGCGTCGGATGCCGCGGCCGTCAGCGCCCAGGCGCCGAGCAATGCGGCGGCGATCCGGAGCCATCGCATCCTCAAAGCGCGGAGCGCCTCCACGACGGCGAAACCGATGATCCAGGTCAACGGCGTGAGAATGCCGAGGTAATGGTAGGAAACCCCGACGGGGAAGCCGTACGCGGCCACGGGGAAGAGCACGAGCGGGTAGATCCAGAGGAAGCTCGCGCGGAGGCGGCGGCGGGCGACGAACATCCCGACCGAGACAAACGTCAACCACGCGGGAAGCGGCTCGAAAAAGCGCAGGAAACCATTGAGCGGGTGGTACCAGGTGCTCACGACGAAGGCCAGGCGCTTTTCCTCGTAGTGCTCAGGGACCCAGAAGTCCTTGGCGGCCCCAAGCACGGACCGGATGGCCGCAATGCCATCCTCCGGCGCGAGAAGCACGGAGGGGGTCGCGAGCGAGAAGGCAGCGACAAAACCGGCGAGCATGGCCAGCGGCCCGGCGCAGCTCCGGAGAGAGAGCGTGCTGCGCCATCCCTCGCGGTGGCGCAACTCCAGATAGACGAGCGCCGGCGCGAACAGGGAGAGCACACCGCTGTACTTCGCCGCGGCCGCGAGCCCGGCGCACACGCCAGCGCCGAGCCAGTCCCGGTTGCGCTCGCGCTCGCGCAGGCGCACGGCGAAGAAGAAGACCCCGAGCGCGAAGAGCCCCCCGGGGAGGTCCGCGCCGATGATGTGCGTCGTCTGGATGTGCAGCGACGAGACGGTGAAGACCGCGGCCGCGGCGAGCCCGACCCAGGGATCGAAGAGCCTGCGACCGACAAGATAGACGAGCCCGAGCGCAACAAGCTCGTAGAGACAGTTGAGCGCGAGGCCGATGCGTCGCAGGTAGCCCTTGAATTCGTCAGCGGAAAGAGCTTCCCGCGGCGGCCGGACCCCCGGCGCGACGTAGTGCAGGACTTGCTCGCAGCCACGATAGGTCCACTCGATCAGGTGCATCGCGAAGAACGGGTACCCGCGCGTGTACTGGTTAGGGCTGTCGAGGCCATAGAGGTAGTTCCCCTTGACGAAATCGCGGGCGGCGACGAGCTGTTTCGGGTCGTCGGGATGGATCGTGTCGTACTCCAGCCCCCAGGTGCGCAGCAGGAGCGTGGCGGCGGCAAGCAGCCCGAGAAGGGAGAGAACGAGCGCGGGGGTCCGGCGGCCCCGTGGGTCGGAGGTGGGCATGCGCGCTACAATAGCCCGGGCGGGCCCGGCATTTCAAGAAGCGCGGCAGGGTGAGGTATTGTGCGATCCCTGCTCATCCCCCATAATCGCCGCCCGTGAAGCTCTCCATCGTCATCCCCGCCTACAACGAGAAGTCCACCCTGCGCGAGATCGTCGCGCGCGTGCTCGCCGTGGATCTGCCGGGAATCGAGAAGGAGTTGCTGATCGTCGACGACGGCTCCAAGGACGGGACGCGCGAGATCCTGCGCGAACTGGACGGCACGAACGGGATCCGCGCGCTCTTCCAGCCCCGGAACATGGGCAAGGGGGCCGCGGTCTGGACCGGCATGCGCGCCTCGACCGGCGATGTCGTCCTGATCCAGGACGCGGACCTCGAGTACGACCCGCGCGAGTATCCGGTCCTCCTGCGCCCCATCCTCGAGGGGGAGGCGGACGTCGTCTACGGCTCCCGCTTTCTCGGGACCAGCGCGGGGCATCGCGTCCTCTACTTCTGGCACACGGTTGGCAACCGGCTGCTGACGCTGATGTCCAACGTCTTCACGAACCTCAACCTGACGGACATGGAGACCTGCTACAAGGCGATGACCCGCGGAGTCGTCGACCGCCTCGACATCCAGTCGGAGCGGTTCGGGATCGAGCCGGAGATCACGTGCAAGGTGGCGCAGATGAAGGTGCGCATCTTCGAGGTCGCGATCAGCTACCACGGCCGCACGTACGAAGAGGGGAAGAAAATCGGCCTGAAGGACGCGGTGCAGGCCGTCTGGGTGATTCTGCGCTTTTTCCGCTGGGAGGCGCCGCGCGGCGACGTCGGGGCCGTCACGCTGCGCCGGATGTCGAAGCTCGCGCCCTACAACGCCTGGCTGCACGCCCGCTTCGAGAAACATCTCGGCCGGAGGATCCTGGAGGTGGGCTCGGGGGTCGGCAACCAGACCCGGTTCTTCGCCGACCGTGAGCGGGTCGTGGCCTCGGACATCGAGGCCCACTACGTGCGCGAGCTGAAGACGAAGTTCGCGGGACGGGGCAACGTGCGGGTCGCCTCGTACGAGTTCCCCCTCGCCCCTGGCCCGCGCGCCGAGCTGGCGGGCGAGGCGATCGACACCATCGTCTGCCTCAACGTGCTCGAGCACATCGAGAAAGACGAGGAAACGCTGCGCGACTTCGCCTCGCTCCTGCCGCCGGGGGGGCGGATCGCGCTGGTCGTGCCGGCGCTGCCCTCGCTCTACGGCACGCTCGATATCCACCTGCGCCACTTCCGGCGCTACGGCCTCGACGAGCTCAGGGGGAAGCTGGAGGCGTCGGGGTTCGTCGTGGACGAACTGCGATTCCTCAACCGCCCCGGGGTCCTCGGCTGGTGGCTCAATTCGAAGGTGCTCAAGCGGCGGGTCTTGCCGAAGGGACAGCTCGCCGCGTTCAAGTGGCTTCTCCCCCTCCTGAAGCTGGAGGAGAAGACCCCCCCCTCGTTCGGGATGTCGCTGCTGGCTCTGGCCCGCAAGGGGTGAATCCGGTGCGCCCGCGGCCGGCCGCGCGGCGTCTTTACCTGCCGACGAGAACGGGCTCGCCCCACCACACACCCGGCACGGAGGATACCCGCACGAGGTCGAAGTCGACCTGCGCGCCGCCGAGCGTCTCCGCCGTGAACTCGAGCACCCGTTCCCGCTCGAGGGCGACTTCCGGGAGAACCACGTCGGAAAACACCCCGGGCGTCCCGAGGTCGGCGGCGTTTACCCGACGCTCCGCGAGCACGGTGCGCCCACGGTCCGTGGAAACCCGGAGGATGGCGATTGCGCCGGTGGACTGCCTCCCGATCCGCAACCGGAACGAGGCCTGCAGGACTCCCGGCAGATAACGCTGGTAGGGGCCGAAGATCGCGATACCGGGGGCGCTGGCCGCCCAGACCTCGTCGTTTGAAGCCTGGGCGGCGCGAACCCGCCGCCCGGTGCGGTGCGCCAGATATTCGGCCTCGTAGCGATGCTCAAGGGCCGGCGGCGTGAAGGCCAGCAGGCGCCAGGTGCCCGGGGGAAGCGGGCCGGGGACGTCGAGGGTGGCTTGCTGCCCCGGGGGCACGGCGCGTGCAACAGCGGCCGGGAGGACAAGGTCTCTCCCGCCATCGACTGAGTTCAGCAGAAGCGAGGCGGCCAGGTCCCTGGCGCGCTCGGGATCGTTGTTCCGGACGACGATGGCGGCGGACGGCTTCTCAGCGATGGCAGCCTCTGCCGGATTCACGCTGGCAATCGCCTCGACCGTCGGATCGGCGACACCATACAGGTAGAAGTGGTTCTGCTTGACGGGGATCACACGCAAGACCTTTGCGCGCTTCATCTCTTCGGGGTAGCGCCGGTACCAGAAGTCGACCTCCCTGTTGAAGCCGCCCATGAACAGGTGCGTGATCGGAAAGCGGGAGAAGGTGTCGTTCCCGTTGAAAAACGTCTCGTAGACGTGGATGGCGCGGTGACGGTTCTCGAGCGAGATCGTCGTGGCGCCGAGCCCGGCGATGAATGCATCCGGGTATGCCGCCCCGAACTCGCGCGAGGTGTCGCGGATCACGTGGCGCCGGGTCGCGGCCCATCTCCCCCAGTGCCAGGCGTCGAAACCAAGGCTCAGCGCAATCGGCAGAACGATGCAGGCGGCGACGGCGGCGCGGGGTGCTATCGGGATCGTCCGCCCGCCGAGCCGCCGCGTCAGCACGACCGCGAGCGCGAGCAGCGCGAGAGCTCCCGCGATCGCCAGGACGGCGAGACGACCGGGGTCGATCGGCGCGGGCGTGCGTCCCAGCCAGGATCCGGCGATGCCCCGCAGCTGCGGCAGGCCGTAGAACAGGAACACCGCGAGCCAGGGCAGCAGCAGGGCGAGGGCCGGCGGTGCGAGGCGCTCCGGCACGCGCAGCCCAAAGCGGCGCCCGAGCACGAACATCGCCCGCGCGGCGAGGGCGACCATCGGCGGCAGGATCGGCACGTAATACCGCACCGGCCGGTATTGCAAAACGGCGAACATCGCAAAGTGTGCGACGAACCAGCAGGCGAAGAAAAGATCGAGGGGGAGAAGACGCCCGCGGCGGTGGAACCAGAGGAGGATCCCGAGGCCGAGGGCGAGCACCGAGAAGACGAGCAGTACCGGGGTCACGGTGAAATAGCGGAAGAAGGGCACGCCGAGAAGATCCTTGAGGAACGCCGCGGCCGAACCCGGGATCTGCTGCGATCGGTAGTAGGCGGTCGCCTGCTCGATCGAGGGGGCGAAGCGGCTGTAGAATACCAGGTACCAGGCCGCGAAGGGCAGCACGATACCTGCGAGGAAGGCCCCGGCGGCCGGACCGGCCTCGCGCAGAGCCCCGTGCCGCGGCAACAAACGCTCCTGCGCGAGCGGCAACCGCCAGGCGAGCACGCTGGCGAGGACGACGGCCGGGATGAAGTAGGGGAATGCCTTGACGGTATAGGCGACGAATGCAGCCACCCCCGCACCGAAGAAGAGCCAGGGGACGCAGCGCCCGCAGCCGGCACGGTCCCCGCCGGCTCCTTCTCCGGCTCCGAGCCGCAGCAAGCCCTCCTGCCACAGGAACCCGGCGAGGAGCATGACGAAGCTCACCGGCGTCTCGGTCAGCCCGATGCGGTTGAACATCCCGTAGACATGGCTGCAACCGAGCAGGGTGACGCCGACGAGCGCCGTTTCCCGCCCCGCCCCGCGTCGGAGCATCAGGTAGAAGACGAGAAGCGATCCGAGGCCGAAGGCCACCGCGATGATCCGCACCTGCCAGAGCCCGACGCCGATCGTCGAGAGTACCGCGAGCTTGAGCAGCGAGAGGAGCGGGCTGATGTAGAGGTCGTTCCAGTCGTCCTGGAAGAAGTTCCCGAACAGGACCTTGTTACGGGCGCCCTGGGCGAGCATCCCCTCGTCGAAGTAGATGCCGCCGCTGCCGTCGAGGTTGGCCGGGGGGTCGGCGGTGAGATCGAAGAGCCGCAACCCGACAAAAAGCGCGACGAGGAGAACGAACCCGGCGCGGGCGATACCCCTCGTGGCGACTCGTGGTGTCATCCCTGACGCCGCTTTCCGTAGCCTGCTACGAGGCGGTGAGCCGACCTCGACATCGCCGATCACTATACCTTGGTTCCCGGGCAGTGCCAAGTTCACGCATCTGCTACAATCCGCGCCATGCGGCCGATAGCGCGTTTGTCCGACCGCCAAGCCGCGAGCGGGGTCCGGACATGAAAATCCTGATGATCGCCCCGCAACCTTTCTTTCAACCGCGGGGGACGCCCTTCTCCGTCCGCATGCGGATCAAGGCCCTCTCGGACCTCGGCCACCAGGTGGACCTCGTGACCTATCCGCTCGGCGAGGACGTCGAGATCCCCGGTCTGCGCATCTTCCGACTGCCGCGCTGGCCGGGGCTGCGCCAGATCCCGATCGGCCCTTCGGCGGTGAAGTTCCCGCTCGACTTCCTGATCTGCTGGGCGAGCCTCTGGCGCTTTTTCGCCGGCCGCTACGACGCGGTGCACACGCACGAGGAGGCCGGCGGCATCGGGGCGCTGTTCCGCGTGCTCTTCGGCAGGAAGCACATCTACGACATGCACTCGAGCCTCCCCGAGCAGCTCGAGAACTACCATTTCACCACCTCGGGATTCCTGATCGGTCTCGCGCGCGCCTTCGAGCGCTGGGTCATGCGGCACAGCGACGCGGTGATCGCGATCTGCCCGCACCTCGTCGATCAGGCGCGGGCCGCCGACCCGAAGGCGCGCGTGCTGCTCATCGAGAACCAGCCGGTCGCGGGCGAGCAGACGGCCGGCGAGGCCGAGGTGGCGGCGCTGCGCGCGCGACTCGGGATCGCCGGGCCGGTCGTCCTCTACACGGGGACCTTCGAGAAGAACCAGGGGATCGACCTGCTGCTTGACGGCGTGCCGCGCGTCCTCGCCGCCCGCCCCGACGCCCGGATCGTCGTCGTCGGCGGCGAGACGGCCCAGGTCGAACAGGCGCGCGCCGTTGCCGAGCGACTCGGCGTCGCGCGGCAGGTGATCTTCACCGGTCAGCGCCCGCCGCGGGAGATGCCGCTCTACGTCGGCCTGGCCGACATCCTGGTCTCACCGCGCAGCAGCGGCACCAACACGCCGCTGAAGATCTACTCCTACCTCTGGTCCGGCAAGGCGATCGTGGCCACCGACCTGGAGACCCACCGCCAGGTCCTCGACGAGACCACGGCGCTGCTCGTGCCGGCCACCGCCGCCGCCATCGCGGCCGCCGTCGTGACGCTGCTGGGCGACCCGGCGCGCCGCAAAGCCCTCGGCGAGGCCGGGCGGCGCCTGGCTGAGGAACGCTACTCCTACCGCGTGTATCTCGAAAAAGTCCGGGAGGCCTACGCCTGATGTCGTCCGAGGCGCCCCTCGTCCTCGTCACCGGCGGCACGGGCTTCATCGGCAGGCACCTCTGCCGGCGCCTCCTCGCGGAGGGCTGCCGCGTCCGGGTCCTCTGCCGCGACGCCTGTTCCCTCGGAGAGCTCGCCGGCGCCGTGGAGTGCGCGACGGGAGACGTGACCAGCCCGGCGTCCCTTCCCGCCGCGCTGGCCGGCGCGGACACGGTGTTTCACCTGGCGAGCGCCCTGGGCGCCACGCCCTTCGGGCCGCAGGGCTTCGAAGCCGTCAACGCCGGGGGGACGCGGCACGTGCTCGAAGCCGCCCGCGCGGCCGGTGCGCGTCGCATCGTCCACTGCAGCAGCGTCGGCGTACTCGGCTCCATCCAGGGCCCCGCGGCGACCGAGGACGCGCCGCTGAGCCCCGAGGACGACTACGAGCGCTCCAAGGCGCGCGGCGAGACGATCGCCCGCGAGCAGGCGGCCGCAGGTCTGCCCGTGGTGATCGTGCGGCCGGGCTGGGCCTACGGGCCGGGGGACCGGCGGACCTTCAAGCTCATCCGCGCCATCGCCAGGCGCCGCTTCTTCTTCGTCGGCGACGGCACGACCCGCGAGCACCCGGTGTTCATCGACGACCTCGCTTCCGGGATCGCGCGCTGCCGCACCGCGGAACTCGCCCCAGGGGAGGTCATAACGATCGCCGGCGAGGAGATCGTCACCATCGTGGAGCTCTGCCGCCGGATCGCGGCGGCCGCCGGCGTCCCGCTCACCCGGCTGCACGTCCCGCGCGAGCCGCTGCGCTCCCTCGCCGGAGTGCTGGAAGCGACATTCAAGGCCGTCGGGAAGGAAGCCCCGCTCACCCGGGCCAAGGTCGACTTCTTCCTGAAGCACCGCGCCTACGACATCGGCAAGGCCCGGCGGCTCCTCGGCTTC
>CAZEOK010000071.1:0-16522 GCA_964513745.1 uncultured bacterium
GCGCTCGGGATCGACGGCCGCCTGACGATGTGCAACATGGCCATCGAGGGGGGCGGCAAAAACGGGATCATCGCGGCCGATGCGGTGGTGGATGCCTACCTTGACGGGCGGACGCACGAACCGTACGTGAAGTACGCGAGCGACCTGGACGCCGCCTATGCCGGCGTTCACGAGATCGACGTCGGGCGGCTCGAGCCGCAGGTCGCCAAGCCCCACTCACCGGCGAACGTCGTCGGTGTCAGCGAGCTCGCCGCGGTCCGGATCGACCAGGCGTTCGTTGGTTCGTGCACGAATGGCCGCATTTCCGACCTGCGCGAGGCGGCGCGGGTCCTGCGCGGCCGGCGCGTGCACGGCAGCGTCCGGATGATCGTCATCCCCGCGACGCAGTCGATCTATCGCCAGGCGATGAAGGAGGGGCTGCTCGATATCTTCGTCGAGGCCGGGGCCGCGGTCAGCACGCCGACGTGTGGCCCGTGCCTCGGCGGCCACATGGGTATCCTGGCGAGAGGCGAGGTCGCCATCGCCACATCGAACCGCAACTTTCTCGGGCGCATGGGCCACACGCAGAGCGAAGTCTATCTCGCGGGCCCCGCGGTCGCTGCGGCCTCCGCGGTGCTCGGGCGCATCGCCCACCCGCAGGAGCTGGGGGTGCATCCATGACGATTCACGGCACGGCCTGGAAGTTCGGCGACGACGTCGACACCGACATCATCATCCCGGCGCGGTACCTGACCACGGTCGATCCGGTCGAGCTCGCGGCGCACTGCATGGAACCGGTGAGCCCGGAGTTCCCCGGGAAGGTGCGCCCGGGCGACATCGTCGTCGCCGGCAAGAATTTCGGCTGCGGCTCCTCGCGCGAGCACGCGCCGATCGCCCTCAAGGGCTGCGGGATCGCGGTGGTCATCGCGCCGACCTTCGCCCGGATCGGTTCCCGTGACGCCTGCAACGTCGGCCTGCCGGCGATTGGAGCGGCGGCGGCCGCAGCTGCGATGCGCGACGGGGGCGATGTGGAGGTCGATCTCGCGGCGGGGAAGATCGTCAACCGCACGCTGGGCGAGAGCTATGCGTTCTCGCCGATACCGCCGTTCATGATGGAGCTGGTGGCGTCGGGAGGGCTGATGAGCTGGCTCAAGGAAGACATGAACAAGGGGCGGAGGTGACGCGGTGTCGGAGCAGCAGGGGTATTCAGTAGCGGTCGTCGGGGCGACGGGTGCCGTCGGCCAGGAGATGCTGCGCGTGCTTGCGCAGCGGGCGTTCCCGGTGCGCGAGCTGCGCGTGCTCGCCTCGGCGCGCTCGGCAGGGAAGCCTGTTGAATTCAAGGGACGGGAATTCGCCGTCCAGGAGCTCACCGACTCGTCCTTCAACGGCGTCCAGATCGCGCTGTTCTCGGCCGGGGGGAAGGTCTCCGAGCAGTTCTGCCCGATCGCGGCACGCTCCGGGGCCGTCTGTATCGACAACACCAACGCCTTTCGCATGGACACCGGGGTGCCACTCGTGGTGCCCGAGGTCAATCCGCACGCCATCCGCGCACACAAGGGCATCATCGCCAATCCGAACTGCTCGACCATCCAGATGGTGGTCGTGCTCAAGCCCCTGCACGACGCCGCGCGCATCCGCCGCGTCATCGTCTCGACCTACCAGGCCACGTCGGGCGCCGGCAAGAAAGCCATGGACGAGCTGTTCCACCAGACCGCGGACCTGATCAACGGCCGGGAGATCACGCCGAAGGTCTTCCCGCACCGGATCGCCTTCAACCTCATCCCTCAGATCGACGTCTTCCTCGAGAACGGCTACACGAAGGAAGAGATGAAAATGGTCAACGAGACAAAGAAGATCATGGAGGACGAGACGATCCGGGTGTCGGCGACCACGGTCCGCGTCCCGGTCTTCTTCGGCCACTCGGAGTCCGTGAACATCGAGACCGAGCGCAAGCTCACCGCGGCCGAGGCGCGCGCGCTGCTCGCAACGGCGCCTGGCGTCAAGGTCGTCGACGATCCCGCGAACCGCCGTTATCCGATGCCGATCGATGCTGCGGGACAGGACGACACGCTCGTCGGCCGGATCCGCGAGGACGTTTCGCTTGAGAACGGCCTCAATCTCTGGATCGCGGCGGACAACATCCGCAAAGGGGCCGCGACCAATGCCGTTCAGATTGCGGAGATCCTCGTTCGCGACGGCCTGCTCTCCTGAGAGTCCGCCCCCCGTCGATCGGGGCGCTCGTCGGCCAGGCTCCGGCTTCTCGCTCCTCGAGGTCCTTGTAGCCCTGGCAATCCTCGGGATCGGACTCGGCGTCATTTTCCAGGGACTGGGCCAGGGGCTGCGTCTGCGCGCCGAGACCGCCGAGAATGTCCGGCTCGCGCAAGTCGCCGAGAGCCTGATCGGCAGGCTGCCCGAGCGCGACACCGCTCCGGAGGTCCCGGAGGAAGGCGAGGAAGCCGGCTGCCGCTGGCGCATCGAGACGATCGATCTGCCTGCGGCGAAAGACGCCGCGGCCACATCCCCTGCAACGACGGAGGGTCGTGGCGCACAGCTTTCCGTGGTCCGCCTCACCGTCACCGCAAAGTCCGGACGCAGCTGGGAGATGACCACGCTACTCCCCGCGGCGAAGGGCGCCTCCCGATGATCCAGCGAAGATCCGGCGGCGATCAACGCGGGCTGACGCTGATCGAGCTCGTTCTCGCGTTGACCATCCTCGCGATCGCGGGGTCGCTCGTTTCGGGAGCGTTCGCCACGGGTCTGCGCGCGTGGCGATCCGGTCTGCGCAGCGGGCGGGAGGAACTCGTGGCGCGCATCGTCCTCGAGAGGATCGCCACGCAGCTGCGCGCCGCGGTCGCCTCCCCGGCTCTCCGGGGCAACGAGAAGGCCATCTCCTTCGATGCCGGCGACGATTATCTGCGCTTCGTGACGCTCGCGGGCTCCGGCGCAGCGCCGGTGCAGGTCTTCTACGGGCTGCTGACGGGCGATGGGGGAATGCGCCTCGTCTACCGCGAGCACCCCTGGCCGGACAAGGAGTTCTTCAGCGGCGGACGTCCACGCCGCGAGGAGCGGGTGGCCGAGGTCAAAGGCTTTTCAGTGAAGGCCTTCAGGGGCAGCGAAGGGTCCGACGCCGGCGTCGATCAGCCCCCGGTGGCGTGGAACAGGCTTGACCAGACGCTGCCGGCAAGCGTCAGCGTCGAGATTGTTGTCCCGGCACAGGGAGAACCAGAACCACGCCGCTACCAGATACTCGTGCCGTTGCTGGCGCACGGTGGACCGTGAGGGGTTGCCGGCGGGTGCAGGGCGCCGGGCGGCGGGCCGGGATGGCCCTCCTGCTCACGGTCTGGATCCTGACGCTTCTCGCCGTGATCGTGGGTGAATTCATGGCCTCCGGGCGGGTCAAGGCTGCCGCCGAGCACAACAAACGCGACGACCTGCGAGCACTGGCTCTGGCCCTGGCCGGTTACCGGGCGGCGGTAGCGGCACTCGACGCTGATGTCGCCGGGGTTTCGCTGGACCAGAGCGGGCGGTTGCTCCTCCACGTTCAGGGCATTGAAGATCCGGTGGTGGCGGCCGCGCAGGACGTGCCGCTCGGAGATGGCTCCTATTCCTGGAGCATCAGCGACGAGGATGGGCTGCTGAAAATCAACGAGGCGCAACGTTCGCAGGTCGCCAACCTGCTCCAGCAGTGCGGCATGCAACCCGGAGCGGAGCGCGACACCGTCGTCGACAGCATTCTGGATTGGCGTGATGCGAACAGCGATCATCGTCTCAACGGCGCGGAGGAGGACTACTACCGCGGCCTCGATCCCCCGTACTCGTGCAAGGACGGCCCATTCGACGTCGCCGAGGAGCTGCTCCTCGTGCGTGGGGTGACCCCCCGTCTGTACGCCGGAGGCGGTGCGGACGGGAAAGCGCTACCCGGCCTGCGCGAGCTCGTGTCCACGCGCACCGGGAAGATCAACCAGGGGACGGCGCCGCAGGCTGTTCTCGATGCCCTCGGTCTGGCGAGACCGTCGCAGCCTACCGCGCCGTCGCGGCACTACGCCATCATCGCTGCCGGCAAGCCTCGGGGGAATGCCCCGCCCCGCGCTCTGCGCGCCGTTGTTCTCAGGGCTGATGAGGGTGGCAGCCGCTCCTTCTCCTTGGTATATTGGAACGACAGTTACAACCCCGAGTGAGCGGGGGGGAAGGGCGCACGCTGAATTACCGTCTCGGAGCGATCGTCGTCGAAGGCCACCTGTGCCTGGTGTGCCTTCGTTCCGGATTCGGCCGCGACGAGGTTGCGGCCGTCGTTCGGATTGCACTGCCGTCGGATCCCGGTGAGGAGCCCGCCTTTCTCCAGGAGCTCGCCGCGTTCTTGATCGCCAACCGGATCCCGGCAAACGTGCGGGTCACGCTCGGCGTGCCGCGCGCCGAGTTCATCCTGCGGCGGTTCGAGACACCTCCGGTCAAGCCGGGGAGCCTTGCCGCCCTCGTGGGTTTCGAGATGGATCGCCACCTGCCCGGGCGCCGCGAGGATTTCCTCTGCGGCTGGCGGGTGCAGGGACGGACAGCCGCTGGCGGGCATGCCATTGTCGTTGGCGCGGCGCGCAAGGCTGCGATCGAGCGCATGATTGCCTTGCTGAGACGGGGGAACATCGCCCCAGCTTCGATCCAGCCGGAATCGTTCGCCCTGGCCGAAAGCCTGCGGCGCGTTTCACGAGACCACCACGACGTGCTGCTCATCGATCTGGGGCACGCCGCCGCCGGCATTGATCTCATCCACAACGGGCGCATCGAGTTCTCGCGGGTCATTCCCATCGACGACCCGCAGTGGCGTGATTCCTCCGCGGCCGCGACGGCCTCCGGTGCCACCGAGGCTGCCTCTGCCGCCCCGCGCCAGGCCGCCGCCCAGCGCCTCGGGGCGACGCTCGCCGCACTGCTTTCGTCTGCCCTGTTCCGCGAGTCTCTCCCCGGCGGCGTGCTTCCGGAGGTGCGCATCGGCGGCTACGGCGCCAGCCGCGGCCACCTGATCGAGAAACTGCAGAATGAGCTGCGGGCCCCGGTGCGCAGCTTCTCGCCCTGGCCTCTGGTGAGCTGGGCGAATCCCCCCGCCGACCTGACGCCCTACACGACGTCACTGGCCTTGGCACTTGTCGGCGACGGCGGAAAAACCGCGATGCTCGAGCTCGATCCGGAGCGGCAGGATGACCTGCACCGGGCGCCGAGCCTGAGACTGAGCGCGGCCCTGGCACTGCTGCTGATCGCGGTGATGCTGGCGCACCTGGGTGCATACGCTCTGCGTCAGCAGCGGCAGATGGCGCTGGTCGACGAGGAAATCCGCGCACTCAAGAAGAAGATGACCCAGGTCGAGGCGATCAACCGGCGGGTTCAGGAGCGGCGCGCGCTGCAGACCTATCTCACGGCCACGGTGAGCGGTCGGGGGCGGCAACCGGAGATCCTGCGTGAACTCACCGGGCTGCTCCCCGACACTGCATATCTCAGCGAGTTGACGTACCGCGACCGGTCGGTCGAGATCACCGGGCTCGCCCCCTCGGCGTCGCAACTGCTCCCGGTCATTGAAGCCTCACCGTTGTTTTCGGGTGTCGAGTTTTCCGCGCCGATCGTGGCACAAGGTGCAGGTCTCGAGCGCTTCAGGATACGCATGAAGCTGGAGACGGATGGTGGCTAGGACGCTCAGCGGCAGGGAGCGGCTGTTGCTTGTCGGCGCGGTTGCCATGGTCGCGGCGTATCTGGGGGCCCGGCCGCTCATCGGTCGTCTGCCGGACATTGGCCCGCGATCGGCAAGGCTTCTGGCCGAGAAGGCAACCGTCATCGCCGCCTACCGTCAGGCGGTCGGTCGCGAGGGCTCATTGACAGCCGAGGCCGCCGCTCTCGAGGCCGAGATCAACGCCCACGAGACGGCGCTGCTTCCCGGGGCGACGCCGCCGCTCGCCGCCGCCGACCTGCAGACGCGTCTCAAGCAACTCGCTGATCGCGCCGGGCTCAAGATCCAGAGCGAGAAGATCCTCCCCCACGTCAAGCGGGAGGCCTATCTCGAGATTCCCGTGCAGATCATTGCCAGCGGCGACATCCGTACCATCAAGGACTTTCTGGTCGCCGTGGAGGCCAGCCCGGTCTTCATTTCCGTGCCGGAAGTAAGCTTGCGCACCGTCAAGCGCCGTCAACCCGCCGGCGAGAGCCGCGCTCTGGCCGACGTCAACGAGATTCAGGCGAGCTTGACATTCGTCGGCCTGATCCACGGTGATCGGGGCTGAACGTGCGGATCCGTCTGCTGAACCTCCTGCTCTTCGCGGCTTTGGCCGTCGCCGCCTCCCGTCTCTGGCAGTTCCTGCGTGAGTCCCCGCCGGCATTGCCTGCCGTTGCCGCAACGACTTCACCGGAGACGGCGCTTACCCGGCGCGAGCAGCCAGCAGCCGCAGCGGCCATCCGGCCAGAGACCTATGACGTGATTGTCGCCCGCGACCTGTTTTCACCCACCCGCGGCGTGATACTCCCCGCGCCGGTTGCCGAGGCCAAGCCGGCCCCCAAGCCTCAGCCGCCTCCGAAGCTGACGCTGTACGGTGTTGTCATCGTTGACGGGGAGAAGTCGGCATATCTCCAGGAAGGAGCTCAGGAGAGCCGGCCGCAAAAGGTGCACGAGAATGGGCGCTTCGCCGGCGGAACCGTTGGTGCCATCAGACCCGACGGGTTGACCTTCATCTTCAACGGCACGGATATCGTCGTGCCGCTGCGGACGCCAAAGGAGGGCGTGGCGGCGCCTCCTGCCGCGGAGCAGGGTGCTGACGCGCAGCGGACCACGACGCCACCGGTGTTCCCGCGACGTGCCAGGGCGCCGGGCGCCAATCAGGCACAGATGCCGGCACCGCTGAATCAGATGCCCGCAACCATGAACAGGATTCCTGCAGCGCCCGGAGTCCCCCGATTCCCTGGAGATGCGCTTGACACGCCCCCGGCCGAATCGACGGAGGGGGTTCCCGCGGAGGAAGAAAACGCCCAGGAGAGCCCTTTCGGCGGGATGGCCGAGGAGAAAATGGAGTGACGCGCACCTGTCCGGCACCAGGCTGCTGGTTTGACAAGATCGTAACCATGACCTTAAGATACAAAGCTTGGTCATGATAATGCGCACACTCGCACCGTCCGTGGCATTGCTCCTGCTGGTGGGTTGCGCTGGATCCGGTACACCCGGACCCCAGACGGCGGCAAGCGATGCGACTGCGGTTTCACGGCCCGCCCCGTCTTCGCCGACCCCCGTTGCCGCGGCGTTGCCCGCGACGATCGCGTCTGAACCCGTTGCTGTCGCGGCTGCCGCTCCCCCCTTGGAGCGGCTGCAGTCGCCGCCTCCGGCGCCCCCTGCCGCCCCCGCTGTCCCCGAGCGCTATGTCAGCCTCAATTTCGACAACGCCGACATCTCGGTGGTCATCCAGACGATTGCCGAACTGCTGCACATGAACTACATCGTCGCGCCGACGGTCCGGGGCCGCATCACGATTCAGACCAGCGAAAAACTTCCGGTGAGCGCACTGCTCCCGGTGCTCGAGCAGATTCTCGAGGTGAATAACTTCACGGCCGTGAAATCCGGAATTTTCTTCAAGATCGTCCCGTCGAGCCAGGCGAAGCAGGAGTCGGTCGAAACGGTGCTGCCGGAGGCCGCGACATCCGCCGCCAGCGGCCTTGTCACCAAAATCGTGCAGCTGCGCTTCATCAGCCCGGGCGAGGTCGTCAAGATCCTGACACCCTTCAAAACCGCGGCGGGGATCTACCAGGCGCACGAGCCGGCGCGGCTGCTCTTCCTGACCGAGTCGCCGGCGAAGATCGTCGACCTCATGAAAATCGTCGAGGTGCTCGACGTTGACACCTTCGCTTCGATCCAGGTCGAGCTCTACCCGGTGCGCTTCGCCGGCGTGGAAGACCTCGCAAAGGAACTGACCCAGATCGTGACGCTTGTCTTCTCCTCCTCGGGGCGGGGGCGCGCCCTGTTCCGCATCGTTCCGGTGACCCAGGTGAGCGCGATCATGGTTTTCTCCGGCGAGCCGTCGCTTGCGGCAAACATCCGGGAATGGATTGCCAAACTTGACCAGCCGGCATCCGACGCCAACGAGAGGATTTTCGTCTATCCCCTCTCGCACGCCGATGCCGAGGCCCTTGCGGTGGTGCTCGAGAAAGTCTTCCGGCGCGAGACGACGGCGAGCCAGGCTAAAAGCGGCATGCCGACTGTCCAGACGACGGCCCGGACAAGCGCCTCTTCAGGGCAATCGGGGGCTGCGGCCACTCAGACGGCGCCGGCGACCTCGATGCCCGTGCAGATTCCCTCCTCCGGAGCCGGGGGCGCGGCGGCCGGGTCGGCCACCGTGGTCGTGGTAGCCGACAAGGACACCAACACGCTGATCATCCAGACCGCCTCCTGGTTCTACCCGACGGTTGAGGAGGTGATCCGCAAGCTCGATGTCATGCCCAAGCAGGTGCTCATCGAGGTGCTGATCGCCGAGATCTCGCTCGACGACACCAACCAGTTCGGCATCCAGTGGGCACTCAAGGGGCAGGGAACGGTCAGCGCCTTCGGCGAGTCGCACAGCCTGACCAGCACGACGCAGAACGTCTTCGACAGCACGAACGGCATTGCGTCGACCGTGCCCGGGTTCTCCCTGTTCGTGACCGAGGCCAACCGCCTCACCGCGGCGCTCAACGCCTACGCCAAGGACTCAAAGCTGAACATCCTCTCCGCGCCGCATATCCTGGCGACGAACAACAAGGAGGCCAAGATCGATGTCGGCTCCGAGATCCCGATCCTGACGACCAAGACATCGACGACCGACGACACCACCTCGGGCACCGTCACGAACGACATCGAGTATCGGTCAACGGGCGTCATCCTCACGGTGACCCCGCACATCAATGAAGGTGGCTTCGTGACCCTCGACCTGCAGCAGGAGGTGAGCGAGGCACAGACCAACTCTCTAGGCGGCACCGACTCGCCGATCATCAACAAGCGCACCGCCAAGACGACCATGGTGGTCAAACACAATCAGACGCTCGTCGTCGGCGGTCTCATTCAGGAAAAGCGCGACAGCTCCCGGGAGGGGCTCCCCGGATTGAACAAGATCCCGGTCCTCGGGTACCTCTTCGGAAGCACCACGGCCAAGGTTTCAAAAACGGAGCTGGTGCTGCTTATCACCCCCCGGGTGGTGAGCAGCGTCGAGGACGGGGAAGCGTTGACACGGCAGATCAGGGACCGGGTGCTCACGCTCAAGAAGGGAATCGAGCAATTTCGCGCGGTGGAGGGTGCGAGCACGCCATGACGCCGTCGAAGACGAGAAGCCTGATAGCGAGGTCCGCCGGAGCGGCGCTCTTAGCGCTTGCCCTCGTCACCCCGGGGTGCGGTCGCCCTCCGGACGAGACCTGGCTCCGAGTGGTCCAGTTCGAGGACGACAGTGAAAACGTGATCTCCAGCGTATCCTCGATCGTTCAGACGATCACGACCACCACCACGACCGACACCACCGACACCACCATCACCACGACCGATACCACGACGGAGGTGGGGACAACGGACTATGTGAACGTCGTCTTCACCAATGAGTCCACCGTTGTCGGGACCGGCGGACAAGCCGGCGGCGTCACCGTCGACCAGGTGCGGATCACCTATGCCATCGCCGGCTACTCCCCGCCGGATGTGACCTATGCGCTGTCGCTCTATGTCCCGGTCAGCACCGTCGACGGCACCACCACGAATGCCAAGCTGAGCATCGCGCTGGTCAGCACCGCATTGAAAAGCTGGCTGGCGGCGTCGATTCCCGAGTCGGTGATTTCGGGCGGCCTGCACGCCTCCGCGTTGCTGGAGTTTCACGCCAAGACCGACCAGGGTGACGAGCTGGAGGTCGAGGCGGGGATCGGCATCCTTTTCGAGAACGACACCGTGGAGATCGACGGATGAACACGTGCGGGGAGAAGGCGCATCCATGTCGCGAGTACTGATCACCGGAGGGGCCGGTTTCATCGGTTCACACGTTGCCGAAGCTTTTCTCGCGGCAGGCAACGAGGTGGCGATCATCGACAATCTCACCACGGGGAGGCGCGAGAACCTCCCGCCAGCGGCGCGCTTTTTCCAAAGCGACATCACCGATACCACCGCGCTCGACGGCATTTTCTCCACCTTCAAACCAGAACTCGTGGCCCACCTGGCCGCGCAGACGAGCGTCCGCGTATCCACGCAGGACCCGGCTCACGACCTGCGAGTGAACGTGCTCGGGACACTGCTGCTGCTCGAGCGCGCGGCCAGGGGCGGAGCCGGGCACTTCATCTTCTCATCCAGCGGCGGGGCGTTGTACGGCGACGGTGTCCCGCTGCCCACCCCCGAAACCGAGATTTGCCGGCCGGCGAGCCCGTACGGTGTTTCCAAGCTCGCGGGTGAGGAGTATCTCGGCTGGGCCCAGCGGACCGGCGGTATGCGCTGCTGCGCGTTGCGGTATGCAAACGTCTACGGCCCGCGCCAGGATCCGCATGGCGAGGCCGGTGTCGTCGCGATCTTTGCCGGGAAGATGCTCGCCGGGGAAGCGCCGGTGATCAACGGGGACGGTCTGCAGACGCGGGACTATGTGTTCGTCAAGGACGTGGTCGCCGCTAATCTCGCGGCGGCCGAGCGCGGGCTTACGGGAGCGTACAATGTCGGGTGCGGGGTTGAGACCGACGTTACGGTGCTCTACGACCGCATCGCCGCCTTGACCAACTTCCGTGGCGGGCGGCGCCACGGGCCGGGCATGCCCGGAGAACAACGCCGCAGTTGTCTGGACGCGCGGCGCTTGCGGGAGGCGGTCGGGTGGACACCGCGGTACGATCTGGAAACCGGGCTCGCGCACACGGTGGCCTGGTTCGCCGGAAGAAGCGGAGCCTCGTGATGTCGGCTCGCCGTGTCTCGCGCTGGTCGCGCATCGTCGGGATGACGATCCTCTTCCTCGGCGAGGCGGCGTGCGGTCTGGCCCGGAGCATTCCCGAGGAACAGGCCGTGCCGCCCCGGCGCGAGGTGAGCCATCTGGCCTACTATCACTACATGCTGTCGGTCCGCGAACTGCGCGAGGGCCGGTTACCCGAAGCCGAGAAGAGCCTGCGCGAGGCGCTGGCGAAGGATTCGCGATCGGCATTCCTCCACATCGAGCTGGCGGCGGTCGTCTCCCGGCTTGGACGAACCGAAGAGGCGGCACAGCTGGCGCGCCGGGCGATCGAGCTCGACCCGACCATGGTCGAGGCGTACCTCTTCATGGGCGATCTGGCAGGGGCGCTGCGCCGCAAGGATGAGGCGATAGCGGCCTATCGCAAAGTCGTCGAGCTGGACCCCGATCAGGAAGAGGCTTACCTGCAGCTGGCGAATCTCCTCGCCGATGCCGGCCGCGCCGCCGAAGCGCAGGATGTGCTCGGCCGGCTCGTCGCGCGACGGCCAGGCAGCTTCCTCGGTTATTACCAGCTCGCGAGGTTGCAGGGGGAGGGCAAGTCCTTCGAAAAAGCCGAGGCCAGCTTAAAAAAGGCTCTCGTGATCAACCCCGATTTCGTGCCAGCGGTCAAGTATCTTGGCATTCTCTACGATCACTGGGGCCGTGCCGCCGATGCGGAAAGCGCCTACCGCGAGCTCATCCGGCTCAATCCCCACGACACCGAGATCCGGCTGCGCCTCGGAGAGTTGTACGTGCAACGGCGGGAGTGGGAACAGGCGCTGGAGCAGTACCGGGCGCTGCTGTCCTTCGAACCGGCTAACGTTGCGGTCAGGACCAAGATCGGCATCGTGCAGCTCCAGCAGGGCGCCTACGACGATGCGGCGAGGACCCTGAACGAGGTGCTCGGCAAGGAGCCCGGGAACACCCGCGTGCGCAGCATCCTGGCGCTGGTCTACGAGGAGCAGGGACGGCTCGAGGACGCGGTCGGGGAATTGCGCGCGGTGCTCGACATGGAGCCCGACGCACGGGAGGACCGGCTGCGCCTCGGCGTCGTCTACCGCAAACTCAAGCGCTTTGCCGAGGCCATAGGAGAATTCGAGAAGGTCGCGGAGCTGGCGCCCAAGACACCCGAAGCCTATGTGCAGCTGGCCCTGACGCACGAGGAAGCCGGCGACCTCGAGGCCGCGGACCGCGACCTGCGCCGCGGACTCGAACTCATGCCGGCCAGCGGCGACTTGCTGTTTCAGCGGGGCGTGTCCCTCGACAAGAGAAAGGACACGGAAAAAGCGATCGCCGCCTTCCGCGAGGCCATCAAGGCCGATCCGAAGCACGCCAACGCCTACAATTACCTCGGGTACCTCTTCGCAGAGCGCGGCCAGAACCTCGACGAGGCGGTGTCGCTGATTCGAAAAGCGATCGAGATTGAGCCGGCCAACGGTTTCTTCGTGGACAGCCTCGGCTGGGCCTATTACAAGAAAGGGATGATCCCCGAGGCGCTCGAGCAGATGGAGCGGGCGAGCTCCCTGGTGAGCGACGACCCGGTCATCCTCGAGCACCTCGGCGATGTCCGTCTCAAGGCCGGCAAGGCCGACCAGGCCGTCGAGGCCTGGCGCCGGGCGCTCGAGATCACCCCGGAGAACGCGGCCCTCAAGCAGAAGATCCTCGATGCGCAGAAGCCCGCGCCGTAGCCGCTTTCGGCTCGCGCCATCCCTTCTCGCCGCCGCGCTCGGGCTTGCCGGGTGCTCGGCACTGCGTCCGCAGCCGCCAGCGACGGCGCAGGCCCCGGTCGAGGTCTATCGATCCCTGCTCGGGCGCAACCAGGGACTGGCCGCAGTGAGGGCGCTCGCGGAAGCCCGGATCTCCTTCGCCGGCCGGGAGGTCTCCTTCCCCGGCGTCTTGCTGCTCGACGCTTTCGGGGGATTTCGCCTCGATCTCCTCGATCCTCTCGACCGGCCGCTGGCGATTCTGTTTGTCGAGGAAGGCCGCGTTGTCCAGTTCCGGCCTGGGCAGCAGTCGGCGGCCTCGCTCGGCGTTTTTCCCGCAGACTGTCAGGAAGTTGATCCGGCGGACTGGGTAGCTGCCGTGACTTCCTCGAGCATCGCTCCCGTTGCCGGTGAGCGCCTGGCCGACAGCGGGCTCTGGCGAGGAGAGCGCAGTCTGGAGCGACGTCGAGGCGGCAGTCTGTATCAAAGCGTCCGCTATCGGAACGAGGGCGGTCACCCGCTACCCTGGCTCGTCTCCTGGTACTGTGGCGACGAACCCGTGCTCCAGCTGCGTCTGCGCGAGTGGGTTCAAAGCACGGTCTCCCGGCTGCCGTCACGTTTCGAGGTCCTGTATCCCAAGGCCGGGCTCGCCATCGCCGTGGAGCTCAGCGAGATCGAGGAGAACCCTCCGCCCACGAACCAGACGTTGCGCCCGCGCCTGGGTCCAGGCGTCAGATGGACCTCCTGGAACCTGCCGCGGTGATCCGGGGAGTCGCGGCAGGCGCAGAGGTCCGCATCCTCGCACCGGCAAAAATCAACCTCGGTCTCGCGGTCCTTGGTCCGCGCGGTGACGGTTACCATGAGCTGCGCACCGTATTCCAGACGGTATCGCTCTGCGACCGGGTCGTTGTGAGGCGCGCACGTAGCGGCATCCGGCTGCACTGCCCCGCGCTCCAGGATCTCGGGGAGCGCAACCTCGCGCATCGCGCGGCATCCCTGTTTTTCGAGCGAACCGGCATTCCCCCCGGCGTGAAGATCGACCTGGAGAAGCGGATTCCTCCCGGGGGAGGCCTCGGCGGCGGCAGCAGCGACGCCGCTGCGGTTCTTCTGGCCTGCTGCCGGCTCTTCGGCATCCGGCCTGAAGTTGAGGAACTGCGCTTCTGGGCGGCATCGCTCGGCTCCGATGTGCCTTTTTTTCTGGAGGGCGGTTCGGCTGTTGGAAGCGGCCGGGGCGAGATCCTCGAGCCACTCGCCCCCTTCGCTGGCGCTGTCGTTGCGCTCGTTCACCTCGCCGCGGAAGGCCTGTCGACCGCCGAAGTCTACGGACGCCTGGAGCCGGCATTGACAGGCCGCTCCCGCGCTTTTATCATGATAATCTCGCGTTGGCGCGAGGGCGACCTGCGGCGATTCGGAAAAGCGCTTTTCAACGACCTCGAGGAGCCAGCATTCGCCTTGGCCCCGGGCTTGGCCGCAGTCAAGGGGGAGTTCATCGCTGCAGGAGCGGCGGGGTCGTTGCTGTGCGGCAGCGGCTCAAGCGTATTCGGTTTGTTCGGCAGCGATGCGGCTGTCGAGCATGCTCGCCGCCGGCTTCGGGGCAGGGTTCCCGGTCGGCTCGTGAAAGTGCGATTTATGCCTGCGCGTCGCCGGTGGGGCGTCGTCAAGCGGTAAGACACGGGTCTTTGGATCCCGCATTCGGAGGTTCGAATCCTCCCGCCCCAGCCATGAACG
The DNA here is from genome assembly GCA_964513745.1 of uncultured bacterium. Taxonomy (GTDB): domain Bacteria; phylum JAUVQV01; class JAUVQV01; order JAUVQV01; family DATDCY01; genus DATDCY01. Next base: position 14,336 of record CAZEOK010000071.1, read on the forward strand.
GCGCTGCACCCCGGATTCGTCGCGTAATCTCGGCGACGGTCAGGTTGGCCGTCACCGCCGCCCTTCTCGCATGGTTGCTCACCCGGGTCAACATCGAGGGGATCGGCGCCGCTCTCGCGGGAGCGGGCATTGGCTGGGTCGGCGCCGCATTTGCGCTGCACTTCGTCGGGCTTGTTATCAGCGCCGTGCGCTGGCGGCTGTTGTTGCGCGCGCAGGGTTCCGACGTTTCCCTCTGGTTTCTCGCAGAGTCGCTGCTCGTCGGGATCTTCTTCAACAATTTTCTCCCCTCGACGGTCGGTGGCGACCTGATGCGCGCCCGGGACACCGCGTTGCACGCAGGTTCAGGCACCGGGGCTTTCACGGTCGTTCTGGTGGAGCGGGCAAGCGGGATACTCGTCCTCGGCTTTTTCGCTTTGGCTGCACCGCTGGCGGGCGCTCTTGGGAACGGCAGGGCCGCGTCGTCTGCGCTGTTCGCGACTGTTGCGCTGCTGGCCGGCTTTACGGGCCTGGTCGTGCTGCTGCGCCCCCAGCCACTCGCGGCGTTGCGCCGTGCCGTCGAAGCCCGCGCCGGCTCGGCCGATGCCGCGCTCGCCAAGGCGTTGGCGAGCGCCGATCGCCTGCTGCTCACCCTTGAAGCGCTTGCCCGCGCACCCGGCACACTGCGCACGACATTCCTGCTCGCCGTGCTGTTGCAGGCAAACGTGATCCTTCACTTCTGGTGCGTTGGGAAAGCCCTCGGCCTGGGTGTCGAGCCCGGCGCGCTCCTGCTCGTGGTCCCGGTGGCGACGGTGCTGTTGCTGCTGCCGGTGTCGATCAATGGCATCGGTGCGCGTGAGGCTGTGTTCGCTTTTCTCCTTTCCCGGTACGGTGTTCCCCTGGCCCCGGCGCTTGCTTTCTCCTGGATAGCCTACGGCACGGTTCTCGGGCAAGGGGTGCTCGGCGGCCTGCTCTACGCGGTGCGGCGAAAATCCTGAGCCGCGTCGCGTGTCATTGCATCGGCGTCAGGACCCCGCAGCCCGCACGGGAAAGGCTTACCGACGAAGTGCCCGCCTCGAGGCTCGGTGGACGGCTCTTAAGCATTTTCCGTACCACAGCGCGGCATGGAAGTTGACAAGACGCCGACCGGCGGAGATAATCCTATCCACACTATGGGCATCAAAGACGCAGGTCGGCAGACGCCATGAAACCCAAGTACATCTTCGTCACGGGCGGCGTGCTCTCCTCCCTCGGCAAAGGGCTTGCTTCGGCCTCCATCGGCGCCCTGCTCGAGGCCCGCGGCCTCTCCGTGACGCTCCAGAAGTTCGATCCCTACATCAACATCGACCCGGGCACGATGAACCCGATCCAGCACGGCGAGGTCTTCGTCACCGACGACGGCGCCGAGACCGACCTCGACCTCGGTCACTACGAGCGCTTCACGCACGCTCGGCTCGGCCGCGACAACAATTTCACGACCGGCCAGATCTACTATTCGGTCATCACCAAGGAACGTCGGGGCGATTACCTCGGCGGGACGGTCCAGATCATCCCGCACATCACCGACGAGATCATGGCCGATTTCCGCAAGGTCACCGAGGTCGACGTGGTCATCGTCGAGATCGGCGGCACCGTCGGCGACATCGAGAGCCAGCCCTTCCTCGAGGCGATCCGTCAGTTCATGTGGGAGGTCGGCCCGGAGAACGCCATCTCGATCCACCTGACGCTCGTGCCGCACCTCGGCATGGCCGGCGAACTCAAGACCAAGCCGACGCAGCACAGCGTGAAGATGCTGCGCGAGATCGGCATCCAGCCGAACATCATCTTCTGCCGCACCGACCGCTACCTCTCCCCGGAAATCAAGGCGAAGATCGCGCTCTTCTGTAACGTGACCCCGGACGCGGTGGTGACCGGCAAGGACGTCGACACGATCTACGAAGTGCCCCTCGTCCTGCACCAGGAAGGGATCGACGAGAAGATCACCAAGCTGCTGAACATCTGGACGCGGCGTCCGGACCTTTCCGTTTGGGAAGAGATCGTCCGGCGCATCTATCAGCCGAAAGCCGAGGTCGAGATCGCGCTGGTCGGCAAATACATCGTGCTCAAGGAAGCGTACAAGAGCCTCACGGAGGCTTTCATCCACGGCGGCGTGGCCAACGAGACCCGGGTCAACCTGCGTTGGGTTGACGCCGAGACCCTCGAGAAAGAGGG
>CAZEOK010000072.1:0-16128 GCA_964513745.1 uncultured bacterium
GCGGCTCGAGATAGGTGCGGTCGGCGAGCGCCGGGTCGGTCATGATCGTCGCGGGATTGGAATTCACGAGGACGACCTCGTACCCTTCCTCGCGCAGCGCTTTGCAGGCCTGGGCGCCGGAGTAGTCGAACTCGCAGGCCTGCCCGATGACGATCGGGCCGGAGCCGATCAGCAGGATCTTCCGGATGTCGGTGCGCTTGGGCATCGCTACTCGGTCCCGATCTTGAGCGATTCGAAGGCGGCGACCAGCACCGGATGCAGCAGGTCGAAGTCGTGCTCGGGGATGGCCGCGGTCAGCTGGTAGAACCGGCCCCTGGCCAGGACCAGCCGGGTCAGCGCCTGGTAGTCCTGGTCGCCCCGCCGGTGGAGGTAGATGGCCTGGGCGTACGGCGGGGTTGCGTCCGGGTGCTCCTCGATCGCGAGGAAGCGCACCCGCTCGTTGTCGAAACGCATCTGGCCGAGCAGGGTCTGCCAGTGAACCTCGAGAGTCACGATGCCCGCCGCCTCGTGCGTCATGTGAATCGGCGGTTCGGTGCCCGCGGCGTCCGCCGGGCCCTTCGCGACGAGGCCGGGCCCCATGTGCCCGGAGTCGTCGGTCGACCAGCCCTCCGGAGGCGTGAACGTGAAAAATCCGGCCGGATCGCGGTACGGGGTCGGCTCGGCTGCCAGCCAGCCAAAGAGCGGCAACAGAAAGAGACCGCCGAAGATCAGCGTGGAAAGCAGCCGCCTGGACCAGCGTCCGAGCGCGGATTCCGGTCCGGCCTCCCAGGAGAAGAGCATTCCCGCCTGCGGCTTCACGACCGGTGCCGATCCATCAGGGCGATGAAGTCGTCGAAGAGGTGGCGCGCGTCGTGCGGTCCCGGCGAGGCCTCGGGGTGGTACTGCACCGAGAAGGCCGGCAGCGTGCGGTGGCGCATCCCCTCGTTGGTCCGGTCGTAGAGGTTGACGTGGGTCAGTTCGACGGCGGCCGGGTCGAGCGAATCCATGTCGACGCAGAAACCGTGGTTCTGGCTGGTGATGTCGATGCGCCCGGTGCGCTGGTCCATGACCGGGTGGTTCGCGCCGCGGTGGCCGAACTTGAGCTTGTAGGTGCGCCCGCCGAGCGCGAGAGCGAGCATCTGGTGGCCGAGGCAGATGCCGAAGATCGGCTTTTTTCCGAGCAGGCCGCGCACGGTCTCGATGACGTACGGCACGCCCTCGGGGTCGCCGGGACCGTTCGAGAGAAAGACGCCGTCGGGGTCGGAGGCGATGATTTCGGCGGCGGTCGCGGAGGCCGGGAACACCGTCGTGTCGCAGCCGACCGCTGCCAGGCAGTCGAGGATGCTGCGCTTGATGCCGCAGTCGATCGCGGCGACGCGGAAGCGCTTTGCTCCGGTATAGGCCGGGGTGTGGGGCTTCGCGCACGTCACCTCGCGGACAAGGTCGCGGCCGACGAGCCCGGGTGAGCCCTGCGCCTTGCGCCGGAGCGATTCAGGATCGAGATCCACCGTGGAGACGACGCCTTTCATGGCGCCGCGGCTCCTCAGGTGGCGGGTCAGGGCGCGGGTGTCGACGCCGCTGATGCCGGGGACGCCGTGGCGGGCGAGAAAGGCGTCGAGGCTCTCGGCGGCGCGCCAGTTCGAGTGCACCGGGGAGATCTCGCGCACGACGAGGCCCTCGACCCAGGGGCGGCCGGATTCGACGTCTTCGGGGTTGGCACCGTAGTTGCCGATGAGCGGATAGGTCATGACGACGATCTGGCCGCAGTACGAGGGGTCGGTGGTGATTTCCTGGTAGCCGGACATCGAGGTGTTGAAGACGACCTCGCCGTGCCGTTCGCCGTCGGACCCGAATGCCGTCCCGGCAAAGACGGTGCCGTCCTCGAGCACGAGGCGTGCGGGGCGGGCGGCGGGCTTCGAGGTCTCCATTGTCGGGCCGGAATAATAGCCGAAACGGCTCTCAAAGACAAACGAATTGACGATGTTCCGAGCCTATCGCGCCGATCGTCGGGGTCCTGCCTTCGTGAGAGTGCGGGCTGCGGGGTCCTGACGCTGCGGACCTCCATCGTGCTCCCTGCGGTCCGCCGCTGGAGACCTCCCCTCCGCGCCACCCCTCCGCCCAGCCGATGCACATATGGGGGGTGCGCAGCGTCAGGACCCCGCAGCCGCACGGGAACGGCAGGTGCTTCGAAACCGTCCTGCTACGGACGGAAGTCGGCGTCAGTCAACGCGGGGTTGACGACGATCTTGGTGATCACCGTGTCGCCGGTGGACTGGTTCGACGCGAAGTTGGCCTCGCGGAACGGGAACAGGATCCCGTCCACCGAGCGGAAGTCCGAGTAGTCCGACGCGAAGTTCGTCTTCATGCCCGGCGTCTCGAGAACGCCGGAAGATCGCACGATCCGGCCGGTCGCGGATTCGATATAGACGGTGAGGGCCAGACCCTCGCCCAAGGGAATCTCGAGGCCCTGGAGCTTTCCTCCGTCCATCGGCGCCAGCACCTTGATCGTCGCCCGGCGCTCGTCGAGAAACCAGGGGAGATCGGCCCGGGCGGCCTGCAGGACCATCGAGGTCAGCAGGAAACCGTCGGCGGCGGGCATGTTCCCCTGGCCGTCGGAGCGCCAGCCCTTTCGTCCGTCGAGAATTCGCGTCTCCGGGTGGCCGGGGTAGTCGAGAGCGATCTTGAGCCGGTCCGGCCGTGCGAAGGTGCGCACCAGCGCACCGGTGCCGCGCATCACGGAGTTGACGGTACCCTCCATCCGATAGGCCTTGACCTTCGCGAGGGCCGTCTTCCCGCCGTATGCGGCGAAGACTTGCTCGACGAGGGTGTCGATCGCCTTCGTCGCGGCGGCGCCGGGGCGTGGGGCAAAGGCGCAGAGGGCAAGGGCGCAGAGGGCAAGGACGGTCCGACGTCGCTTCATGGCAATATCGGAATAACCGAAGACGCCACAAGCGTCAAGCTTCCTGGGACTCGTGACGATGGTTTCATGGAGGGTCGATGTGAAGTACAATCCCTGCCAGGGGGACCCGATGCCGCAGGACGTCGTTGACCTCGGAAAGGGCGACGGTCAGGTCTGCGTTCGAGGAACGCACGGTGAACCAGCCATGAAGCTCTCGGACAGGATGCACAAGGTGCTGGATGTGCCGCTCATGGCGGACGAGGATAGCAACCGGACTGCGCGGACCGTCAATACACTCTGCCTCGTGCTCCTCGTTGGACTCCTGCCGATCATCGCCCATAACGCCGTCTCGCGGACCTGGATCATGGTGGCCGTGGTGGGCGCGGCCTGGATCGGGCTCTCCTTGCCGCTTGCCCTGGTCCGATGGGGGAAGACCGAGATTGCCGGACTGGCTTTTATCGCCCTGATGGTCATGTTCGTCACCGTCGTCATCGTCCTGAGCCCCCTCGGGATCTACGACGTCGCCGCGATCGCCTTTCCCTCGCTGATCGTCGGTGCGGGCCTGATTCTCGAGCGGGGCTTATCATTCGGGGTCATGGTGCTGGCGATCCTCGGCACGGTGACGGCACTCCACACGGCGATGCTCACCGGTCGCCTTCCCAACCCGGTCGGCGACCTCTTCGATGTCTGGGCGCTCATCGACGTGAACATCATCCTGCTCATGACCGCGATCGCCGTGCGCTTTCTGCGTCGCCAGTTCGCCGACAGCCTCCATAGGGCGCGCAGCAGCGAACAGCAGATGCGCGCCATCTTTGAGACCTCGCCCGAGTCGATCACCCGGATCGACCTGCGAGGGAACATCGTGGAAGCCAACCCGAACGCCGCCGAGTCCCTGGGCGTCCGCCGCGGCGGGCTCGACGGGCGCAATGCTCTCGATTTGCTCGTCCCCGCCGACCGCACCCGTGCCCTCGCAGAGATCGAGCGCGTCCGGGCCGGCGGCATGATCCATGATGTTCGTCTCGATTTCCAGCACGCCGATGGCCGCGTGGTGCCGGCGGAGGTCAGCGCGGCCCCGCTGTGCGACGAGGCCGGAAACACCGTCGGTATCGTCGTTCAGAGTCGGGACATCACGGAGCGGCTGCGGGCGCAGGAGAATCTCGACCAGTTGCAGCAGCAGTTCCTGCAGGCGCAGAAGATGGAGTCGATCGGGCGCCTCGCCGGCGGGGTTGCCCACGACCTGAACAACTTCCTGACCGCGATCATGGGGTTCGGCGAGCTGGCACGGCTGGGGATCAGCCCCACCGCCCCGGCCGCCGATCATCTCGACAAGATGCTCCAGGCGGCCGATCGCTCGCGCGCGGTGATCGCACAGCTGTTGTCCTTCGCCCGTCGGCAAGTCAACCAGCCGCGGGAGGTTGCGCTCAACGATCTCGTCTCCAGCTTCACCGGGCTGCTGCGTCCTCTCATCGGTGAGCACATCGCCCTGCATACCGCGTTCGACGATGCCGCCGGGGCGATCCGGGTCGACCCTTCCCTGATGGAGCAAGTGCTCATCAATCTCGCCGTCAATGCCCGCGACGCCATGCCGAACGGCGGGACGCTTGCGATCGCGACCGGCCGCGAGCAGGTTCCCGCCGGGTCAGCCGTCGCCGGCCTCGCTCCCGGCGATTACGCGACAATCACGGTCAGCGACACGGGGGCCGGCTTCACGGACGAGGCGAAGTCCCACCTCTTCGAACCGTTCTTCACGACGAAGCCGGTCGGCAAGGGCACGGGGCTCGGTCTGGCGACCTGCTTCGGCATCGTTCGACAGAGCGGCGGCAGCATCGAGGTCGAAAGCGGGCACGACACGGGAGCAAGCATGCGGATCCGTCTTCCCCGCACGGCCGGCTCGGCGCCTGCAGGCAGCACGGAGGCGGGCGGTGTCACCGGCGGTGGGAGCGAGACCTTGCTGTTGGTCGAGGACGAAGAACTCGTTCGGGCGGCCGCGATCGAGGGGCTGCGGTTACGAGGGTACACCGTGCTCGCCGCGGCGAACGCCGCGGAGGCGCTCCGGATCGCCGCGGCCAACGCGGGATCGATCTCTTTGCTGGTAACCGACGTGGTCATGCCGGGGATGAACGGGATCAGCCTCGCCGGGATGCTGCGTGCGCGGCAGCCCGGGCTGCGCGTGCTCTACCTCTCCGGATACGCCGAGGAGATCGGCGATCACGAGGAAATCTCCCGCGATCAGAGGACGTTCCTCGCGAAGCCACACACGTTGCAGCAGCTCGCCGCACGAGTCCGCCTCCTTCTCGATCACCCGCCCGGGCCGGGGGATGCAAGCCCCCCGGGGTGAGTATCCCGGGGGTGTGCATCCCGTCCTGCCGCTGCGGGTGCTTCAGGCGTGGGCCTGCGTCAATGCCCGGTCTTGGATCCCTGGCGCGTGTCCCGCCGCGCGAGTTCGCGCTCGATGGCGTTGAGCACCGCGAGCTTGTTGCGCGACCAGTCCGGCGCCAGCAGGATGTCGCGGTAACCGTCGGCTGTCAGACGCTCGACGAAGACGCGGTCCGGCAGCAGCTCGAGAAAATCAGCGACCCACCCGGTGTAGGTCGGCAGATCGGGCAGGGGCACCGCCCCGCGCCGCCACTCCTGCTCCAACGCCGTCCCCGCCAGGACAAGCAGCGCGTGGATTTTCACGCCGGCGATCGGCAACGCCGCCAGCGCCCGCGCCGTCTCGCGCATCATCGCCGGGGTTTCGCCGGGCAGCCCGAGCATGACGTGCGCGACCACCTCGATCCCCCGCGCCGCGGCACGGCGAACCGCGTCGTCGAACTGATCAAAGGTGTGCCCGCGGTTGATCCGGGCGATGGTCGCCGGGTGTGCGGATTGCAGGCCGAGTTCGAGGTGGACGCGCACGCGTCGTCGGTAGTCGGCGAGCAGGTCGAGCGTGGCGTCCGGCACGCAGTCCGGCCGTGTTCCCACCGCGATGCCGACCACGTCCGGGGAAAAGCCGACCGCCTCGTCCCAGAGCGCGCGCAGCCTCTCGAGCGAAGCGTCGGTGTTCGTGAAGGTCTGGAAATACGGGATGAAGCGTTCGGCACCGTGACGCAGGTAGCGGTCGCGCATCGCAGCGAGCTGGGCGGTCACCGACGGCAGCGGCCCCGCCTGCCGCAGCGCCGACCCGCGTCCGTCGCAGTAGGCGCACCCGCCAATCCCGCTGCGCCCGTCGCGGTTCGGGCAGGTGAACCCCGCGTCGATCGGCAGCTTGGCGACCCGCGCGCCGAACGCGTTCCGGAGGTAGGCCTTGAAGTCGTAGTAGCGCTTCGCGGGGTTCCAGAACGCCGGCCGGCCGTCGCGGGAGGTCATGGGTGATGGTACGATTCGGGTATGGCTGATTGTCAAGGAAGATCGTTCGACGTCGTTGTTGTCGGCGCCGGGCACGCCGGCTGCGAGGCCGCGCTCGCCGCCGCCCGCATGGGCTGCGAAACGCTGCTGCTGAACCTCAGCCTCGACACCATGGCCCTGATGGCCTGCAACCCCTCGGTTGGCGGCCTGGGCAAGGGCCAGCTGGTGCGCGAGATCGACGCGCTCGGCGGGGCGATGGGGCGGCTGGCGGACCTCACCTGCATCCACGCCAAGGTGCTCAACGCCTCGCGCGGGGACGCCGTGCGCGGCACGCGGATGCAGAACGACCGCCAGGCCTACCGCCTCGCGATGAAGCGCCTGCTCGAGGGCGAACCGCGGCTGCACCTGCGCCAGGGGCGCGTCGAGCGCCTGCTGCTCGAGGGGCGTCCCGGCGGGCCGGGGGTGCGGGTCGCCGGCATCGAAGTCGCCGGTGGCCTCTGCTACCGCGCCCGCGCCGTCGTGCTCGCCACCGGCACCTTCCTCAACGGGCTCATCCACATCGGCGAGTGGCGCACGAGCGCCGGCCGCGCCGGCGAGGAAGCGGCGACGGAGCTGGCGCGCCAGCTGCGTGATCTCGGTTTCGAGGTCGGCCGCCTCAAGACCGGCACGCCGCCGCGGCTGCGCCGCTCGAGCATCGACTTCACCGGCATGGAGGAGCACCGCGGCGACGAGCGCCCGCGCCCCTTCTCCTTCGACACCGACCCGCTGGCGTTCGCGCCCGCCCAGCTCCCCTCCCACCTGACGTGGACCGCGCCGGAGACGCACCGGCTGCTGCGCGCGAGCATCAACCGTTCGCCGCTCTACGCCGGCGCCATCACCGGCGTCGGGGCGCGCTACTGCCCCTCGCTCGAGGACAAGGTGATGCGCTTCGCCCAGAAGGAGCGCCACCAGGTGCTCCTGGAGCCGGAAGGTCGGGACACGGAAGAAATCTACGCCAAAGGGCTCGGCAACTGCCTCCCTCTCGACGTGCAGGCGACCCTCGTGCACAGCGTGCCGGGTCTCGAACAGGTCGAGATCATGCGGCCCGCCTATGCGGTCGAGTACGATTACGTGCAGCCGACGCAGCTGACCGCGACGCTGGAGACCAAGGCGGTCGGCGGCCTCTTCCTCGCCGGGCAGGTCAACGGCACCTCCGGCTACGAGGAGGCTGCGGCGCAGGGGATCTGGGCGGGGATCAATGCGGCCTGTCTCGCGCAAGAGCGCCCGCCGTTTGTCCTGGACCGCTCGGAGGCCTATCTCGGGGTCCTTGTCGACGACCTGGTTACGCGCGGCACCCGTGAGCCCTACCGGATGTTCACCTCCCGCGCCGAGTGGCGCCTGCTGCTGCGCGAGGACAACGCCGACCTGCGCCTGCGGGAGAAAGGGCGCGAGCTCGGCCTTGTCGGTGACGACGCCTACGGGCGCTTTTGCGCCCGGCGCGCCGCGATCGCGGCCGAACTCGGGCGGGTGCGCATCGCGCGGCTCGCGCCCACCCCGGCGGTGAATGCACGGCTGCGCGAGTTGGGCTCGGCCCCGCTTGCGGAGCCCGCGACGATCTGGTCGCTGCTGCGCCGCCCCGGCCTCTCCTGGCGCGAGCTCTGCCGTCTTCAGGGCGAGGTGCCGGCGCTTCCCGACGACGTCGTGTTCCAGGTCGAGGTGCAGGCGCGCTACGACGGTTACCTCGGCCGCGCCGAGGTCGAGGCGGCGCGCTTCCGCGAGCAGGAGGGCTGCCGTATCCCGCCGGATCTGGATTATGCGTCGATCCCCGGGATTTCGATGGAATTGCGCCAGAAACTTGCCGCGGTGCGCCCCGCCTCGCTCGGGCAGGCCGCGCGCATCGCGGGCGTCACGCCGGCGGCGGTGTCGATCCTTGCGGTGTGGCTGAGGGCAGGCCGCTGAAACAAGCCCGCCTGCGGCGTTGGACTGCGCCCTTCGTCACTGCGGCGCACACGAGTGCGCCTCATTCCTCAGGGCTTGTCCGCCTGGCATCCGGGCCTGTTTGAGCCGCCGGCCCCGCAGTCGCCGGGGCGGGGTTGGTCTGCGGCGCCCCGGAGGTTAATTTGACGAGGTAGAGGCGGGCCATGCCGCGCCGGTACCCGCGAAAGCCCGTGATGTAGCGGTGCAGCTGCGTATCGTAGTTCTCGATCAGCTCCTGGTAGTCGCGTCCCGGCTCGAGAAAGAGGCTGCGCTCCCGATCGCCGCCGCAGGCGTCCTCGAGCGCCTCCAGCAGCGCGTGCCCGCCGTTGCGGCCCGTGGGATCGACGACGAAGCAGGCGCCGCACGCGCAGCGGGCGCCGGGGAGCACCGAGGCAGGATTCGAGGGTCGGCGCTTCGGGCGGGGGAGGGCGGCGCCGCAGAAAGGGCAGGCAGGCGGCTCGCCGTGCTGGCGGAGTCGTGGCATGGCCATGGGCCGGAGCATACGCGGCATGCCGACCGCCGGTCAAGGTGCCCGACGCGGAGGGCAGCTTGACAGATGCGCCGCCGAAGGCGTAGATGGGTATTCAACCAATATACGGCGGGTTATCGATCGAGTCATGAGCCAGAAGAAAGACGGGAGCGCACCGGTGGCGCTCGGGTACGCTCTCGAGGAGCACATCGCGAGTTGGATCGGCCGGATGGAGCGCACCGGGCACTGGACGCGCCGCAGCGACATCCACCAGCGCTTGATGGCGGAGGTCGAGAAGATCGTCATCCGGGCGGCCCTCGAGAAGGTGAGCTTCGTCCAGACCGATGCCGCCGACTTCCTCGGCATCAACCGCAACACGCTTGCGAAGAAAATACGCTCCTACGGCATCCGTCTGCCCCGCTGAGACAGGCTGCCCGAGAAATCGACAGGAGGACGTGGTGATGTCGGTCAGCGTGCCCGGAGGGCTGAAAAAGGGACGCCACAGCGGGCTTTGCGGCCCGGTTGGCCGCTTGATTGCCGTGGCGCTTGCCGCCAGCCTGACCGCCGGGGCACCCCCGGCCGCCGCCGCCTACCCCTATCGGGAGGCGTCGCTCGCGCTCGGTCAGGGACTGGTCGCCCTCTTTCCAGCCGTCGAGGGATACGTGGTTTCCGCCAGCGGCGGGGATGTGTACGTCGATCTGGCGCACAAGGATCTGCTTCGCACGGGCATGGAGATACAGGTCTACCGGCCGGGTGCCGACATGGTCCATCCGGTGACCAGGCAGGTCCTCGGGGCCTACGAGAAGAATCTGGGGGTGCTGCGGGTGACCGAGGTGCGCGAGAAATATTCGCGTGGGACGCTCGATGCAGCCGGTGCAGAGGCGGGGATCGTCGCCGGCGACCGCGTCCGCCTCTCGTCTCGACGCCTGCGCACACTTCTGCATGTTTCCGGCGCGGCCGCCGGCATCGAGATCGGGCCGCTGGCGCAGGCGTTGCTCGAGCGCGGCGAGGAGTCGGGGCGCTTCTCGATGATCGACGAGCCTGCCTGGGCGCAGTTCCTGATGGCTCTTGGCGAACCGTGGGAGATCGTTCGCGCCAAGCCCGCCGCGTTGCGCGACCTCGGGGAGCGCGCGGCGGCGGATCTGCTTCTGGCCGCGAGGATTGAACCGGGGGGCATCCCCCGCGTGACGGTCGAGGTGCGCTCGCTGCGCACCGGCGCGGTGCTCGGCGAGTTGAGCGAGCGCTGGCCGGTGACGACGGCTGCTGCCCAGGCACCGATGCCGTCCGCGGCGCCGCCAGCGGCCCCGACGGCAACGCTCGAGAAGCCCGGTGCGACGACGCCCGCCCAGGCCGGCGCCGTATCGTCATCGAAGCCCGGCGAGTACACCGTGCGCGAGCTGGCCTCGCCTGCAAAATCACTGGCCGCGGGGAATATCCTCGGCGAGGGGCGGCTCGAGTTGGTCATCTCCGACGGCTCGCGCCTCTCGCTCTACCGCTGGGAGGAGGGATCCCTGGCATGGCGCTGGGACGAGGATGGTCGGGCGGGCAGGCGCATACTTTCGCTCGATGCCGCGGATCTGGACGGCGACGGCCGGACCGAGGTTATCGTGACTATGGTCAGGAACGGACGGGTCACCTCCGAACTCAGGCGTTGGCGAGACGGGAGCCTGTCCGTCGATGGAGCCATCGACGGCGTCTACCTGCGCACGGCTTCACGGCGCAGCGGCCCGGCGCTCCTGCTCGGGCAGCGCGCAGGGCTCGACGAGGTCCTCTCCGGCCGGGTCGAGCAGTACCGGCTGCGCGAAGGGGCGCTGGAGCGGGTCGCGGACAGCGCCTTGCCCCGAGGGGTCGGCATTTTCGGCCTGGCGCTCGCCCCGGTTGACGGACCGGTGATGCTCTATGCTCTCGACCGCGCCGGTTTCCTCGCCGGCCTGGCCCCGGAGGGCGCAATCGTCTGGCGCAGCACGCGGCCCTACGGCGGTTATCCGCCACCCCTGACAGCTCGCGAACTCTTCGGGCCGGGCCCGATGGACGAGCAGGGCTTCGACGACGAGGCGCGCGCCTTCCAGGGCCGGCTGCTGGCCGGGGAGGCCCCCGGGGGTGTCCGCCTGGTCGTCCCCAGAAACTTCTCCGATTCGCCGGTGACGCTCGTGCGTACGCGCTCGCTCGGGCAGGGCCAGGTCGTGATTCTCGAAGGTCTCCCGGAATCCCCGGATGAAGTGCTTCGTAGCCGCCCCTTCGACGGGTACGTGGCCGACCTGGCGCGCGCCGATATCGACGGCGACGGCAGCCCGGAGATCATCTTCGCCGTCAACCGTTTTGCCGGGCCCCTGCTCGGAGAGCGCGGGAGACTCGTCGCCTGGCGTCTGACCACCCCCCCGGACCGGCATGAAATAAGCCCTTGACAGGGGCGAACAGGTGCTGATAGGTTTCTTACAAAATAGCCATTGAATGGGAGCCGGCATTAGAGAGAAAACAATAAATGCGACACGGAGCGCACAACAGGGAGGTGATGGGCTCGCGAAAAAAGGTTGTTCGGGCTGTGTGGCAGTGACGGGAACCAGGCTTTCCCGGACGGCGGCCAGGAGTAATTCGGCAGGGTTCATCGCCGGACGGGGAAACGGGAACCATGAAGGCAACAGTAACAGGAGGGAAGCAATGAAGAAGTTGATGACGATCGGTTTGGCCGCGACGCTCGTGTTCGCCGCGGTGGGGCAGGCTTCGGCCACCGCCCTCGAGACCAAGGGTGAGTACCGCGCCCGTTACTGGTACCTCAGCAACTACGCGAACCTCTCCGGCAGCACCGATCCGGACACCACCGCGGACTTCTGGGATCAGCGCCTGCGCCTGAACATGGCGTGGCAGGTCTCCGAGGGCGTGAAGGTCGGCGCGCGCGCCGACATCATGGAGAATGTCTGGACGAACACCGACGCGATGGAGATCGACTTCGACCAGGCGTTCGCTTCGTTCGGCGCCGGGCCCACCACGATCACGGTCGGCAAGCAGGACGTGAGCTTCGGCCTCGGCATGTTCGCCCAGGCCGACAACCGCTACCGCGCAAAGATCGCCGGGAAGTTCGACCCCGTCTCGGTCTCCCTCTCCATGGACATGAACACGGAGACGTACGACAGCGAGACGACCGATGACAGCCTTGGCCTCTCTCTCGGTCTTGCGACCAAAGTCGGCGAGATGAACGTCGGCCTGCTCGGGTGGTACGCGAGCGACAAGACCGTGGCCGATCTCGAGAAGAGCCGCCTGGGTCTCGATGCCTTCCTCAAGGGCATGGTTGGCCCGGCGAACCTGGCCGCCGAGGTTGCCTTCGCGACGGGCACGGACGATTATGACGGTGGGGATGACATCGACGCGTCGGCCCTGATGGCCTATGTCGGCGCCTTCATGCCCGCCGGTCCCGTGAACGTCGGCCTCGAGGTCGCGTACTCTCAGGGCGATGACCCCACCACGACCGACAACGAGGCCGCGTACTCCCAGGAGTACCAGGGTCCCTTCTCCTCGTTCATCCTCTTCAACAACTTCGACCTGAACGGCTGGGTCAGCAACTACAGCGGCGACACCGGCGTGAAGAACGCCCTCGCCGGCAAGGTTTCCGCGACGATGGCCGCCTCCAAGGAGCTCTCGTTCATGGGCGCCGTCGTCTACGCGATGGCGGACCAGACGGCCGAGGGTCAGGACGACCAGCTGGGCGTCGAGGTTGACCTGCTCGCCAAGTACATGGTCACCGAGAACGTCTCGGCCGCAGTCGGCTTCGGCTATCTCTCGGCCGGCGATTACTACGGCGACGACGTGGACAATCCCTGGGTTGGCACCGTCCAGTTCGGGGTGAGCTTCTAGTCCGGTTCTTTCAGCACCTGCCCCGGGGGGGTTCGCCCTCCCGGGGCTTTTTTTCTTCCGGCCGCGCCGCCCCCCATCGTTTACAACCCCGCAAAGGAAGTGCTATAACCTTTTCATGAGCCTGGTCGGCAACCTGGAGGATCTGTCGCTTCCCGACATCCTGCAGATCGTCTCTCTGAGCCGCAAGTCCGGCATCCTGATGCTCGAGCGCGAGGGGCAGCAGGGCAAGATCATCATCCGCGAGGGCAAGGTCATCCAGACCGTCTCGCCGCGACCGGGCAAGACCCTCGGCGAACTGCTCACCGCCCGGGGGCTGCTGCGCCCGGACGATCTCAAAAAGGCGCTCGAGGTCCAGCGCGCCGGCGCGAGCAGCGAGTTGCTCGGCGGCATCCTCGTCCGGCAGCGGCTGATCGGCGAGGAGTCGCTCGAAAAGGTGGTCCGGGAGCAGATCGAGGACGCCATCGTCTTTTTCCTCTCCTGGCGCGAGGGCACCTTCAGCTTCGAGCTGGCGGACATCAAGGGGCGCGGCGAGTTCAGCGTCGATCCGCAGGCCTTCATACTCGAGCGCGGCATCGACACCCAGTGGCTGGTTCTCGAGGGCACGCGACTGATCGACGAGCGGGCGCGCGCGCGCGGGAGCGCTCCCCCCGTCGGCGAAGCAGCGGCCGAACCCCCCGGCGAGACATCCTTTGCGGAAATCGAGGGCGGGCCGGTGGAGGCAAGCGGCGGTCGGGCGCTGATTCTGGTGGACGACGACCAGCTCTTCCGGGAGATGGCCCGCGACCAGCTGGAGCGGCTCGGATTCCGCGTCATCGTCTGCGATACCGGCGCCGCCTGCCTCGCCGCGGTCGATCGCGAAACGAGCCAGGGGGTGCCGCCCGCGGTGGCAGCCGACATCGTCATGCCGACCCTGGACAGCCAGGGATTTCTCGGCGGTCTCGAATTGCTGGAGAAGCTGCGCCGCGGGCACCCGGAGGTGCCGGTGGCTGCCTTCACCGCCTACCCCGACGAGAACGTCAAGGCGCAAGTGCTCGGTCTGGGTGGGCAGTTCCTGCTCAAGCCCGGTGCGGGCGACACCGGGGACCCGGCGGTGTTTTTCGAGCGTCTTGCCGCCATTCTCGGGGAGCAGGGCGGGCAGCCTCGCACCCCAGAGCCGGCTGCCGTCACCGAGCCGGTCGCCAGCCCCGCCCCTGCCCCCGAGGTCGTCACGGCTGCCGCTCCCCCGCGCAGCGAGCGCGAGCGGATGATCGGGGCGCTTGCGGCCAACCGGGCTGCCTTCTCCCTGCAGGAGCAGGCCGTCGCCGCTGCCGGGCTCATTCCCGGAGAAATGGCGCTGCTGCGGGACATGCTTGCGGAGCTCCAGAGCCCCCGGGCCACGAGCGAGATCGGTCTGCTGATCCTGCGCTTTGCCGCCGAGCTGCTCAACCGGGCCGTTCTGTTCGTCGTGAAGGGCGGCAAGGCCGTCGGACTCGGCGGGTTTGGCGTCGAGGTCGCCGCCGGCCCCGATCGCCGGGGCATCCGGGGTATTGTCATCCCCCTCGACGAGCCATCGCTGCTCGAGGCGGTTGTCCGGCAACGCGCCGTGGTGCAGGGCCCGCTCGACGCGGGCGTCTGGAACCGCGCGTTGATCGATCAACTCGGCGGCAGGACGCCCGTGGACGCAGTGGCGCTGCCGCTGATCTCCGGTGGCAGGGTGCGCGTCGTGCTCTACGGGGACAACCTCCCCGAGGCGCGGCCTGTCGCCGGCGCCCGGGCCCTCGGGCTGTTCCTCGCCCAGGCCGGGCTCACGCTCGAGAAGGTGCTCCTGGAGAAGAAGATCCAGGAGGCCGATACAGCGGCGGCGGCGGTCGAGCGGCGCGAACAGCATGTGGGAGGGGGGGGGCGATGAGCGCGACGATCCTGGTGGTGGACGATTCGGCGACCACGCGGTCGTTGGTCGCCTCCTACCTTGCCGACATCGATCAGGTCGAAATCGTCGAGGCGGCCAGCGGCTTCGAGGCGCTGCGGGTGCTTCCGGCCCGGCGGATCGACCTGATCGTCACCGACATCAACATGCCCGACATCAACGGCCTGGAGCTGATCTCCTTCGTGCGCGAGAACCCGAACTACCGGCGGATCCCCGTGATCATCATCACCACGGAGAACAGCGCCGAGGACCGCAAGCGGGGTCTCGACCTGGGGGCGAGCGGCTACCTGGTGAAACCATTCGGGGCCGTCGAGCTGTGCCGGTCCGTCGAGGCGGCGCTCGCCCGGGCGCGGGAAGGAGGGGAGGGGTGAGCAGCGAGGGTCACGACCGCTCATCGTTCGGCGAGTTCGTCATCGAGGCCGAAGAACTGCTCGAGGCGCTCGGCGAACGGTTGGTGCAGCTCGAGCGCGCCACCGAGGAGGACGCGGTCTCGCCCGACACGATCAACGACGTCTTCCGCTCGATGCACACGCTCAAGGGGCTCTCCGGGATGCTCGGGCTCAAGGGCATCTCCGAGCTTTCGCACAGTCTCGAGAACCTGCTGGACAAGGTGCGCCTCGGCAAGGTCAAGCTCCACCAGGGCACGCTGGACGTCCTCTATGCCGGCGTCGAGCTGCTGACGAAGATTGTCGGCGTGGTCGGCCGCACCGGCACCGAGGAGGACGCCGACATCCGGCCCGTCACGCGGCGCATCCAGTCGCTGCTGGACGAAAAATCCGGCGGCCGCCAGGAAGTGACCCTCGAGTGCATCGACTTGGACCGGCGCATCATCGGCACCCTCACGGAGTACGAGGAGCACCGGCTGCTCGAAAATGTCCGGGCCGGTCGCGCGCTCTACCGCGTGGAGGCCCGATTCTCCTTCGAAACGTTCGACAAGGAACTGGGTGCGGTCTCCGAAAAGCTCAAGAGCGTTGGGGAAGTGATCTCCACGCTGCCGAGTTCCGACGAGGCTTCCCCGGACACGATCTGCTTCGGCCTGGTCGTCGGCAGTGCCGCCGGCTGCGACCAGGTGACGTCCGCCGTGACCGGCTTCCCGGTCACGGTGCACGCGGTCGGGCAGCACGGGGCTGCCGCGTCGACACCCGCGCCCCCGACACCCGCGCCCGCCCCGGGGCCAGACGCCCCGGTCGCTCCCGCTACGGAGGCAATCCCCGAGGCTGCCCTCACGCTGCGCTCGCTCTCGGACACGGTGCGCGTGGATATCCGCAAGCTCGACAGCCTGATGAACATCGTCGGGGAGCTGGTCATCAACAAGACCACGATCCTCCAGATCAGTCGCGATCTGATAGCCCAGGGAGGCCTCGCCGGGGCCGGGGGGGACCTCCAGAAGGCAGCGCGCAACCTCGAGCGCAACCTGCGCCAGCTGCAGCAGGGCGTGATCAATTCGCGCATGGTGCCGATCGGCCAGGTGTTCTCCCGGCTCAACCGGGTCGTGCGCAAGCTCTCGTCGGAACTCGGCAAGCGGATCGACCTGCGGATGCACGGCGAGGAGACCGAGCTGGACAAGCTCATGGTCGAAGATCTCGCCGATCCGCTGCTGCATCTGGTGCGAAACTCCCTCGACCACGGCATCGAGATGCCCGAGGTGCGCCAGGCCGCGGGAAAGCCCCCCCAGGGGGTGATCGACTTGCGCGCCGAGCAGCGCGGCAACCACATCGTCATCGAGATCGAGGACGACGGGGG
>CAZEOK010000073.1:0-15469 GCA_964513745.1 uncultured bacterium
GGATCTGCCGCCCGAGCGTCCCGACCGCCTGGTAGCCGACGAACAGCACCGTGCTTTCGGGTCGCGAGATGTTGGTCTCGAGGTGGTGCTTGATGCGGCCGCCGTTGCACATGCCGGCGCCGGCGATGATCATCACTGTGCCGGAGATGAAATTGATCGCCTTGGACTGCTCCACGGTGCGGATCATCTTGAGCCCCGAGAAGTGAAACGGCGAAGCCCGGCGCGCGACCAGGCCGCGCATCTGCGCGTCGAGGATCTCCGGGTGCTTCACGAAAACGTCCGTCACGCGCACCGCCATCGGGCTGTCGACGAAGACCAGCAGATGCGGGATGCGCTTTACCCCGAGCAGCTCGTTGAGGTACCAGAGCACCTCCTGCGTGCGCTCCAGGGCAAAGCTCGGCACGATGATGTTCCCCCCGCGACGGCGCGTCTCGACGATGACCGAGGCAAGGTGCTCCTTGATCTGAACGCTCGGCTCGTGAAGCCGGTCGCCGTAGGTCGATTCCACGACGATCCAGTCGGCCCCGGCGGCTGCAACCGGGTCGTTGAGCAGCGGCTTGTCCCAGCGGCCGACGTCCCCCGAGAAGAGCACCGTGCGCCGCGCGGTGCCGCTGCCGATGCCGACCAGGACGGAGGAGGAGCCGAGGATGTGGCCGGCCTCGCGAAACTCGGCGGTGATGCCGTCGCCGATCGCAACCGGCGTGTTGTAGCCGATGGGATCGAAAAGCGGGAGGGTCGTCGTCACGTCGTCGAGCGTGTACAGAGGCATCTCGGGGTGCCTCCCGGATCGCCGCTCCCGGGCGTGGCGCTTTTTCTTGTAGGCGGCATCTTCGACCTGGAGCTTCGCCGAATCGGCGAGGACGATTGCCGCGATCTCGGCGGTGACCGGCGTCGAGATGATCCGCCCGCGGAAGCCGTCGTGCACCAGCCGCGGCAGGTAGCCGCAGTGGTCGACGTGGGCGTGCGTGAGCAGCAGGGTGTCGATGGATGCGGGAGGAACCGGGAAGGGGTCCCAGTTGCGCGCCAGCAGGTCCCGCTCCTGGTAGAGACCGCAGTCGACGAGGATGCGGCTACCCCCGGTCTCAAGCAGGTAGCGCGATCCGGTGACGTTCTGCGCCGCTCCGAGGAAGGTCAGGCGCGGCGCGACCGCTGGGCCGTTCTTCGTCATGATTATTGCCATGATCTCTCTCCGATGGTATACCGCTCCGCCGCTGGAGACCTCCCCTCCGCCCAGGCGTGCTCAGGTTGGAAACAGCGCGGCGATGCGCTGCTGGATCGCCGCCGCAGCGGCGCGCGGCTCGGTCGCGGAACGGATAGGGCGGCCGACGACGATGTAGTCCGCGCCGCCACGAAAGGCCTCCTCGATGTCGACCGTTCGCTTCTGGTCGTCGGTCGGTCGGTTGAGTACCGGGCGGATGCCGGGCGTCACGACCAGAAACCGTTCGCCAAGATGCTCGCGCAGGCGCGGCGCCTCGAGCCCCGAGGAGATGACCCCGTCGCAGCCGATCTCCAGGGCGCGCCGTGCACGCGAGAGCACGAGGTCCGCGACGTTGCAGGAGAACCCGAGGTCCGCAAGGTCCCCCTGGTCGAGACTGGTGAGCACCGTGACCGCGAGGATCTTCACGTCGCCCCGGGCCTCGACCGCCGCCCTCATGATCGCGTCGTTGCCGTGGACGGTGGTGAAACTCACCCCGCGCCCCTGGAGCCGTCGGACCGCGGAACGCACCGTCTCGGGCACATCGAAGAACTTCAGGTCGGCAAAGACCTTCTTGCCCTGATCGGTGAGCCAGGCCACCAACTCCCAATAATTGCCGGCCATGAACAGCTCGAGTCCGACCTTGTAGAAAGCGACCGTGTCGCCCAGTTGCTCCACGAACCGGCGGGCCTGCTCGTGGTCCGGCACGTCGAGGGCGACGATGAGCCGGTCAGCCACGGCGATTCCCTTGTCCAAAGAGGGCGTGCTTGCCCCGGCGGTGTCCACAGTCGCCATGGGCGCATTGTCAGATCATGCCGGCGCCGTGTCAACTGAAACACGGAGCAGATTTTGACTTTGGCGTCGACCTGATATAGAAATGCTCGTGTCCGTGCCGTATCCTGCATCCGGAAGGAGCATGCATTGAGTTCTGAGGAAGAACGCCGGTCTGCACCTCTGCCGCCGGAGATGTTCTCGAGCCTCGTCGAGGAGGCAGGAGTCGGCGTGTGCGTGGTCCAGGACGGTCGCATCGTGTACGGGAACCGCTGGATGCGCGAGTTCAGCGGGCGAGCGGCGAGCGGCGATCACCCGATCGACCTGATTGCGGTGATCCACCCCGAAGACCACGCGACGGCAGCCAGGCAGATCCAGCCGCTGCTCGCCGGGGGCGACGCGAGTTCGAGTTTCCAGGTGCGTGTCGTCAGGGGCGACGGCGGTGTGCGCGAAGCGGAAATCTCCGCCGGGAGAATTCTCCACCACGGTCGCCCGGCCATCCAGATGACCCTGACCGATATTACCTCGCGCGTCGACACCGAACGCAACCTGCAGGAGTACGCGTCGCGCCTCGAGGAGTCGAACCGCTTCCGCCTGTTTTTCGGCGACATCCTCAGCCACGACCTGATGAACCCCGTCTGGATCGCCGAGAACTACCTGAGACTTGTGATGGACGGGGGGGTCCCCCAGGACAAGCGTCCTTTCTACGAGGGGATGCGTGGTTCGCTCGCCAAGGCCCGGGGCATTCTCACCGACGCCCGCACCTGGCTGAGAATCCAGGATCGCGTCGCGCTCACCGGTGAGAGGATCGGGATCGTCCCGCTCGTCCAGGAGGTCGCAAAGAGCCTGCGGCCGCTCTGGGAAGAGAAAGGTCAGAACGTCACTTTTTCGCTGGCGCCGGATGCGGTGATCACGGCGGGTCCCCTGCTCAGGGAGATCGTCTGGCACCTGCTCTCGAATGCCATCAAGTACGCTCCGCCGAACTCGCCGATCGACGTCGTTGTCATCGCCGCCCCCCGGGTGCGCTTCGAGGTCCGGGACCGGGGCCCCGGTGTGTCCGAGGAGGACCGGGAGCGGGTCTTCCAGCGTTTCCAGAGCCTGGAGAAAGGCCCGATCACCGGGATCGGCCTCGGCCTGGCGATTGCCCGCAGGGTTGCGGAACTGCACGGCGGCAAGGTCTGGGTCGAGGGTAATCCCGAAGGCGGCAGCGTCTTCGTGGCGGAGTTCCCGGCAGCCGGCTGACGCCGTGCGCCGTTTTCAGCGGCCGTCAGTGAACGGCCGGCGGTCCAGCGTCGCCGCGATGCCGTCCGGGGCCTTGCGCAGCACGATGTCGCAGCGCCAGTGCGCGTCGTCACGGGCGGGGTGGTCCGTGGTGTAGTGCAGACCACGACTCTCGGCGCGGCGCGCGGCGCACTCGATGATCAGCTCGGCGACCGTGGTGATGTTGCGCAGCTCGATCAGGTCGTTGGTCACGATCACGTTGCGGTAGTACTCCTCGATCTCATCCTTGAGGAGTTTCACGCGCGATCGCGCCCGCGCCAGCCGCTTGTCCGAGCGAACGATGCCGACGTAGTTCCACATCGCCCGCCGCAGCTCGTCCCAGCTTTGGCTCACCACGACCGCTTCAGTGCTCGCCGTGGCGCTCCCGGGGTCCCAGGCGGCGACCGTCGGGAGCGTCACGCTGCCATCGTGGCGCGCCGCTTCGTACGCCAGGTGCGCAAAGACAACCGCCTCGAGCAGCGAGTTGCTCGCCAGCCGGTTCGCCCCGTGCAGGCCGGTGAAAGCGGTCTCCCCGGCGCAGTAGAGGCCGTCCAGCGTGGTGCGGCCATCGGCGCCGGTGACGACCCCCCCGCACAGGTAGTGGGCTGCCGGCACCACGGGGATCGGCTGGCGCGTGATGTCGATGCCGTACTCCTGGCAGCGCGCGTGGATCGTCGGGAAGCGCTCCCGCAGGAACGCCGCAGGGCGATGGGCGATGTCGAGCAGGACATGCTCGGCGCCGCTGATTTTCATCTCGTGGTCGATGGCGCGTGCCACGATGTCCCGCGGGGCAAGGTCCAGGCGCGAGTCGTACTTCGCCATGAAAGGCTCGCCGGCGATCGTCCTGAGAATGCCGCCCTCGCCGCGCACCGCCTCGCTGATCAGGAAACTCTTGGCTGAAGGGTGGTAGAGGCAGGTCGGGTGGAACTGGAAGAACTCCATGCCCGCGACCGCCGCCCCGGCGCGGAAAGCCATCGCCACGCCGTCCCCGGTGGCCACGTCGGGGTTGCTGGTGTAGAGGTAGACTTTGCCGGCGCCGCCGGTGGCGAGCAGCGTCGCGGGGGCGAGGAAGGTGTTCACGCCACCGCCGCGGATGTCGAGAACATAGGCTCCCCAGACCCGGTCGTGTCCCTCGCGGATCGCCCCGCCCAGACGCGACTCGAGAATCAGGTCGATCGCGATGTGGTGCTCGAAGATGGCGATTCGTGGGTGTGCCCGGCAGCGCTCGACGAGACTCTCCTCGATCTCCCGCCCCGTCGAGTCCTTGGCGTGGAGGATGCGCCGGCGCGAGTGCCCCCCCTCCATGCCGAGGTCGTAGCCGGCCCCGGGCTCGGCATCGCGGGAGAAGTCGCACCCCAGGTCGATGAGCTCGCGGATGCGATCCGGGCCGCCTCGCACGACCAGTTCCACCACGTCGCGGTGACAGAGACCGTCACCGGCGGTCAGCGTGTCGTCGACGTGCAGGTCGAAGCGGTCCTGCGTGCTCCAGACCGAGGCGATCCCCCCCTGGGCGTACCAGGTGTTCGAGGCGTGCGCCTCGCGCTTGGAGACGACGGCGACGGTGCCATGTGCCGCCGCCTTCAGGGCGAAGGAGAGTCCGGCGGCGCCGCTGCCGATGACGAGGTAGTCCAGACGGTGTTCCACCGGGGGGAACCGTGCTAGCGCGGCTTGTCCATCTCGGTGCGGATGATGCCGTACTTGTCCAGCTCGCCCTGGAGGTTGGCGCTGCCCAGCACCCAGGCGCGTCGCAGATCTTCCTGGGATTCCTGCTCCTTTCCGAGAGAGTCGAAGGCCATGCCGCGGCAGTAGAAGGCCACCGCGTAGGAGTGGTCGAGATCGATGGCCCGGGAGAAGTCGGCGATCGCCGCCTCGAAGTCCATCTGGGCCATGCGCCCCATCCCGCGGCGGAAATAGAGGCGGGCGCTGTCGGGTCTCAGCTCGACCGCCCGGTCGAAGTCCGCGAATGCCTCGGGGTAACGGCCCAGCGTGATCAGTGCCGCGCCGTGAGCGACGCGCAGTCCGACATCGTCGGGATCGGCGGCGAGCGCTTCACCGAACGCGGCAGCCGCTTCTTCGAACTTCATCTGGGAGAGCAATCGCTGCCCCTCGGCGATCAGGTCGTCATTGTCCATTGCCTTTTTCCTCCATTTTTTTTCGTCAACGGTACCATAAAAGCGGGTGGCACGCTGGTATGGGCGTGGCCTTATGGTTGAGGATTCCCCCGGGTCGTGCGACCTGGCCGACCCGGGGACGTGGCGAGGCAGCGGGAAATCAGCCGAAGATCCCAGCGATCAGGTTGTTGAGGCGCTCGAAGACGCCGGCGACGAGCAGCACCCCCATGATCATCATCACGGTCCCCGCCGCGATCTGCACCGGTCGCAGCCAGCGCCCGCCGCGGTTGGCGATGCGCAGCGAATAGGAGGCCGCCGCACCGAAGGCGAGAAACGGGATCGCCAGACCGAGCGAGTAGGAGATCAGCAACAACCCGCCCCCGGCGACGCTGCCGGCGGTCGCGGCCTGGGCGAGTACCGCAAAGAGGACGGGGCCGACGCAGGGGGTCCAGCCGAAGGCAAAGGCCATTCCCAACAGCAGGCTGTGAAGTGTCCCCGGCTCGCGGCGGCGGACTTCGAAACGGCGCTCGCGGTAGAGCCAGGCGAAACGCAGCAGCCCGGCGACCTGCATGCCGAACAGGAAGATCAGAACCCCGGACACGCGCCGCAGCAGCACGGCGTGGCCGGCCAGGAATCGACCCAGGGTGGTGGCGCTCAGACCGAGCGCGGTAAAGACGATCGTGAAGCCGACGCAGAACACCAGCGCGTGGTGCAGGGTCTTAGGCAGATAGGCGCGGGGCGGGAGCGTCTCGAGTTCCTCGAACGACAGCCCGGAGAGGTAACCGAGGTAGCCGGGCATCAGCGGCAGGACGCACGGGCTGAAGAACGACACCACGCCGCCGAGAAACGCGGCCCCGTAGGAAAGGCCGCCGGTCACCGCGGAAACCCCTGACCCGGACTGAGATCGCGCTCGTGGCGTACATACTGGGCCGAGGGGTGGCGCTGAGGGGAGGTCTCCGGCGGCGGACCGCAGGGAGCACGCTGGAGGTCCGCAGCGTCAGGACCCCGCAGCCCGCACGCGCTTGCGTGTTGTTTAATCGCGATGCCCTGCCATCTCTCGGGCCTGCTTCGGTGATGCATTGTTCGTATTGTACCCGAACGCTGTAAACTACATTCATGGCTTCACACGCAACCCACCACCCATCTCCTTTCGCCGTTGGCCTCGATGCCGGCTCGGTGAGCGTCAACTGCGTCGTGCTCGATGCCAACGGGAGGATTGTTCACGAGCAGCCCTACCGCCGCCACTTCGGCCGTCCGGCAGATGCGATCAGCGCGGCGCTCGAAGCGGTGTACGCCGAATTCCCCGCGGTGATGATCGCCTCGGTCACCTTCACCGGGTCCCACGGGCAGCCGCTCGCCGTACGCCTCGGCGTCCCCTGGGAGCCCGAGACGGTGGCGCAGATCCTCGGGGCGGCGCACGTGGCCCCGGGCGTGCGCACCATCATCGCCGTCGGGGGGCAGGACGCGGCGCTCTTCGCGCTGGCCTGGGAGGGGGCGCTCTGGCGGCTGGAGCATTTTGCGATGAACGGGCCCTGCGCTTCCGGGACGGGTTCCTTCATCGACCAGCAGGCCGAACGGCTTGCAACAGCCTTCGCGGCGTCGTCCGCGCAGGCCGACCAGCGGCAGCTCGAATCGCTGCTCGGCGCTTTCATCCGGGAGGGGCTCTCGAGCGATGCGCCGGCGCCCGTGGCCTGCCGCTGCACGGTTTTCACGAAGTCCGACATGATCCACCTGCAGAACAAGGGCGAGCCGCTCGCGAACATCATCGCCGGGCTGCACGAGGGGAACGCGGCGAACTACCTGAGCACGATCGTCGGCACCCGCCGGCTCGAATCGCCGGTGCTCTTCATCGGCGGCGTGGCGTCCAACCCGCTGCAGGTTCGGGCCTTCCGGCGGCGACACCCGGATCTCGCGGTGCCGCCGCACCATACGTCGCTGGGGGCTGTCGGCGCGGCGCTCGCCTCTCAGCGGGCGGGCCGCACCGACGAACTCGATGCTGCGCGGCTGCGCGGCTGGCGGGATTCCAGCGCTGCAACGGTGCCGCGCACCTCGCCGCTGCGCCGGGGCCCCGCACGCCCGGATGCGGCGGTTGACCGGGCTCCCGCGGCCGATATGCACGCGCGCGACGGCGGGGCCTGGCTCGGCATCGACATCGGCTCGACGACGACAAAGTTCGCGCTCGTCGATTCCGCCGGCAGGATGCTTGCCAAACGCTACGTCCCGACGCGTGGCAGGCCCGTAGAGGTGGCCCGCGAACTGGTGGCGGGTCTGTGCTCGGAACTCGGCGGCGGTGCGTTGCTGCTGGGTTTGGCTACCACGGGCTCGGGACGGCAGGTGGTCGGCGACTTTCTCGGCGCGGATCTGATCATCGACGAGATCACGGCGCACGCCCGCGGAGCGATAGAGGCCGACCCCGAGGTGGACACGATCTTCGAGATCGGCGGGCAGGATGCCAAGTACATCAGGCTCGAGGCGCGGCACGCCATCGATTTCGACATGAACAAGGTCTGCGCCGCTGGGACCGGGAGCTTCCTGCACGAGCTGGCGGCCAAGCTCGGGGTGGACATCGTCGGCGAATTCGAGACGGTGGCGCTCTCGTCGCCGGCACCGGTGCAGCTGGCCGAGCGCTGCACGGTCTTCATGGAGTCCGACCTGGTCAGCGCGCTGCAGCGCGGTGCGCCCCGCGACGATCTAATCGCCGGCCTGGCCTACGCCGTGGTGCACAACTACCTCAACCGCGTGGTCGGCCGGCGCAACATCGGCCGGCGTGTGATGTTCCTCGGCGGTCCGTCGTTGAACCGAGCCATCGTCGCCGCCTTCGAACAGGTGCTCGGACGGTCGGTAACCGTGCCGCGGCATCGCGAGGTGATGGGCGCCCTGGGCGCCGCGCTCGCCGCTCGCGACGCCGTCGCTCGTGGCGAGATCGCGTTGGCCCGCCACACCATCGGCGCGCTCGGCACGGCCGCGGCCTCGTTTACGGAGCGTGTCTGCCGCGCCGATGCGGCGTGTCGCAACGAGTGCAAGCTGCGGGTCTACGATTTCGGGGGCCGCTCGAGCGTCTGGGGCGGCGAGTGCGGGCGCTACGAAGTCGGTAGGCGGGGGGTGGCGCGCCGGCCAAACCTCTTCGTCGAGCGGTCGCAACGCTTTGTCGAGGCTCTCGCGGGCCGGGCCGAGATCGCCGACCCTCGCGCACCAGCTCCCGGGCGCGTCACCGCCGGCACGATCGGCGTCCCGCTGGCGCTCCACGGTATCGGCTGGGGGGTCTTCTGGGCGCACCTGCTCGCCGGTCTCGGCTGGCGCGTGGTGTTCTCGCCGGCCACCGACGAGCGTATCGCCCGCGCTGGCATCGCTTCGATGTCCGCGGAGACCTGTTTCCCGGTCAAGGTCTTCCATGGGCACGTCCGCCACCTGCTCGAGAGGGTCGAAACCGTCTTCCTCCCGAATGTCATCACGCTGCCGACCCCGGAGGGCGAGCGCGGACTGCTCTGCCCCTATGTCGAGGGCTCGCAGTTCATGGCCAAGGCGGCACTCGGTATCCCGGAGTCGCGCATCCTGCGTCCGACGCTGCATCTGGCGGACGGGCCGTCCGAGGCAGCGCGCGATTTACGCCGCACCCTGCCGCGATCGCATCGACCATCGCCGCGCATGATGGCGGCACTCGTGCGCGAGGCCTGGGGATTGCAGGAGGATTTCACGCGCTCGCTGGAGCGAAGGGGCGAGGAGGTCCTGGCGGCGACACCCGCCGACGAGCCGGTCTGGCTGGTGAGTGGCCGGCCCTACAACCTCTTCGACGAGCGCTGCAATCTCAAGATCGGCCGCCACCTAGCCGCGCTCGGGGTGACCGCGGTGCCGATGGATCTTGTCGCGCTCGACGCGGAGGACCTCTCGGATTTTCCCGGCATGTACTGGGGTCTCGGCGCGCGCATCCTGCGGGCAGCGCGGCGCGTGGCCCGCACCCCGAACCTCTTCGGCGTGCATCTGACGAACTTCGGCTGCGGCGCCGACTCCTTCGTGGAGCACTTCTACCGGCACGCGACCGAGGGCAAGCCTTCGCTGGTTCTCGAGCTCGACGAGCACAGCGCGGTCGCCGGGCTGCTCACGCGGCTGGAGGCGTACCGCACCGTGGTGCGCAGCGCCATGGCGGCGGGGCACCCGTGAGATCCTTCGCGGCGGCGCGCGACCGGGTCGGCGGCGTGGCGCTCGCCGGACGCACGCTGCTGGTTCCCTCGATGCACCCGACCGGGGCCGAGTTCCTCGCCGCGAGCTTCAGGGCGATCGACGTGCCAGCGCTGGTCATGGAGACCGGCGCCGGGCTCGACCTGGGCCGCGAGCAGACCTCGGGCAAGGAGTGCTTCCCCTGCCAGATCACTCTCGGCGACGTCCTGCGGCACCTGCAGGCCGAGCGCGGGCGCCTCGGGCCGGCGTTCGACGCGCGGCGCTACGCCTACTTCCTCCCCGAGGCCACCGGGCCCTGTCGCTTCGGGATGTACAACAAGTTCCAGCGCCTGGTCCTAGACCGTTTCGAGGAGTATCGCGGGATGCCGATCGCCGCGATCACCACGGCCGACTCCTACTCGACAAAGGGGCTGGTGCCGGCGCGAGATGCGACGAGGTTCCGGGTCATGGTTTTCATGACGATGCTCGTGGCCGACGCGCTCGATCGGATCCTCTGGCGGACGCGGCCCTACGAGCGGCGCGCGGGCGCCGCCGACGAGCTGCACGCCGCGGCCGTCGCGACCATGGTCCGCGTCATCGAGGTCGGTGGCCTGCGCACGGATTTCCGCGATTTCCACGGCGTCGTCGCGGACGCGGCCCGGTCGGCGCGCGCCCTGATCGACCCGGCGCTCCCCCGGCGGCCGCGCATCGGCATCGTCGGCGAAATCTACCTGCGGTCGCACCCCTTCTCCAATCAGGACCTGGTGCGCGAGCTCGAGCTCCACGGTGCGGAGGTCGTCAACGCGACGCTCGCAGAATGGGTGAGCTTCATCTCCTGGTGCCGCATCCGCGAACACCGCAGGAGCGCCGGGCGGCACCTGCGGGCCGGGAAGATCGGCGACGCGCGGCGGGCGGCACAGAAGTCGCTCGCCCACGCCGTCGAGTACCGGTATCTCAACGCCAAGCGCCGCGGGGTGTATGCCCAGGCGTTGCGGCATCTGGACATCGCCCCTGATCACGCCGTCCACGAGGTCGCGCGGCGCCTGGACGGCGAGCGGCACTTCTCCTTCGACGTCGGCACCGAGGCGACCTTGAGCATCGGCGGGGCGCTCGAGTACGTCGCGCACGGCTGCGACGGCATCGTGAACGTCTACCCGTTCACCTGCATGCCGGGCACCATTGCGACGGCCGTTCTCGGCCCGCTCCTCGCGGAGATGCGGGTCCCCTACCTGGAGGTCCCCTGCGACGGCACGAGCCGAGCCAGCCGGGAGACGCAGATCCGCACGTTCGTCTGGCAGGCCGCTCAGCGGCGGAGAGAAAGCGCCTGAATGCAGCCGGCATCTGTATGCTTTATCCGGGAAGATTGATTCCCGAAAACGTGTGGATCATAAAGAAAATACTCGGGGGCATCAACTGCGGGACAGTTTCACGATGCTCCCTACCCGGGATTGCGCTTTGGCGCACCCGGGGTATGGCGGAGCACCCCGGGAAAGGACGATCAGGCCGGTTTCGGGGCCTCCGCGGTCGGGTTGCACCCAGCCTGATCGCCTTGTTTCTTGCACTGGTACTCCTTGATCGCGGCGTGCAGGGCGTCGGCCGCGAGGTTGGAGCAGTGCATTTTCACGGGAGGGAGCCCGCCCAGCTCTTCGGCCACCTGCTCGCGCGTGATCGCGAGAGCTTCGTCGATTGTCTTGCCCTTGACCATCTCGGTGCACATCGAGCTGGTCGCGATGGCCGCGCCGCAGCCGAAAGTCTTGAACTTGGCATCGACGATCCGATCGTCATCGACCTTGATGTAGATCTTCATGATGTCGCCGCACGCGGCGTTGCCGACCGTCCCGACGCCGTCGGCGTCGGCAATCTCTCCCACATTCCTGGGGTTCTGGAAATGCTCCATCACTTTTTCAGTGTAGATGGCCATTGCGGTGCTCCTCCCGTGAATTTCGCTGGTTTATAAGATAGCGCCATCGCCGAAACGGTGCTGCCGGGCGACGGATGCGTCACTCGGGTTCAGGCAGGCAGGCTCCGACGGGACAGACCTCGGCGCAGTTGCCGCAGTCGCTGCATTTCTCGGGATCGATGATGTACCGGTCCGCGCCCTCGGTGATGGCCTGCTCGGGGCACTCGGGCAGGCATGCGCCGCAAATGATGCACTCCTCGGTGATCCGGTAGCTCACGATCTCCTCCTCCTGCACGGCTGTTCCAGGACTGTACACAAACCCGCCGGAATGTGTCAAGAAAGGGACTTACCGCTTCTGGGTGGGCTTTACAGTTGCCGGTGCCTTCTGACAGACGGGGCAGATGTGGGTCCCGCGCCCGACGACACGGATGTGCTCGATGGACTCGCCGCACGTGGTGCATGGCTCGCCGCAGCGCTGGTAGACCAAGTGGTGCTTCTGGAAGGATCCGGGTTGATTCCTGCTGTCGCGGTAATCAGAAACGGAGGAACCCCGGCAATCGATGGCCTTGCGCAGGACCATGCGCATGGAGGCATGAAGGCGCCGCACCTGGGCGGGGGGGATGTCAGCGGCCGGCGTCAGCGGGTGGATTCTGGCGCGGTGAAGCGACTCGTCGACGTAGATGTTGCCGAGCCCGGCGATAATCCGCTGATCGAGCAGAAGCGCTTTCACCGGGCGTTGACTCTCCGCGAGCAGCCCCCGGAATTCGGCTCCGTCAATCAGAAGCGCGTCCGGGCCGAGCTCCGTGAGCAATCCGTCGCCAGACTCCCACCCGTGCAGCACGTCGAGTGAACCGAAGCGGCGCGTGTCCTCGAACGTGAGCGCCCAGTCCCAATCGCAGAAATCCAGGCGCAGGCGGTCCCGCTTGGTGCGCGGATTAGTGCTCGGCACGAGCAGGAGCTTGCCAGTCATCCGCAGATGAAAGACGAGCATCGAGCCGTTGGAGAGATGAAAAAGAAGAAACTTCCCCTTCCGGCTCAGGCCGATCACCCGACCACCCTGCACCTTGCGCAATGCCGCCGGCGTGGTCTGGCCCAGGAGCCGATCGCAAAAGACGCGCACACGCTGTACCCGCTGTCCGAGAATGCTTTCGCGCAGGCCCAGCACCATCGTTTCGACTTCAGGAAGTTCCGGCATTTCCCCACACTGTCATGAACGGGCAGACTGCCCGCGCGGCCCATTGCCGCTCGTCACTTTGTAGCAACCTGATCCTCGCTCGTGCATCAATAATATAATGTCGCGGGGAGAAAAGGCTAGGGGTTGAATCAGAATCGTGCGGGATTGATGAAAAAGGAGAACAATAATGCCTATGTACGAGTACAAGTGCGATTCCTGCGGGCACGGGTTCGAGCGGTATTCAGCCGGGAAGGGTGGACAACATGACGCTGGCACCTGTACCGCATGCGGTAAGGGATTGATGGAAAAGGTTTTTTCGACTTTTGCGTCAACCTGCTGCGGCAGCGGTGGTGGGGCCATGCCGAGCTCTGGCGGCTGTGGAGGCGGCTCCAGCACGTTCTCCTGAGGGTAGAAACTGACCGGCCGGTCGGCCGAAGGAAAATATCCCCCTCGTTTCCCCTGATTCCAAGGGGAATGAGGGGGATTCGTTGTTACCGTGCTATACTTTCTCGTTCATATCGACGGGGAGGCTGCTTGCGCCAGCTACTGGAGATCGAGGACCTGCGAGTGGAGTTCTCCGGCAAGGGTCCGCCGGTCGCAGCCATCTCCGAGGTGAGCTTGAAGCTCGATCGCGGGCGCACCCTCGGGCTGGTTGGCGAGTCTGGCTCGGGCAAGACGGTGACCTCACTGGCAGTGATGCGCCTGATCCCGTCGCCGCCGGGGCGGATTGCCGCCGGCCGGATCTGGTTCCAGGGGCGGGATCTCGTCCCCCTCACCGAGAAGGAACTCGCCGGCATCCGCGGCAACGAGATTTCGATGGTCTTCCAGGAGCCGATGACCTCGCTGAATCCCGTTTTCACCACCGGCGACCAGGTTGCCGAGGTCTACCGGATCCACCTGAAGCTCGGGAAGAAGGAGGCATTCGAGCGGGCAGTGGGCATGCTCGAGAAGGTCGGCATCCCGGATCCGTCGCGCCGCGCCCGCGAGTATCCGCACCAGATGAGCGGTGGGATGCGCCAGCGTGTCCTGATCGCCATCGCTCTCGCCTGCCGGCCGAAGCTGCTCATTGCCGACGAGCCCACGACGGCGCTCGATGTCACGGTCCAGGCGCAGATTCTGAACCTCATGGAGCAGCTGCGCGACGAGATGGGGACGGCGCTGCTGCTGATCACGCACGACCTGGGGGTGGTCGCAGAATCCGCCGACGACGTGGCGGTCATGTACGCCGGCCGGATCGTCGAGCAGGCGGCTTGCCGCGCGCTGTTCGAGGCGCCCTGGCACCCGTACACGGCAGGGCTCCTGCACTCGCGGCCGGTGCTCGGCAAACGCGGCGAGGGGCGGCGCCTGGATGCGATCCCGGGCACGGTCCCGGATCCCAAACACCTGCCGCCCGGATGTTCCTTCGAGCCGCGCTGCCCGCGGCGCAAGACGATCTGCGCGGAACACATGCCGCCGCTGGAGGAGAAGTCGCCGGGGCGGCAGGCGCGCTGCTGGATCCAGCCAACATGAGAAAGTTTCGGTGAGGCGATGGCGCCCGTGAGCGTGTGGGAGGCAGCACGAGGGCGTGGCGTGGCCGCTGCGCTGCGCGCTCGACCGGAGCCTGAACGGGAACAAGTGACCTATGGTGAATGAACCGTTGTTGAGCGTCCGCGGCCTGGTCAAGCATTTCCCCGTCCGTGGTGGCTTCTGGCAGCGGCCCGTCGGCTGGGTGCACGCGGTCGACGGGGTCGACTTCGACCTTGCCCCGGGGAAAACCCTGAGCCTTGTCGGCGAGACCGGCTGCGGCAAGTCGACGACCGGCCGGGTCGTGTTGCGGCTGATCGAGCCGTCAGCGGGCGAGGTCCGCTTCGATGGCCTGGACCTGCTGGCGCTTGGCAAGGAGGAGCTGCGACTCGCCCGCCGCCAGATGCAGATCATCTTCCAGGACCCCTACTCATCGCTCAACCCCCGCATGAGCGTCCTTGCCACCGTTGGCGAGCCGTTGCTGCTGCACGGGATCGTGCGGAACCGCGACCTCGAGGGGGCGGTGATCGACCTGCTCGAGCGCGTGGGGCTCAAGGCGGAGGACCGCCTCCGCTATCCGCACGAGTTTTCCGGCGGTCAGCGCCAGCGGGTCGGGATCGCCCGGGCGCTCGCGCTGCGGCCGAAGCTGATCGTCGCCGACGAGCCCGTCTCCTCGCTCGACGTCTCGATCCAGGCCCAGGTCGTGAACCTGATGCTCGACTTGCAGCAGGAGTTCAGGCTCGCCTACCTCTTCATCTCTCACGACCTGAGCCTCGTCGAGCGCATCAGCGACGCCGTGGCGGTGATGTATCTCGGCCGGATCGTCGAAACCGCCCCGGCCGAAGAGCTCTACGCACGGCCACGCCATCCGTACACCGAGGCGCTGCTGGCCGCCGTTCCCGTCCCCGACCCCGCGCGGCGCGAGCAGCGGCGTATCCTGCTCGGGGGCGACGTGCCGAGCCCGATCACCCCGCCGCCGGGGTGTCCCTTCCACCCGCGCTGCCCGATCCGTGGGGACGGCTGCGACCGGGAGTTCCCAGCCAGCCGCGAGGCGGGCCCGGGGCACACGTACCGCTGCCACTATCGTTGAGACAGGAAATCCGGATGGCAGGGAAGTGGGATAGATTTCTTTTCGAACAACTGTTGAGCCACCGATGATCGACATGAAAATAATAAATCCGTCCCCATTTCCTGCGCGGGGTCGGGACGGATGCGCAGGGATGACGCGGAGGGGATGTCCGCAGCGACAGGACCCCGGAGCAATTCGCCCGTGAGCAAGAACGACCCCCGTCCGGTTCCCGCAACCGACCAGTTCATCGTCGTGCGCGGCGCGCGCGAGCACAATCTCAAGAACATCTCGCTCGACATCCCGCGCAACCGGCTCGTCGTCGTGACCGGCG
>CAZEOK010000074.1:0-15229 GCA_964513745.1 uncultured bacterium
GTCTGCCTGGCAGCGGCTGCGCACGATCGCCGCCACGATCTTGCTGCCCCCGCTCTCAACCTGGCCGCCATCCGCCCGCCAACGTCGCGATTTTCCCCTTGCTTTCCGCTTGGCTGGATCGCATAAGATATCATATGTCAAATTTGGCCGGTGGACTCTCGCACGGCGCTTGGCCGGGGC
Organism: uncultured bacterium; assembly: GCA_964513745.1. Classification (GTDB taxonomy): domain Bacteria; phylum JAUVQV01; class JAUVQV01; order JAUVQV01; family DATDCY01; genus DATDCY01. The sequence goes on from CAZEOK010000074.1 coordinate 181, forward strand.
CAGCAGGCTCGTCTCGGGCTCCGTCGGGCTTGCTTGGGCTAGCCGCTCTTCGTGCCTGAGGAGCGGATCTTCTTCGACGGCGAGGTGGACCACACCGACCAGGCGATCGCCTACCTCGGCTCCTACCACCGCACGAGCTACGGCGGCTGCAAGCCGGGCCCGGGCGACATGGTCATAGGCGCCAGCTCGCTCGTGGCCAAGGCCAACGGCGTCGCGCACGCCTCCCACGTGCAGGAGAAGCTCACGGAGATGGTCCAGCTAAACGAGGTGCTCTACGCCTGCGGGCTGGCGGCGAGCATGAAGGGGTTTCGCCTGCCGGCCGGGGTCTGGTGCAGCGATCTCTTGCTCGCCAACCTGTGCAAGCTCAACGTCACGCGCAGTCCGTATCTGCTGGCCCGGCTGGCCACGGATCTCGCGGGCGGGATCATGGTGACCATGCCCTCGGCCGCCGACTTCGACCACGGCGAGATCGGTCCCCTGGTTCGCAAGTACCTCACGGCCGCGCCGGCCCTCTCCGTCGAGCAGCGCCGCCGGCTGATGCGCTTCCTGGAGAACGTGGCCCTGGGCTGCGGCGGCGTGTGCCTGCTGGCCGAGAGCGTGCACGGGGCGTGCTCGCCGCAGGCGCAGGTGATGCAGATCCGCGCCGACGCCCCGTTCGAGGAGATGGAGAGATGCGTCCGGACGCTGCTCGCTTCGGCGCCGGTCGGGAACTGATCCACTTGCGGCGGGCAGGGTGATCCATCCGCGGTTGCAGGTTCGGCGTCCGCGGCAAGGGAGAGGCGGAGGCGGAAGGCACGACGGGGGTGTCAGGACGGTCTTGGCGCCCAGGTCCGCGTGGAGCTCGGTCGCGGCGAGGCTGCGAGATCGATGGACCAGTCGGTCAGGGGCGGCGGGCGGCGTCCCTCCGTGCCAACGACGCACTCGCGACCGCACGTCTCGGACGACAACCCGTTCAGCGAGGCGCAGTTCAAGACGCTCAAGTATCGGCCTGACTTCCCCGAGCGGTTCGGGGAGCTGGAGCGCGCGCGCCTTCTGCGTCGACTTCTTCGCCTGGTACAACCGCGAGCACCATCACGCCGCGCTCGGGCTGCTCACGCCCGCGGGGACCACCGACAATGAGGCGCGGACGTGCACCACGGCCTGGTCGAGGAGTGCATCACGCAGCGCCAGGCCGTGCTGGACGCCGCGTTCGCGGCGCACCCGGAGCGGTTCCCGCGGGGCCGTCCGGTGGCGCAACGACCAGCACGGGCGGCATGGATCAACCCGCCCAAGGACAAGCCGCGCGTCAAGCCCGGGGTGCCCGGTTCTGGTGCTCGAGACCGGCCCGCACAAAGATGAAGCCGAACCCGAAGGCCCGGCCCCATCCGTCTTGCCACCTGTGCGGCGCTCGGGTTGCTCCTCAGCAGAGCCCTATCCTCCGCGCAGGCCTGTCCAGGCTACACCAACCGGGGAGCACGGCAAGCCGATCCACAGCGCGCGTGGCAGTTCCAGCGCCCGGCCCCATCCGGATGCCTGGAATGCGAAAAACCTCGGGGGTCTGGGGGCAGAGCCCCCGGCTCAACAACTCCACGCGCCGCTTGCGGCGCACCTTCACTAAACTGTGATGGCGACTGTCTCAAAGTCGTTGACACGCTCCGCGTTGCAGTGGCGCGGAGGGGTGACCCGACGGCGGTAGCGGGTGATCGCGACGGCGAGAGCCTGGGCCGTGGTGATGACGCGGTCGGCGTCCTTGGCGGTTGATGTCGTGGCCGCGTCGAGCCCATCATCTGTCGGCTGCAACTCGGGCTGGGCCGCGACGAGCGCGAGGATGGCGAGGTCGATCACAGCCTCGATCGAGTCGAGGATCGCCAACTCGGGGCAGGCCGCGAGTTCGTCCGGGGTGGGCAGGCGAGCGAGGGGCGGTTTGCGGCGAATCACGAAACGACCTCGCGGCGCGGGGTCTCATGGGTGCGGGACTGCGCGTCGGCCCGCTGGCGGGCGAGGTGCTGGCGGTAGCTCGGGCCGTCGATGTCGATGCGGATGGCGGTGGCGGCGAGGCGGTCGAGGACGGCACCGGCGAGGGTGGCGTCGCCGAGGTACTTGCCCCAGGCGGAGAGCTGAAGGTTGGACGTGATGGCGGTCGAGGCCGTCATGTGGCGGCGGTCGAGCAGCGTGAAGAGCATGTGAGCCGCCGTCGGCTCGTCGTCGCGGCGCTTGAGCTGGCCGAGGCCGACGTCGTCGATGACCAGGAGCTGGACGCGGCACCACGCCTTCATGCGCTTCTCGTAGGTGCCGTCGGCGAGGCCGGCGTAGAGGTCGTCGACGAGGTCCACGCATCTGGCGTAGCGGACCGCGAGCTCGTGCTCGCACGCCTTGAGCACGAGCGACTGCAGGATGTGGCTCTTGCCGGTGCCGGTCTTGCCGGTGAGCAGCACGTCGTCATGGCAGCCCACGAAAGAGAGGTCGAAGAGCGCCTCGACGGCGCGCCGGTCGAGCTTGGGCTGGAAATCCCAGTCGAAGCCGGCCATGGTCTTCTTGACCTTCAGGCCGCTTCTGCCGAATCTCCACTCGATGCTGCGGGCGATCTTGAAGGCGGCGGCGGCGGCCAGCAGCCGCTCGATGCTCTGCAGGTCCGAGGCCTTCGCCTCGCGGGCCCAGCGCAGGTGCGCTTCGAGGTCGAAGTCGTTCAAGCCGAGTCGCTTGAGGTGCCGCTGGATCCGCTCTCGGAGTTCGTCTCGGGGGGCGGCGTCGTCGGTTCGCCTGGACATGGCGGTGCTCCTGTCGGTTCGGGTGAAACGCCGTGCGCGGGCAGGGCGTCGTACTCCGTGAGGTCGCGAGGTTCCGCGCACGCGCCGGGCGGGTCGAGCCGCCGCGAGAGATCGTGCGCGACGTACTCATCGAGCCGGCGCGGGGTGCCGCGGGCGACGAGGATCCGTTCGACGGAGTGGTGATCGAGCGCGCCGTACGCGAGCGCGTGCGCCAGCGCGCGGACCAGGTCATCCGTGCCGAAACGCTCACGTAGCGTGAGGATCTTGCGCGCGTGATACGCCGCCGAGCGGGGTTGCGCTGTCTCGAGCGCGGCGAGAAACGCCGCGGCGCGGTCGTCAAAGGACGCGAAGGCCGGCCTGAGTCGATCGAGGTCGGGGCCGCGGTCGGCGTGACGGGGGCGGTGCCCGTCGAGGATCGACCGCTGCTGCGCACCACGGGGCAGCAGCGGGTGGCAGGCGATGCAGGTCAGGTCGGACCGGTAGACGAAGAGCTCGTTCTCGGTGATGCGCACCGGCAGGATCTCGGTCACGTATTCGTATGGCAGCGAGTACCAGTTGCCGTCCCAGGCGATGAAGCCCTCGATGTCGCACGGCCGGTAGAGCACACGCGCGGTGTCGTAGGGGTGGCGTGGCAACGGCCGCAGCAGCGGCTGCTCCTCGGCGAAGAGCTCGAGCCTGGTGCGGCGCCGCATGCGCTTGAGCGGCCGCGCATCGCAGATCGTGTCCAGCCAGTGCGCGAGCTGCGCACGCAGGTCCGCGAGGTCGCGGAAGCTGCGCCCGCGCAGGAAGCTCAGGGTCAACTCCCAGAAGCTGCGCTCGACACGGGGCTTCTCGTTGGGGGAGCCCGGCCGACACGCGACCGGACGAAACTCGTAGTGCGTCGCGAAGTCGATGAAGCGCGGGTTGTAGATCGGCTGGGGGCCCTCCCAGCGCAGAAGTACCGGTTTCTGGCCGTCGTACTTGCAGTGCAGCGCCGCGCCTTCGAAGCGCTCGAAAGCGTGCACGTGCCCGGCCATGAGCGCGAAGAGGTCGTTGCGCTCGTGTAACCCGTAGTACTTGCGCGTCGAGTAGCGCAGCGTGTAGCCGAAGGCCTGCAGCGTGAGCGGAGGGGCCTGCGTGAAGGTCACCGGGTACGGCGACCAGTCGCACTCGGCCATGTCGCCGGGCTCGCGCGGCGGCGTCTCGAGGCTCGGCGTGACCGACCGAGGACGCACCTGGCGCACCAAGTCCTTCACACCGGTGTATCCGCCGCCGAAGCCCTTCTCGCGCAGGACCTCGAAGACGCGCTGCGCCGTGATGTCGGGGTACGTCCGAAGCAGCTCGTCGACCTGCGGCCGGAAGGGATCGAGCTTCGACGGCCGACGGGTCGGCGGCGTGGGCAGGGCCGAGTGCGGCCTGCCTCTCGCCTCCACGTGTTCGGTCAGAATCGCCCGAACCGTGTTGCGGCTGAGGCGTAGCGCCCGGGCGATCGCCCGCCGGCTCATCTTCTGGCTGTCGAGCAGCACCACGTCGTGGACCGTGTTCTCGTCAACCGGCGGCATGCGTCGCTCCCCGCGCCGCCGTCAGGCGCGTCTCGATGGTGCGGGTCAGCGCGTGCAGCGTCGAACGCAGCTCGCCGAGTTCCCGCGACACGGTCGCGCACGCCTCGTCGCCGAGGCTCTCGAGCGAGCGCTCGAGCAGCCGCGCGTGCAGCCGCACCGACAGGCGCCTCATCGCCCATGCGTCGGCGACCAGTTGCTCGCCGGGCGTGCGCCGCGACGGTCCGCCCTTCGGCACCGGCGGCGGCGGCTTCGAAGCCTCATCGAGCAGCCGCGGCCACTCGCCCGGCGGCGCCGCCAGCAGCGCGTCCACCAGGCTCCCCGTCTGGCGCGTCGTCAGCCCCCGCCGTGCCACGACCCGCGCCACCTCGTCCTGGTTGCAGCGCTGCAACCGGCCGACCTCCACCGCCGCCGTCGCCGAGACGAGTCCGAGCCGTACGCTTGCGGTCAGTTCCTCCGACAGCCCCTCGGCCAGCGTCAGCCGGCGGCACACCCAGCTCTTGTGCCGCCCCAGCAGCACGGCGATCTGCGGTTGGCTGAGGTCGTTCTCGCGGTACAGCGAGCGCACCAGCCATGCTTCCTCGAGCTCGGACAGCGGCGCGCTGGCGTTGCAGCGAAGCACCCGTACCTTCGCCCCGGCCGCGTCCAGCGCGTGCACCTCGACCCGCAGCGTCGGCCACGAAAGCTCGCGCGCCGCCCGCACCCGCTTCAGCCCGTCGAACACCTCGATCGCCGCCCCGACGCGGTACGCCTGCACCGCCGTCAACTGCCCGAGCTTCGACAGCGACACACGCATATGCTCCTGCGCCTCCGGTGCGCACAGCCGCAGCCCCGACAGCGCCATGCCCAGCTCGCCTGGCGCCATCTCCACGCTTGCCGTTGCCTCGCTCCTCACGTGCACGACGGTGCACGATCCCCCGCATCATGACCAGACCGGCGAGGGACATCGCCCACAGGACAGGCGCTATCTGCGCACCACGACAGCCGAATCCCGTAGGAGGCCGGCGAGGGACATCGCCCGTTTTGTCCCACACGGCCGCCGTTCCGGCGCTCGTTTCTCCCGGGAAAACAGGCCTGCGCGTGTTTTCACGCGCCGCGAGGCCGGCGAGGGACACCGGCGTCCCTGTCGCCGCCTCTGTCCCACGAAAACCGGCTCATCCCTGCGATACCACACCGGAATCGGACCCGAGGCCGGCGAGGGACATTTCGGCGTCCCCCGCCCTCCTCGCCACCCGGCGCAGCGCCTCCTCGACGTCCCTTCGCCCCGGCCACCCATGCGACGACAGCCCTTCCATCTCGCGCGCGATCAGCTGCACGACCTCGACCGGCAGACCCTCGCGCGGCGGCGTTGGCCCTGCCCGTGCTCGCCGCCGCAAGCTACGCTTGCGCTCGCGCGACGCCGCTCGCTCCGCCTCGATCTCCGCCGCGTACCGCGCTCGCGCCTGCGCGGCCCGCCGCTTCAGTCGGCACGCCTCACCGCAGGTCATCTGGGTCTTGGTGGCCGACGGCGCCGGCGAGTACTTCCGCCCGCACTGACAGCACCGCCTTCGTTCGTCCTTCCGGGAGTTCGCGTCCATCAGCCAGACGCTCGCGAACGACACCGCCTACGGCCAGTTCAACCTCCCGACCCCGACGGCGGCGTGGATCTCGCCGCCGCCGCGAAGTGGATCCCGTTCAGGCCGCCGCCGAAGCTGCTCGCGTTGGACTAGTAGCCGTCGCCCCGTAGCCGTCCGCTGATCTGGCAGGCGAACGGGGTCTCGGGCCGTACCCGTTCACGGCATTTCCGCGCCAGCAAGGGCGGCTCGCCGAGTCGGCCGCGATCGCGGCTTACGTCCTCGGCCCGGTTCCTCACGTACAGGAGTACGCTCCGGGCCGGGCCTCCGGGCGCGCTCGCGCTCGCGGCCGCCTGACGAGCCGGCTGGGAGAATGCGTGAACGCTTATCTCGGGCCGCGCCTCGGTGGGGGAGATCATCGACCTAGCGCTCGCCCGCCACGGGGCGCGTACCGTACTGCGCACGCGGCGATGATCCCGACCGCAGCCGGAATCGGCTATGCTGCATTGCAGCTCGGCCTCCGGTCGAGCCTCACACCGGAGCGAAGTGCGATGGGCGGCCATTCGAAGTGGCACACGATCGAGCAGAAGAAGGGCGCCATCGACGCCAAGCGCGGCAAGATCTCCACCAGGCTCATCAAGGAGCTGCAGGTGGCCGCGCCCATCGGCGGTGGCGACGCCGAGTCGAGTCGAGCGCAGAGGCGAACGGGCTCGCCCCCGATCCTCGCACCAGGTGCTTCACCACGCACGCTGATGTGCGGCCGGCGGCGTCGGCGACATCGTCATCGCCCCGCCGAAGCGTACGGCAGATAGGGTCGTCCATGCCGAAAGCCGACAGGAGAGGCGCCGCCGCCTACGACAGCATCATCGAGGCGGTCTTCTTCGCGCACTACAGGAAGGGCGCGAGCTCGTTCGAGTTCGCGCGCGAGGAACTGCGGGACGCCGGCAACCGCCTCCGCGTGGCGGTGCCGAAGAACCTCGGAGACGTGCTCTACACGTATCGCTACCGAAGGGCGCTGCCCGATGCGGTCCGGCAGACGTGCTCGGCAGGAAACGAGTGGATCATCTCGGGAGTCCGCGCTGGCCGCTATGCGCTTCGACTCGTTCCCATCACGAGGATCGAGCCACAGGCCGGCCGGTACCGGATCAAGGTGCCCGACGCGACCCCGGAGATCGTCGCGCAGCATGCGCTCAGTGACGAACAGGCGCTGCTCGCAAGGGTTCGTTACAACCGGCTCATCGACATCTTCACCGGCATCACGACGTACTCGCTCCAGAACCACCTGCGCACCCAGGTGGAGGGCGTGCAGATCGAGATCGACGAACTCTACCTCGGCATCGGCAAGAACGGCGCGCAGTACGTGCTTCCGGTTCAGGCCAAGGGCGGAAGCGACCGGATCGGTCGGGTCCAGCTCGAACAGGACATCGAGTACTGCGCGCGTCAGTTCTCGAAGCTGATCGCGCGAGCCATTGCGGCGCAGCTCATGGAAGACGGCACGATCGCCATGTTCGAGCTCACCGTCGCGAACGAGCGAGTGGAGATCGTCGACGAGAGACACTACAAACTCGTGCCCGCCTCCGAGATCACGCCGGGCGACCTCGACGAGATGAAGCGGCGCGAGCAGTAGGTCGATTTCGCCGCGGCGCTTGGTTTCTGGGAGCGGCGAGCCGGGATTGTGCGCGCGTCCCTCCGCCAGTGGCCTGACTCAGCGGCGCGAACGGCGACGGGATCGTGGCTGCGGCCGTTTCGGCGAGCTCTTGGCGTACGCGCACACGCCGCGAACCGCGCAGTCCGCACACCTCGGCACGCTCCCACGACACACGGCTCGGCCGTGCGCGACGAGGTTGACATGCAGGGAATAGCGCACCCTCGCCGGCACCAGCGACTCCACCGCCTGCTGGGCGTATTCCAGCCGCACGGCCGGGTTCATCAGGCCGAGTCGGCCCAGGATTCGGCGCACGTGCGCGTCCACCGGGAAGACCTTTCGACCGAGCGCGTACAGGAGCACGCACTTCGCCGTCTTGCAGCCAACTCCGGGGAGGCCCACGAGGTACTCCTCAGCTCGCTCGGCCGACATCGAGCGCAGCGGATCGAGCGTTACCGTGCCGAAATCGCCTATCAACCTGCGTAGCAGCGCGGCGAGGTACGTCGACCGTCGCTGCGACAACCCCGCGCCGCGCATGATGGCCCGAAGGGCTGGACTGTCACCCTCCCGCGCCAGGGCATCCCACGCTTCGTACTTCGCCTTCAGGGCATGGAATGTGGCGACGCACGCCTCGGGGCCCGTGCGGCCAGAGAGCAGGATGAAGATGAGGTCGTCGACTGGGTCGAACGGGTTTTCCAGCCGAGGCGAGCCGTACACCCGATCGAGGCGCTCGGCGACGACGAGGACCTTCTGCTTCGTTCCGGGCGTGTACCTGATGCCTGCATCCGTGCTGGTCGGCATGTCGGCACCGTGGAGGCGTCTGCTTGCTACCCAGTGGCGAGCCGATCGGTAGAGCGGGTCGCCATGCGAATGACCACACGATGTCGCTCGATAGCCTGACCGTTCTCCAGGCCGAAGCTCGCGAGGAAGATGTGCTCCCGGGTCAGTCGTGCAGCGATCAGGGCGCGGTGGCACCCGTTCTGCACCATGGCATCCGCGAGTCGCCGCCGCGGCGGCAGCTGGTGTCCCACGCACGTGGTGACGACGACTCGCTCGTGCTTCTGTCCCTTCTGCGCGAGCGCCGCGGAGAACCGCCGTCGGTCGTCCCAGAACAGGCTGCCGTCGGGACGAAGGGCCTTCCAGTGTTCTCCTGCCAGAAGGCCGATGAGTCGTCCGTCGGCGAGCACTTGGAGGCTGATGGGCGCGCCGCCGTCGTTGTCGACGGTCACTTCGCCGTAGACGACCGCATCGAGCAACGAAGCACTGGCTACGTTGATGGCGTCCTTGTCTCCGATCGAGGCCGGTGTGTCCAGCGGCACGACCTGCGCCGAGTCTCCGCCTTCCCCGTGCAGCGCCAGGGTCACGCCGTGGTCGTGGAAGGGCTTGAGGAGGCGGTTGACGTTCCGGCTGCGCGCGAGGGCGCTAAAGAACTGCTCGGGACGGATGCGAGGCATCACGGCACCCGTCTTGGCGTAGGCGGCCTCGACCTGCTTTCTGTCGATCACGGTGCCGACGCTGGATCCGCAAGTCGCGAGCAGCTCTGCGAGGACCTTCGGGTACTCCTCCATCTGCACGATGCGGCGGTAGTGCGTCCCCTTGGCGGGCACGTCGAACGTGCCGCTCAGGGCCACCGGCGCGCCCTTCGGCTTCTTGGCGGCGAGACCGAGGGCGCGGACGATCTCGGCCCCCACGGCGCGTGCGACGGGAGGACAGACGGAATTGCCAATCTGCTGGTAGGCGTGCCACTTGCCCGGGAAAAAGACGAACCAATCCGGATATCCGTGCAAGCGCGCCGCCTCGCGGACGGTGATGCACGTAGGGCGGATGGGATGGACGGGCCTCGGCGCCGTGTGGGAGCCCCGCTCCGAGTTGCTGCCGGCGCGAAGCGTCGGGCACACGCCGCCCGGCGACAGCCGGGGGAGCTTGTGTCCGGGCACCATCTGACCGGGCGGCGTGGCCGCGTAGAGAGCGGTCGTCTCCGGCGAGTGGACAACCTTCGCGCACCCCGTGCAGATGTTCTTGTCCCACGCTCGTTCGCGCGACCTGTCCGACGGATCGGGGCTCAGACCCCGCGCGACGCGCGCATACTCGCTCGCATCCGCGCGAAGCGGCGGGTAGGGCTGACTGTCGCCGGATTCTGCCGGAACTGGCAGGTCGGCCAGCGTCTCGAGCACCGTCGGGCGGCCGGGTTGGCCTTCGCAGCGGCCGGCGGGGTAGGGGACGATGATGCCCAGTTCCTCGCGGGTACCGATCACGAAGAGCCGCTCCCTGTCCTGGGGCACTCCGAAGTTCTTTGCATTGAGCCTCTGCGGGGGCCATGCGATCGCATATCCGGCAGCGCGAAACCTCTCGATGGCATCCTGGAAGATGGCGGCGGTCCTGCCCGTCTGCATCCCGGGCACGTTCTCCATCACGAACGCGATGGGGCGGACCTCGGCGACGATCCGAGCGAACTGCGCAACCAGCGTGCTGCGCGGATCGAGGATATCACGGAGGCCCATGTGGCTGAAGCCCTGGCAAGGAGGACCGCCGAAGATCACGTGGACGGTGTCGCCCACCTTGTCGAGGATGTCCTGCCCCGACAGGTCGGCCACGGATCCGTGAATCACCTCGCCGTAGGGGAAGTTCCTGGCATGCGCCGACACGTGGTACGGGTCGTAGTCGACGGCCAGCATCACGTCGAAGCCAGCCTGCTCGAAGCCGAGCGACATCCCCCCCGCTCCGGAGAACAGGTCGACTGCGATCGGGCGAGTGTTGGTCTTGGCCGCGCGCGGCATGGCTGAACGGGCGAACAGGATAGCGCCCGATGGTCGCGCCCGTCAACCGGGGTCGGCGGCCATCATGGCCATCATGGAAGGATGATGCGCCGGCCCTGCGAGCCGTGCTACTCTGCTGGTGTTGGTGAGCGGCATGCGTAGCGGCGCTGAGCAGAAGCTGGCGCGGGCAGCGGCGGCGGGCGCGGCGCTCGCGCTCGCGCTCGGGGCGTGCAGCCACCCGTGGGAGGACTACCGGCCGGCGGGGGCTACGAGCTCCGTGCCGAGCAGCGCCGGCGGGGCCGCCGGCGGGACCGGGGCGCATGGTGCCGCGGCCGCGGGCGCCGGCGGAGCGGCCGGCGGTGGAGCAGGCGCGGGGGCTGCAGGCACCGGGGCTGCCGGCGCCGGTCCCGACGTTCCTGGGGACGCGGGGCCCGACGTCGTGGCTTGCGCGCCCAACTCCGGGGACTGCAAGGACCACAGCGACTGCCCGGCCTCGAGCTGCGTGGAGCTGACCAAGTGCGGCTTCCGGGTGTGCACCAAGCCCTGGCCCGAGGCCAACGCCTGCAGCCCGCCGGGCCCGAACGAGTGCTGCGCGAGTAAGGACTGCCCTGACAAGGGCGCCAAGTGCTTCAAGGGCGACCCGAAGCCCTTGTGCTGTGGCGAAACCGTGGACGTGAACCACTGCGTGGCCGACGCGTGCAGCAAGGACGCCGACTGCAACGCGCAGGGAGACATCATGGTCTGCATCCCCGGCGGGACCATGGGACGACCCATGGCGAGCTGCGTCGAGGCCCCGTGCAAGCTCGACAGCGACTGCAAGGCAGAGCCGGGCGGGATCTGCGCGCCGGTGACCAAGACCACCTGCGACCGGCCCGTGGGCCTGTACTGCGTCTACTACCCGTCCGACGGCTGCCGCTCGGATGCCGACTGCCAGGGGAAGTACTGCCTGGTCGCGGGCGGTCGCGCCTCGTGCAAGCCCAACCCCGCCCAGTGCCAGTAGCTCGGTGAGTCAAAACACCCCCACCGAGAAGTGCAGCGCGCCGAGGTCTTCCCAGGGGCGGCGGATCAGGTTGAAGCCGTAGTCGAAGGCCAAGGGACCGATGGGCGTGGCCAGGCGCAGGCCCGCCCCGGCGGCGTAGCGCAGCCGCAGCAGATCCATCGGCGTCCCGATCGAGTCCTCGCTCGACCAGACGTTGCCCGTGTCGAGGAACAGGCCCAGGCCGAAGGTGTCGGTCAGAGGCGCGCGCAGCTCGATCCGGGGGCAGACGAAGAGGTTGCCGCCGCGCACGGGGACGTCGCTGGCGTCGAGCGGCCGCTCCTGCCCGTCTTCGCGCACCGTCTCGCCGCTCAGGATCTTCTGGGCGAGGTCCTCGGGCACGACCGAGTCGAGCAGGAAGCCCCGCTATCCACGCCGCCCAAGTAGAAGAGCCGGTCGGGGTAGGTCTGGCTCGTGCTCGTGAGCTGCAAGTTGTAGCCCGCCGACACGCTCAGGGCCAGGGCCGCGCCGGACGAGCTCAGGCGCAGGTAGCCGCCGGCCTTGGCGGTGAAGCGCAGGAACTCGCTCTGAATGGTGGTCTTCTCGTCGGAGGGGAAGGCACTGACGTGCTCGATGCCGCTCGCGAGCAGCGTGCCGCTGGTGGCGGCGAAGGCGTTGTCGCGCCGGTCCCAGGTGGCGGCCAGGCGCTGGCCCAGGGCGATGGTCCGGCCGTCGGGCACGCGCAGCAGGCTCGCCAGGGCGGGGTTCCGTTGAATGGCGTCGGCGACATTCTTGGCGGCAAAGAGCTGCACGTCGTTTAGCTCCACCGAGGCGCCGAGCTGCGCGCTCAGATCGCGCCAGGGCCGGTAGCCCAAGGTGGGCAAGAGCGCTTCCTTGGTCTGGCCGAAGTCGCGATGGTTGTCGCGCAGATCGATGCCGTCGACGGTGAGGCTCACCAGCGGGCCCAGGCCGATCTCGGGGAAGCGCAGGCTGCCGCTGTTGCGCCTCTCCAGGCGCTGCCCCAAGGTAAGCTCGCCGTAGTTTTCGCGTACGTCCTGGTCGAGGATGAGCAGATCGGGCAGCAGGCCCAGCTCCAGCCGCACCGTCAGCGCAATGGCCTGACCGGCGACGTTGCGGTGGCCGTACTCGAAGCCGACGCGGAAGCCCTCGCCCGTGGAGAAGCCCGCGCGGGTCTCGACGTACTGCGAGCCGCGCTCGACCACCGAGATGATGACGCGCTTGCGGCTCTCCGGGATGTCGGGGTCCTCGAGGCCGATCGACACGCCGCTGGCGTGTAGAAGAACCGAAAGGGGGCGAGGGGGAACAGGTTGGAAGGCGGCAACTACATTAGCGCACCATATCCTACCTACTCCTACCCATACCTACCAGGTTTCGAGCAGCGCATGCGTCCCGAGTGGCTGGAGCGCTCCATCTTCGAGCCGCAGGACGTGCGCCTGGGCCTGATTCCGACGATGCCGCGGCTGCTCGTCACGCGCCAGGAGGCGCGCGATCTCGCGGCCCACCTGACGAGCAAGGCTCGGCCGCCCGAGCCGGCGTCGCTCGCCGGGGCCGATCCGGCCCGGGGCCGCCGCCTCATGGACGAGCAGCAGTGCGGGGCCTGCCACCGCTTCACCGGCGTGCCACCTCTCGCCGGCTCGACCGAGAAGTACGGGGGCCGGGATGAGACGCGCGACGCCGTGCTCATCGCCCCGGATCACCGCTTCACGCGCGAGCGCTCTACCGCGGCTGCGCTCATGGCCTGGATCCGAGAACCGCTGAAGGTCAAGAAGGACACCTTGATGCCGCAGATGCCCCTGGACGCAACCGAGCGGCGCGACGTCGTCTCCTACATCCTGACGGCGCGCGCCCAGCCGCTGGAGCCCCACCGGATCCCGCCGCGGATGGCGGTCTTGAAGCGCCGCGTGGGCTATGGCGAGCTCGGCGAGAAGATCCTGGCCGTGACCTGCCGGCACTGCCACTCCGAGCCGGACGTCTCGCTCGGCGACGGCGGCATCGGCAACACCGGCGGGCTCGGCTACATCCCGCGCGGGGTAAGCTTCCAGGACCACAAGAGCACCATGGCCGGCCGGCTCGACGACCAGGGCAACCGCCGCAGCCTGTTCGAGCTTCTCGCCGACGGCACGCCGCGGATGGTGGGCGCGCTGCTCGCCCGCCACGCCGAGCTGGCGGGCAGGCCGAGCGCGGAGATCCGGGGCATGCCCGCGTACCTGCCGCCGCTCCCGCCGGAAGAGATCCAGCTCGTCGAGAGCTGGGTGGCGCAGGGGCGGCCGCGTTGAGGGGCAAGCGCCCGAGCGGGCGTTCCCTACGGGTCGGTCCTCATAGCATTCCCCCACATCGAGATATCGAAGCCGTGCGTGTCCGGATACGAGGCGTTGGTTCTCCTGACCTGTAGCTTCGCGCCGCTGACCTGCATCTCCAGGCCGGGATTCGTCCCCATGACGCTGTCGTTGCCGAATGCGGCAATGGTCGCATTCGGCCAGCCGGTGGCGTAGCCGAGCCGGTGGAACCGGTGCGTTCCCCCGGTGTCGCTGCCGAAGCTGGCAACGAAGAAATGCGAGCCGTGAACGTCGTGCCTGGCCACGCTGTACCAGGTGTTGTTCACCATATTGGCGAGCGACACGCCCACCACCATGAAGCCGTCACCAACGTGAAGGTTAGGCGGGACCTTGCCGTCGACGTTCTTAGGGCCGGCCACGGTGAGCGTAGCATCGGGGCTCGGCGTCCCGATGCCGACCTTGCCGGTTCCCGTGAATCGAACTCTTTCGACAATGCCGCTTCCGTCGCTTCCCTCCTGAATGAGTCGGAGCGAGAGACCGGTGGGATCTCGCAGCGCTTGGAACCAGCCGTCATTCCCGTAGGACAAAAAGTGCAAATAGGCCGAGGTGTCCGAGGTCGGGGAGGAGATCTTGATTCGGGCGTTGTCGCCATAGACCTCGAGCTTCTGATTTGGCGCCGCCGTCCCGATGCCGACCTTGCCGGCGTCGTAGTACGTGTCGTTGCCGCTGAGCTTCCAGGGCGACGCGCCGGCGGGGCCCTGGGGCCCCTGCGGGCCGGCCGGCCCGGCGTCGCCCTTGGGGCCCTGCGGGCCGGCCGGGCCGGTGTCGCCCTTCGGGCCCTGCGGGCCGGCCGGGCCCGCGTCACCCTTGGGCCCCGCGGGCCCTTGGGCGCCGGGCGGGCCGGCGTCGCCCTTGGGGCCCTGGGGGCCGGTCAGCCCGGTCGGATCGCCGACCCACTTGCCCTCGCTGTCGATGACCGTGCCGTGGTCGGGGATGCTGACGGAGCTCGGCGTGATGTCGCCGACGGCGTTGGCGGCCACGAGCGCGTAGGGGACTGACTCGATCGCGGCGCGGGGGGTCATCTCCGGGTCGTCGCCGACCACGATGCCGAGGTAGCGCGTCGAGCCGTCGAAGAGGTCGGCGGGCAGCTTCACCAGGGAGCCGAGAGAGACGCTGAAGTAGCCGTCCTGCAAGGCGACCTTGTGCAGCTCCAGCCACAGGGGCGACGACGCGATCTTGCTCTCGTAGATCCGGAACTCCAGCTCCAGCTCGCCGTCGATCGGCTGGCCGGTCTTCGCATCATACAGGCGCCCCTGCTGTGGGATGGCGCCCGGCACGCCCGCCGCTCGGGCCGGCACGCCGAGGCTGAAGGCTGCGGCGACGATGCCGGCGCAGATCCAGATTCGATTGAGGTTCATGGAATGCACGCTGGCGCAGGAGGTGCAGCGCGTCAATCCGAACCGGGTGTGGATCTGTAACTGACCGGATTTGCTTGTGTTTTGCTTGCTTCAGGACACCGTTCGTGACGTTTTCGTCA